>JAJSDS010000018.1 GCA_028580875.1 Nitrosotalea sp.
GGTACCGGTCTCTTTTGACATTGGCGATGCATTTGCAATATCATGGACAATTTTCCTCATATTGTTTTCAGTGTCATATTTTGGCCCAGAGGATTCTCTTCTCAAGACTCTCTCAAACATGATGTCAAAGGGATTGAGAAATTTCCGTGGCAACGCCCTTGTCAACATGATGACATGGTTTTCAATCCTTATCTTATTTTCAGTAATAATTGAAACAGTGCAACAAAGTTTTGGTGTAAATATAGAGTCCCCTGCATCAAGTAATGATCTTGTACGCTTTTTTCAGCTTGGCACATCTCCTCTGACTGAAGAGACAGGGTTCAGGGTCATGCTAATTGGGATTCCCTTGTACTTGATGTATTCTCATAGCGCATCATGGAAGACATTTTTCAAATCCCTGTGGAGACCTGCAAAATATCTTGGCATTTCAAGTTACAAAAAGCCCATGATACTAATCATAACAATTGGTTTGCTCTTTGGGGTATCACATATCATTTCAGGTACACCATGGAGTGCAGGCAAAGTCACCCAGGCAACAGTTGCAGGAATAATTATTGGGTGGGTCTATGTCAGATACGGTTTTGCACCAGCAGTACTTGTACACTGGGCAACAAACTACTTTGTATTTTCATATTTGTATTTTATCTCAAGCCTAAGCCAGAGTGCAACAGTAAATGACTCGTCAAATCCATTCTCCGACACTTTGGAGATAATTCTAGTTGGTACCGGAATAATTGCAATAACAATCAAGATTCTAGAATATGCGGAATCCCGAAAAATATCTCCAAACCAGATAACGTAAAATCAACCGAGTATTTCTCGAAGCGAGTTTGCAATGCCAGTATCAGAAAAGGAAAGTATGAATCTCAGATCAGATTGGTCATCAATGTCAAGCATCATTCTTCGAATCAACACCATTGCAGATCTTGCATTTCTTTTTTCTGCAGTGTTAAGGTGTATCTTGTAGCTGTCCTCATCATAATGCGTCTCCATCACACCAGGCGGGGTCCTAAAAAGTGCATTAGTCCCATCAAATTTCCTTGACGGTACCACAAGAACGCACCTCTCAGATGTCCTCATTTGGTATAGTGTACGTATGTCTTCAGGCTCCATCAGTGGGATATCCTGTGGAAATACCATTGTTCCCTCAAATCCTTCTTGTGTAAAGTACTTGTCTGCAAGCAATACTGCACTGTTTACACCTTGTTCAGTCTCGTCATAGATTCCATGGGCTCCAAATTTTTTTCCAATTTCAAGGGCATTTTCATCCTTGCTTACAAGAACTGTTTTTGCAATAACATCAGATTTTGATACAGTTTGTAAAACAGATTCAAGCATCAGCCTGCAGATTTGTTCTGTCTTTTCAGGTGGAAGACTAAGACGAGACTTGGCTCTTGAAAAAGTTTTTACAGGAATTATTGCGCCAATGCGCAAGTTAGACATGTACTTGTTTTAAAATAAAGGATGCAAGTGCTTCTTCATCCTTTTTGTCTTTCATCCTTATCTTGGTTTCATAAACTTTCATGTCCAAGTTTTCTATTTTCCTAGTTAGCAATCTATCCGAAGAATCAATCACCATGTGTGATGCAACTTCAGAATACATTTTTGCAAGACCATAAACTGAAACTTCCATTCCGGCAGCTTCCATGTACTTTGTTGCAGGACCGCTGATTGCAGTGTTTCCAATCAATGGACTTACAACTACAACCTTTTTCTTTGACTTGGACAATTCTTTTCGGATTCCCTTGATGGACAAAATTGGTCCAATGCTAGTAAGAGGATTACCTGGTGCAATTATTACAAGTTTTGAATCATGGATTGCATTTACTGCCGCAGGATTTGCACGTGCCTTGTCAGCACCCACATATTTTATTCCTTCAACTTTGTCTTGGCCTTTGTATTTTACCCAATATTCTTGAAGATGAAGATCACCCTTGTTTGTGACAATCCTTGTCTCTACGCTATTATCAGTAACTGGTATGATTTTTACATCAATTGCAAATTTCTGGCACATCCACTCAGTGATATCAGACAAGTTCTTTCCGTTCTTGAGCATGTTGGTTCTCAAGAGGTGAATTGCGGCATCTCTGTCACCAATGTTAAACCAATTTTCTTCCCCAAGCATTTCCATTTGACGTAAAAATCCGTATGTATCCTTCTTTATTCCCCAACCCTTGTCAGTATCCAAAATATCTGCTAGTCCGTAAAGAATTGTATCAATATCAGGACATATGTACAGGCCATACAGCCAATAGTTGTCACCAACATTTGATATTACAGAAATATCTCGAGTTTGAGTTGCTATACCTCTTACCAGTTTTACAGAACCAGTTCCACCTGCAAGAATTGTAATCATTTTTTTATTTGCCCCGTGAAGTTAGTAACTTACACCAACTAAATATTACTCTTGCCAATACATGCCACAAAAATTATCATTTTCCAAAATCAATGCTAAGATTTATTACTATCCTGAAGAAAATTCACATCCGTGACTAAGAGAGTTCTTTTAGCATCAGCAATTTTAGGTTTAATAGTTTGTGGAACAGTGTCTCCAATATTTGCAACTGTAGATTTTAACACATATTTACCAATTGCAGGAACTCCAATCACACCAGAGTTCAAGTTTACAAAAAACGTTGCAATTGACTACTCAGGCGGTGGAAAATTAAAGGATCTTTTGAACGGCAAGAACATGACAGTGTCATTTTCTGACACTTCTGATAATAATACAAGCATTAAGGCATTCATGGAGAACATAAACACAGAATTTGCTACCGACCGAAAGACCACAGCAACAATTTCGAGTCTAAAAGTAGACTATCAAGTCCAGGTAAATGGCGATGACAAAGGTGCCACCATCGATTATAAAATAACACTAACTCCAGTATTGAACGGCTATATCCTCAACAAGGGCGGCGGAGATGTCCCAACTGTCTTTGACATATCATGGATGGGATTCAAGATGACAGGCCCGGTAGTAATTTCTTCTAAACTTGGTGATGTCGACATTAATTCCCCATTAGGCATAATACAAAACCAGTTACCAGATGTCTACGCAGTACTAAAAGGCACAGCAGCAGAGACCACATTACAATCAAACTTACTAGATGCAAGCGCACTTGTAGCATATCCAATTGAGAAATGGAATAGCCTCTTTGACCCAGCATACACACTCAGTGATGCAGCAGGATATGGATATTCAGGACAAAAAGTAGCAGTGACGGCATTTGCATATGGACAAAGTGACTTGTACCAAGGATCATTAAAGCCAGTTGATACAGATATTGATTTCACAGCAGATACAAAATATCACTTGACAGTAATTGAAAGAGCAAGTTCAGGCACAATTGATGCAGATGGACATGCAAATGGATATGAAGTACAAGGAGACCCAGCCATTTCAACAACAACACAAACATCAACTACAACAGGTGTTGCCACAGCACAAGGTCTTTCAACCATGACAATTTACGCAATGGCAGGATTTGCAGCAGTAATTGCAGGCGGCATTTTCTGGTGGAGTAACAAAAAGATGAAAGATTCACTCAAGAGAGGAGTAGACAACAGTCCACCACCAACATTCCAGTACGAAGACAGAAAGCACTGGGCAGACAAGTTCGACGAAGAAAAGAAAGAGTAAATATTTTTTTAAAAAATATTTTATCAAGTGCGCGCCAGCCGTAACCCTCCTTCTGTTTTCACGATATTTCGCTATGCGGCCTACCTAAACAAAGTGCAGCGCTTATTGTTTGATTTGGCCTTTCTCCGCGTGGGACAGATTTTTCATTCCGTCACTGGAAACCTCAGGCTTTACACCATCACAGTACGCCAGGTTGGATTTTTTTCTGTGCTGTTGCCAATCATCTCTGACTATCCGTCTCCGGATCACACTTGCTGCATGGAGGGAGGAGTTTCCTCTGCCGTGGCAGTGATCGTTCACCGGCTCGCACTTGACATCTAACAATGAATTAGTTATTTTAGCATTAGGACCAAGAAAAATTGCAGGTGGTGGCACATACCCAGATTTGCCAGAAAATCATTCCTGATCACCACATTTCTACAAGTAGAGATTTATTCGACCAACCAGCCCTTCACGAATAGACCAAATGGAACACGATTCACATGCAGGACTTGTTCGAAGCCTTTCGTTACTTGACATAACAATGATAGGCATTGCGGCCATGATTGGAGGTGCAATCTTCAACCTCGTAGGGCCTGCAATGCACGAGGGAGGACCTGCACTTTTAATCGTATTTCTTGCAAGTGGCATAATCAGTTTCTTTACAGCACTCACATATGCAGAACTTGGGTCTGCATTTCCAGAAGCAGGAGGAGGTTACAGATGGGTAAAGGAGGGACTCCCAAGACCAAACGCATTCATCAGCGGTTGGATAGCTTGGTTTGCCCACATGATAGCAGGAAGTTTGTATGCAGTTTCAATCGGAGATTTTTTTGGAAGCATATTGACAAACATTGGAGCTTCCGCACAATATGCCGGGATTCCGATAGAAAAAATTATTGCAATACTGTCCATAGTGCTTTTCACATATGTGAACTATCGTGGTGTTTCATTAACAGGAAAAGTTGGAAACGGACTTACATTTACACAAATAATTATCATCATTGTTCTAATATCATCAGGAATTTATGGAATGAGTTTTGTCAATCACGACTGGGCAGTAAACTTTCAGCATTTTGTCCCAAAAGGAATAACCGGATTTATCTTGGCAATGGGAATTACATTTATCGCATTTGAAGGATATGAGATAATTGTCCAAGCTGGAGAAGAGGTAAAAAATCCAAAGAAAAACATACCAAGAGCAATCTTCATGACACTTGGCATAGTAACTGTCCTTTACATATTATTCACATTTGTTTTTCTTGGAGGAATTGATTCATCAAAGGTTGGAAAAGAAGTGTGGCAGTTCATCGGTGATAACAAAGATGTCGGAATTGCAAAAGCTGCAGAATATCTCATCCCATATGGAACAACACTTGTCTTTGTAGGAGGACTTGTTTCAAGTGTGGCAGCCCTTAGTGCTACTACATTTTCGTCCAGTCGTGTATCTTTTGCAATGGGAAGACAGTACAACCTCCCATACATATTCAGCTCCATTCATTCAAAGTATCATACACCACATTTTGCAATAATTGCATCAGGGTTCATCATGCTGATAATGGCATCATGGCTTCCGCTAGAACAGATTGCGCTTGTTGCAGGTGTCATGTTCTTGTTTTTGTTCACCCAGGTAAATTGGGCAGGAATCAACATTAGAAGATTATATGGCCACAAGCTTGATTATGGATTTAAAATTCCGCTATTTCCCCTCATGCCAATCATAGGAATAATTTGCAAGGCAGGACTTGCAATTTTCCTGTTGGTATACAATCCACTGAGTTGGGCAATTGCAATCATTTGGATACTTATCGGATTTTCAGTCTACAAGCTGTACATATCCAAAAAAGAGATTGACCACTATGCACCACTTGTTGCAAACATTGGTCCAGCAGAAAGAAAAAGCTATAGAATAATGGTCGTGTTTAACAAAAAAACAATCGAAAAACTTGTCAAGATTGCATCTGCCATTGCAAAGGACAAGGACGGCGAGATTTCATTACTAAACGTTGCAACAATTCCTTTGCAGATACCGCTTTCAATGGGTCACAGATTTGCAGAGCCAATCATGAAAACATTTGACGATCTCAAAAACATGCCAGGTTTTTCAGATCACAGGTATCTAGTCAGATTATCACATGACAACACTGAAGCAATTCTTGCAACCACAGAGGAACAGGGAATAAATCTGCTCATCATGGATTTCTTTGACCTTAGAAACAACAGAAAGCTTCTCTCACTTGCCACATGTGACATACTTGGAGTCAACATCAAAAAAGAGTTTGAGCAAGAACTTTCACATGTTGTTGTATCATATGACAAGGGAAGACATTCAGATCTTGGAATCGAGGTAGCACATGCATTTTCAAACACATTAGGAAGTAAGATGCGAATCATACGTGGAGTAGTAGAATCCCCAGAGGAAGAAAGAGACATTTTGAGTAGGATCAATGAAAAAATGTTTGACCTTGATCTTCGCAAGGTACCAGTGGAAAGAGTATACCCAACAAGCTCTGAGATAATAAAAGACCTGCTTGAGAATCTAAACAGGTACCCAGAAATTGTGATTGTCGGGGCAGGTAACCAATCAGAGCAGGCATTTAGCCCAAGAACAATGGAGATTGTCGAAAAATCTCGCTACAGCGTATTTGTAGTAAGGGATTCAAGGTTTTCAAGCATCAAGGCAAGGTATTTTTGGCAAATGATTGCACCTAGATTGAAGGAAAACAGGATTGTATACAAGATTTATCGCAGTCTGTACAGGTTCAAGCCAGTCAAAAAGACACCTTCAGACGAGGAATATTTTTCACCCAAGATCTAAACTTGCAAAGATCACTGCACTAGACCATATTCTTGCGATATAGTATTGATATCATCCATGGTTTTTGCGGCAGCATAATCCTGGAGCAAGTATTGATTTAGATCAAAAAATGTGTGTCCCCACTTGAACTTGCCAAGTATAGAATCTGCAAGTTCTGCATAGTCCATGATATACAAAGCACCAGCAATTGCTTCAGCAGTTGTGAGCTTGCCAACCTTGGAATAGTTCACGGGATTTCCAGCAAGAAGAGGAGGAAGTTTTCTTGACATCCCTACAAATCTTTTTAGAAACATGTTTTGTGCCAACTCCCAAGAGCAGTCAATTCCAGTAATTGTTTGAGTTGCAGCCCTGTCAGATTTTAAGACAAATTCCTTTGCAAATGGATTTAGAATCATGTCTTTTCCGGTAAGATGTTTGATTCGTTTTGCAATGCCAAACTTTACAAGTTTTGCAGCTGTACATTTTGACGGATCGTCCTGCTCAAACATCAACACTTGAATCTGCATCATATCAAGACAGAGGCATCAACAATAAATTGTTTGAGATTTGGAAAAATTATTTGCTAGTATAAGTGACTTGGTAATAGAATCTTGTCACCTGGTCTTTTTTGATCACTTCGACGCCCCACTGCCCATCAGGAATTGTATCACCAGCATGTGCAGGCATTATGCTAAATTGTGCTAGTCTTGCCCCTGTTCCAGAATAGCCAACAAGGTAATCCATGCCACCCACTGTGACTGTTTGATAGAGTGATCCGGAATGAACTGTCGACTGGGTAACTTTACATCCAGAGTCAGGACCAATGATGCATGTGCCATCCTGTGAGCTCACCTTGACACTGACAGAATTCTCATCACCGGGGTTTACTCTAAGTAGACCATCGAGTTGTTTTGGATAATACATTGTATTTCCAACTGACTTTGAGTAAAGATTCACAGGAACAACAGATTCTGAGAGCGAGTTAGTTTTTTCTACAAATGTGTTAACTGACTTGGGTTTTTGAGTCGGCCCAATTGTCAAAGGTGCAGATATTGTAGGAGTTGTGTTTGTGGCGTTAGTGGTCTGGTTCATGCCAGTTTGTGGAGTTGTCTGGGTTTGATTTGGAGGAACTGGAATTATTTGTGGAGGCAACTTGTCTACTACGCTAAAGTATGCATTGTATGCTCCAAATGGAACCTGGGCAATGATAGTATAGTTTCCAAGTGCAGCGTTGGCTGGAATCTTATAATCATAACTAAATGATCCGTATTGATCAAATGGTACAGTAGCTTTTGGAATCACAGTTCCTTTCTTTGAGATGGGTTGGCCCTCACTGATTACAAGGTCATTTGCAAGACCAAATGCAAGATCCACGTTGTTAAGAGAAACAATATAGCTTGTCCTTCCGGTAACAAGAACAGTTTGACCAGGAAGATACTTGTCAGTGTCAGTGGTCATGAAGAGTTGCAATTTTGTAGAACTTGTAGTAAATGGATCAGTTACGTTAAATGTTCCAATCACCCTATTTGTCATGTACTGGACATAGACCTTGTATGTACCAGTCTTCCATACACCAGTGTGGAATGGTACTGTGACGTAATATTGTCCACCTTGGTTGACAGTAGCATCACCGCGGTATATCTGCTGTCCATCATTTGAGTAAATCAAAACTTGAACCGTAGTAGATGTGTCTTGTGCCGCAGCATTTTGTACTGGAACTACTTCTCCCCATATTTTTGCCACATCTGTGGATAGGTAATCAGTCTTGTCAGTCATCAACACAATTGGGGCAATGTCTTGATTGGGTTGTGGATTTTTAGCGACTTGGAAGAATAGATCAGAATTGGCATTTGTAGAAGTGATTTTTATTCTGTAAATGCCATAAACATTGATAGTAGGATCAAACACAGGAGAAACAGATCTGTCAGTTATTGTTTGAGCACCAGTTTTTGCAGTGCTCGGTATTGTCCAAGTCCATGAAAATACGCCATTGTTAATAGATATAGGAAATGATGCTTGTTCGCCATCAGGTTTTACCAGGCTTAGTGTAAAAGATGATGTGCCAATCTGTGCTGAAACTTTGCCAGACAACTGGACAGTTTCTCCCACTCCATAGACTTTTTTGTCGGTGCTTGCTTCAATTGGTCCCTGTGAGCCGGTTGCAAGAGGATTGTATACAGTAAAGGTCGTAGATGTAGCCAAATTACTATAGGATGCCTTGAGAGTGTAGGTTCCCGGCTGGTATATGCCAGTTTGAATTATCTGCTGTACCTGAAAATTACCGTTGGCATCAGGAAATGCAAAGTAAGATAGTGCGTTTTGGGTAGGCACTCCGAGATTGTTTTTGAAACTTCCTCCAGAGAATATTGCCATTCCAGTAGAGTTCAACACCTGTATGTTCACACTAGCTCCTGCGTTCTGAGTCGACAGCTGGATTGGGTTTAAGATTTTTCCAGATATAGTTATTGGGTCTCCTAGTGCATACGAATTTTTGTCAGTGACAATGCTAAAGGGGGAGGTTGGTGAGCTTGTGGGTTTATAGTCTGCAGGGTTTTCCACTACAACAAAGTCTGCTTCTGCAGTACCTTGTGGTATGGAGACAATTGCACGATAGTTTCCTAGACCATCAGATGTTCCAGTAATGACAAACTTGTATGTAAAAGTATTATCAGTCTGAAGGTTCACAATGGTCTTTACATTTGCAGTGTTTGGAACAACACCGCGATTTCCAGATGTTTGTGTACCACTGCTTCCACCAACAGTGGTCTGGATTATCTGTAGGCTTGGATTCAGTCCAAGGTTTTGCAGTCCTTGAAGCAATGAACTACCTTTGAGTGTAACAGTTTCACCTGGGGCATATGCAATTTTATCAGCAGTCATTGTTATCACATGAGCTTGTGCTTGTGTTGACACTAGTGCAAAAGTGGTAAAAGCAGACGCTCCACCATATGTGGCAGATACTTTGTATATTCCATAAACAGGATTGACGCTGTTAATAGATAGTCCAGAGCTGCCAACACTGCTTTGATACTGATTTACTGAAGTTATTTTTCCCTGACCGTCTGGGAATAAAGTTCCCTGGTATATCAGAACACTTGTAGGATCATAGACCTTGTATTGTACAGGAGTAAGAGGAATTACATTTGAGACAGTGCCCTGCAAAACAATAGGCTGTCCTATAGTATAGTTAGACTTGTCAGTGGATATCACCATTGTTGTAGGAGCAGCTTGTGTCGGAGGAACAAATGCTGTAGAGCCAAGTGAGAATGTGGACGATGTTTGTGCTCCTCCATATGTTGCAGAAATTGTGTATGTACCTTCAGCAAATCCCAGAACTTGGTCAGTCTTTACAGATGTTGCAAATTTTAAATCATTACCAGGATAAAGTGTAAATGTTTTTGTGAACCCAGATGGTCCTGACAATAAAATATTAACAGTTTGTGGAATTGAAGATACTGCTGAATCTTTGACAAGTTGTGAAACTTGGCCTGAAATATTTACAAAGTCACCAAAGATGTAGCTCTTCTTATCAGATGTTATAGAGATTGAAAGTTGTGTAGTGGTAGTAACTGTCGGTGGTTTTCCATTTGAAAAACCAGGAGTTCCGCTGGCATACACCCAATCGCTTTGTGAGCCAGTGTCTAGTCCATCATAGAGTCTTTGCCAAGTGTTGCCATCTCCTTGCGTATCAGATAGTGGAGGAGTTTGATCTATTACCGTACCATCAGAGCCTTTGAGCTGGACTACAGCACCTGCATGTGGAAACCAAATTGGCACATAATGATAAACGATAAACTGTTGACTTTGTATTGTAGTTCCGGCAGATATGGTATAGACCTGTTTAAGACCGGTTGTTGCACCAATTGTCCATCCACCTATGTTAACAGGAGAACTGGTCGGATTGTACAGTTCAACCCATTGTGCTGGATATTTGGTGTCATCAGTAAGTGGATTTAGTTCGATTTCATTTATTACAACATGATTTGCAATTGTGATAGTCTGTGCACTTGCAGCATAGCTTTGTCCAAGTACAAGTAAGACAAGAATTCCAGCAATAGCGTAAGGGTTAGCGTATTTCATCTGCAATATACCAATTCAAGGCTAGATTTGTAATTTTAGGTGTTAATGGTGGAAAAGTTGAGCTAGTTGTTAATGCCCAATATGCCATAATCTGCATGCCAAAATATCCCTTACAAACATTATAAGTCGTACGTAGGATTTGTACCAAAAAAGATGACGAGTCTCTCTAGGTTGCGTCACATTTTGGACACTTGTCATCAATAACTTTTGCACCGCAAACTGCGCAAATACCCTGGCCAACTTCTTTTTGAATCTGTCTTTTTCTCCTTCCAATAAATACCCGTATTGCAAAATATAGTAAAAATGCAATTACAACAGCATAGATAAGATTCATGTGAGGTAAAGCCATTACACCTATCATGATAAACAAGATTCCTACAATCAGTAGAATTTCACGTTTCTCAAACTTCATTTTAATCTAGGACTGGAATGTTTCAATAAATAGATATTGCCAGAACTCAGAGTCACGGAGGTACTTCATTCGCAGTACCCATAATGAACAAATTTGTCACTTTAAATTGAATGGGGGTATCAACCGTTATGAAGAATAGAATCGCAAACAATGACATATACAATTCGGCTGGCGATGTAGACAGGTACAGAAGAGCACTTGGAAAATACAGTAATGGATTAGATTGTATAAAGTTCCTTGATGCATTACTTTTAGCAGGAAGAAGTTGGATTAGAATTGCCAACTATGGATATAGTTGCAAAAGAATTCTAGACCTAAAAGACGACAAGCCCCTCAAGTCATGGACTAGAGATGATTGTGAATATATTGTAAAAAAGTTCATCAGTTCTAATCTTAGTAACGCAACAAAGCAGGGACATTTTAGAACCTTGAAACGACTAGTGCATCATTGTAAGACAAATAATCTACAGAGTGGAGAAGAGAAATACTGTGAAGAAGTTTCGTGGATAACGCCCGGGTCTTTCTATGATAGACATGAAAAAATCCAATCAAAAGATCTCATCAAGGACACCGAAATGCTTGCCATGATTGAAGCAATTAAGAGAAAAGGAGCAAAGCATGTTAAAAGAAACATACTTGCACTTTACCTATTACTTGACGGTAGTTTCAGACCGGCAGAATTACTCAATATCAAAATTGGTGGAATAGAGTTTGAAGATGATTATGTCAGAGTTCACACAACAGGCAAGACTGGGCCTAAGACTCTAGCACTTGTTACATCATATGTTCCAATGAAGGAATGGATCTCTGAACACCCTGGTGCAGATAACCCCGATGCGTTTCTTTTGTTTGAAGATAATGAAGAGGGTAGGATGTCATACTGGCAATTATGGAATCTTGTAAAAAACTCTGCATCAAAAGCCGGAATCAAAAAAAGAATCTGGATATATTTATTCAGACATACTAGCATTACAGAACACGTCAAGCGTCTGGGCAGGGTGGCCACTGTATATGGAAATTGGAGTCACAATAGCCGTATGCCACAAAAATATACTCATTTAGCAGATTCTGATCAAGAAGACGCAATATTGAAGCTGCATGGCTTGAAAAGCAAGGATGAAAACTATTCCATGTTATTCTCAAAGATTTGCCCTTCTTGTAAGGAGCATAACTCTGCTGACAAGAGCCATTGTACAAAATGCGGTTTCATACTCTCAAAGAAACTTGCCCAAGAAAGAGAGTCCAGACGACGAGATCAGACAAAGAATATGGAGATAAAGTATTCCAAAGATGTTGCTAGTCTAAGGAAAGACTATGATGAACTAAAGAAGATGCTTGCCAAAGTCTTGAATGAAAAATAAATGACTATTTTATTTTTGTAAGATTTTCCAGATCCTCAATCTTTTTTTCTACAGACTCCATCTTCTCTTTGATTTTTTCCAATACTTCTTTTGGTACTGCGATCATTTTGCTCATGACATATGACTTCCATTTTCATTTTAAACAGTTGCCAGAGCGTCATCAAATATGATCATATCAAGCAGGTAGGATCAGATGGAGGACCATAACGAACAATTATTGATTATAGCATAGCTGAATTTCAATCATATCCATTAAATCAAAAACTGTTCTAGTGATTGCATGCCCACCTGTAAAGAATGCAATATTGTTTTTTACTCACAAGAAGGGTTCCAAGTGCACGTTGAAAAAGTCCACGGCAAACCCAATTCATTGGATTCATTTGCTCAACAACAGAAAGACAAAGTCGTACTTTAGTTGTCCATAGATCTCATCGTGGCTTTTTTCTTGTCGTTACCTTGCCGTTTTTGATATGAACATAATTTCCCCTATTTTCAAGCATGGTCTTTGCAAGAGGTCCATTTTCTGGATCTAATACAAGGTCCTTTAATCCTCGATCGCTGAGTTTTGAAAAATCAAATCCTACGGGTTTCTTATCTTTTGTATCACAGGGTACGGCCGTGTCATCTCTCTTCTCTGCTTCCAAATTACACGAATCTGAACTTCCAAGGTTCTTGCCCTCCTCTGTCGGTATGAAATATTCCTCTCTTTTGGTCTGGGTGATGTTTTTCCCTCCTTCCAAGGCAAATTTTGTATTTCTAGTCTCAATATAGCCACGTTCTGCTACACCCTTTTGCTCAAGTCTCCATAAAATCCCCATGACATCATATGCAGAAAGTTCTGCCTTGTAGGCAACAGATTGCGCAGTACCACCGCCTTTTAGTATGTTATACACCTCAAGTTCTTCCCGAGTTAGATGAGTTACAGAATTGTTCTGTATGTTGCCAAGTCGTTCTACTGCATCGGGAGGGATGAGTGCAATATTGTAAAACTGTTTGGCAATATTATTTTTGTTCATTGTATCTACAACATACTGTTTGTGTTTGTCTGAAAAAACTATAAACCATACATCGTACCCGAGTTCAAAGTTTTTCCTAAAATTTTCAACAACTTGTCCTTCATGTTTTGTTGGGTCTGTCTCTACTTCAACTGCAATTATTTTTTCAGACCAATACAGAGGATCATATGTTATATCTTTTGAATCATCACGTCTTTGTGGCTCAAATATCAACAAGTCTGGTCTCTGTTCTCCCTTGTCACCAAGATCTGGAATACAAAACTTGAATGTCTTTTGCTGCATGTTCATTATCAGAAATATTGTAATCTGGTGCAGTGGAGACCCTGCACGTCTTCCCATCATGGCTTGTGAGAAAAAACTATTGTATGCAAGGCCTGACAAAACATAACGAGTGACAAGTTTGTCATCGCCGTCGTTAAATGTTGTATTTTCACGTTCTACCAGATGCAACTGATTAACTAGGATATCATCAAGTTTTGAAAAAACATCTCGCTTGTTTACTGGAAACATTTTGTAAATAAATTCATAGATCTCGTCTTTTGTCATATCCCTATTTTCATTATACAGCAAGAGCAAGATTGTTGCCTCAAGTGGTGTCACTTGCGGTGAATAATGTTGTGACTTTGTTGGCATGACATATTTTTCAAACGATGTTGGTTCACCATACTTTTCCACGCTATATCTTGCCAATTCCTTCCAATCTTTTTTCCTATCAACTATTGGAACTGCTATGAGTAATCCGGTATGCGGCGGATTCCCCTGGGAATAAAAGGCAAACCTTCCCTGCGTCATTGATGTGAGTTGTTCGACTGATACCGGCATTACAGTCTTGAACATGTTTGCAGTCTCCATGTCCACTTTGAAGCAAACTAGTGTGCGAACTAGGGCGGATATCTCCTTTGCAAACTCCCTTGGGAATGTATTGATGGTCTGGGTTGCAATTGTCACCTTCATGTTTGCCTTTCTCATGGTGTTTAGCAGTTCCCTGAGCGCAAATGGAGCAAAAAGATGTGCCTCGTCGATATACATGAAAAATGGTTTTGCGGAAAGATCAGGCCTTCCAAATCTCTTTCTTGCTTCGACATAGACCATGTTGATTAGAATGGTCCCAAGAAATGATATCACATCATCAGAGCCTCCACTGGATAGATCTACAATTACCCACTTGTCTGATTCCATTATATCTCCAAAGTCAATTGTTGATTTTGCAGTATCAAGTATTGCTGCAACCTGCGGCGTTGACAAGATCTTGTCAAGTTTGTTGTACGCTGAACGTCCAGCATCCTTTTGATACTGCTGGGGAAACAAGACATTCCAGAAATGTCTGACATCTCTGTTTGCAACTTTATTCATGAAAATAGAACGCATTCTATCATCTGTGATTATTTTTACTAGATCTCGAAGTGTAGAGTCTTCTATTTCTACAAGTGCATTTGCACCATTTCGTAGCAAGGCCTCAAGTTGCGGGCCCCATGAATCACGGTATATGTTTCGTAATGCATTTACAAGATTCATGGCAACAACATATCTGTCGCCTCCACTCTTTACCTCAAGTGGGTTTATTTTTACAGTTTTTCCCCACAAGCGCACCGTATCCAGACTGATGTAGATCACTCTGTCCTTTTTTGATTCCGGAATCATTCTTAGAACATCTTGTGCCAAAGTTCCATGCGGGTCAACAAGCATGAACCCTTGATCTCTGTTTATGTTCTGGTTTATCATTATAGTGTCTACAATACTTTTTCCTGAACCCACCTCGCCAAAGATTCCCATGTGTATCTGTTCATTTCGTGGTATTCCAGCTGTCATACCATTGTCATTAAACCCTAGAACCGTTACGTCAGACTTGCCAGAACTCACAATTTGTAAAATATTTTATTTTAAAAGTCGAAATGTGTCCAATTAGAACAGAATTATGTCTCATGGTCGTACTTGGCAATAAAATTAAATCAAAAATAAAATTAGGTAGAACTGCAGATTTTGTTATTATGTGATGAACCCACAGAAAAATTTAGTTGTGAGATTTTTTCAATTTTGAAACTGCGTATTCAAATCCATGCGACCTGCTAGAAAACACTTTTTCCTTTATTTGTTGGTCTATCCATTTTACCAGTTCTGCATCAATACTGATGGTAAGTTTCATCTTTGCCAATAGTATGACTATGTAATACCGATTCATTTAACTAGAGGTATTACGCTACCTTACTAGGTAAGGGAATGTAATAATGATCAACAAAATTCTGAAGATGTTTTCTGATCAATGCGAATATGCAAAAGAATGTCAATTTTATGGCAATAATAATTATGACCAATATACAAATCAGATATGCTGTGTGGAATAAAGAGAGAAAAAGATGTGGTCAAACTGGGGACAGATCTCTCAATAATTCCATAAAAGAAATCTGACAATTGATAATGATATAAAATGATGAGCCAGCAATTTGCAAGGAGAAAAAGTCAACAAAGGTGTGTCCAAGGAAGGTGCGAATATCTTGGAAAGTAATGCACATTCCAGCCATGGTATGGATAGACATGCCACAACAAAAAACGATATAGATATACAAAAAACAATGGATTTGTTATCACTCTTATCAAAACTACATGCCTTGAGGATCTTTACTCTTGCAAAGGATGGCATAAAATCGCATATTGGTACACACTCTGAGATCGGATTAACAAAAAAGCAGTATTATCTTAGACTTAATCAGCTCGTCAAGGCAGGTCTTTTGGTAAAATATGATGACACGTACAATCATACAACACTTGGTAAAATCATTTATCATGATTATCTTCTACGACTTGAAAAGGATATTTCAAATTCTAAACAGATGGAGATGGTAGATGTGCTAAACCAGTCTTCCAAGTTCAGTAAAGACGAGATTAAAGAAATTTTTCCAAATATGAGATGAACCCAAGTAATTGATTGTCACATCATAGAAAAGGATGGTGAATCACTAGTGTATTTATTCCAAAATCATTTTCTTTGTGGAATAACTAGCATGGTTAAATTCTATTTTAGGTAGAGTTTCATTATTAGTAAATACCTGTTCAATGTTAGCAAGTACAAAAACAAATAGAATTGCAATTATTGAAAGATGTAGAGTTTTCATTTCCTAATTTTTCCTATGTTTCTTACCTGTGTTTTTATCAAAATACTGGAATTTACAATGTGGATTAATACAGTGATGTATTCCTGAATGTGTATCAAATTCCAATAATTCATTCTCGCAGTCAGGACACTTCAATATTAACAACGACCTATGTACGGTACTATCTATGGTTTAAAAAAAGTAGTGTAAGATTTCTCTAGAATTTGTAATTAATCAAACACTAGGTATCGGATTTTTTCTTGATGGGTAATTTGGGAATGAATTTTTCCAGTCTATCAGTTATCTCTCTTGCATACCAAGAGATGGTACTGCGTTTTTTCATTGCAAATATTCCTGTAATCGGCCCAGCTATTATCAACATCAGATACGTGTAATCAGGCCTGTAGATTGCAGTTGCAAATACGTTGTCTTTTGCTGTAAAACTGACATTGTTTGTCTTGGAATCAAATGGTAGATTGCTGCCTTCCCAGTGGTCAAATATCTGTCGTACTAGGAAGGACATTTGCCATTTTTCAGGGGCATTTAGCGTAACAGTACTTCCATATGAATAAAATCCTCCTCCTATCGCATCTGTTGCATTTACACTTAGGACCAAGTCATATGTTGCAATTATGTTCGAGTCATCTTCCAGGTATGTTTGTACTTTATTTTCAGTATAACTCTGGTCGCCAATATCTATCACATGCAACACATAGTTTTTGTCTTGTAAAATCACTTTTGGCGGCAATTCCATGTCTGTATTGCCAGCATTTACTGTTGTAGTAAATGGCGTGTTTTGTGCAATGGAATAATTGTTGACAGTAAACGTTGGACTGATGTGTAACTGTGTTCCATCATTTCCTTTTGCAATCATTGTTATGTCAATTATTTTCTTTGAAACAAGATGCAATGTTTCCGATATTGGTCGAAATCCATCCTTGTGTGCAAATACAGTCACATCAAAATTCTGTTCTCTTGATGGCGCAATGGAATATTCTCCATCCCCTTTTTTGATAACAGGAAAAATTGATTGTACTTCGTATATCACATTACTAATATCTGATTTTATATTGAAAATATTGTCCTTTCCTACTTTGAAGATTGTCGAGTTTGCATCAGTGTTTACATTCATGTCATTGTAAAATGAATTGATTGACTGTTTGATTGCTCCATCGTCAGAGAGTACTGCTACTGTTACCCTTCCTTCCTGATTTACTGACATGTATCTACCAGAAGGATCAAAGTTTACTCCAGTTATTGTGGATACATCACTTGGTACGATTCTTTCTAACGGTATGCCAAATGCATCTGTTTTGTATGCTACATATGGGAATTTTTCTCCAACGTGTACCTTTGGAGGCAATTCAAACTCTATGTTTGTTGCAACATCCAGAGGAACAATTGAAATTGCTAAAGATGGAATTCCTTGAATTGAAGATACCATCTCTGATTTTTTAGTGATTGTCCCACTGAGTATCATGTTGGTTGATGTAAAATCTAGTGTCTTTGGCATATTTTGGATTGTACTTTTGATGTCTACTTTAGGTGGTTCTGCAAAAACATTTGACGGTTCCACCATTGCACCTGTACTGTCTGCGATGTACATTATGCCAAGATCTTGATTGATTCCTGCATTGATTGGAAGTGGAGTTATCTTGATGCTGTACGAGTCATCATATCTAGGCAGGACATTGAAATTTGCAGTGCCTGGTATCTCTCCCGGGCCTGATGCAGTCATGGTAAAGTTTCCGGTCCCACCCCCCTGTATGACAAATTCTACAGCTTGTGCGACCCCTGTTTCCTCGTTACTTCCAGGTATGCGTGTGGGTATCATGTTGATTTGTTTGTCATAATTTGTATCCGGTCCATTTGATGACAACTGGACCGTGCTGCTGTCTGCAACGAGTGGAATGATTGTACTGGTACCTGATTGGTTTATCTGACGATATAGCCCAACTATGCCATATCCAGAATCATCAAATGTAGTTGGATATGTCCAAATTTTCACCATGTTTGGTTTGCATGGCGCAAATACACTGCAATAACTTGTGATGTTTTGTCCTGTTACCTGATTGTTAGTTGTCGGTCCAACTATGAGGTTAGCACTTGCTGCACCAAACCCGTCTACACTTGCAGAAATTACTGTATTTCCAACATTTCGCGTATACACAAAACCTTTTGCAACTCCATCCCTTATTGTAGTAGAATAAAGTATGTCGTTAAAATGTGTGACATCGTAATTATTTCCAAACCTTGCAACATTTGTATCACTTGATGTAAGTGTTGCATGAATTGTATAGGGTGGTTTGAATGGTAATCCATTTTTTTCTAACCATATGTAATAATATGAAAGTGAGTTTGGCAATGCTGTATCGGGAGCTATAGCTAGCTTGATTGTTACATTGTCACTAATTTTTGTAACATTTGCAGTTGCAACACCCAATCTATCTGATGATACTGAAATAATACCACTGCCTTTTGTAAATAATGGTAATGTTGTATAATACTGTCCTTTTGGTATGGTTACAGTTTGCGGCGCGGTTATCATGGACGATGTTGTTACAGTTATTTCAGTATCTGCATCAACTGGCACTGGTAATCCAAATTTATCTTCTGAAAAAACATATGATTGCATATCTTGTGCCTTGGTTGTAGATGTTGGAATTATCATTTGTAATTTCGATGGTTGTGAATTTGAAGTGTAAACCATGGTGGCACTTTGAGCCAAGTTCCCGTTTAATGCACCAAATACTGTAGCATTTCCATCTTTGAGTGTCTTGATTGCAAATATTCCGTGATTTTCTGACGGAGGTATCGTTATTGAGAGCGGTATCTGTAATGTCGATTTATCACTTGAAGACAAGTAAAAAATACTTGGCTGGTTTGCTGGCTTGTCTAAAAGTACCATTCCTTCATAATCCTGACCGCTGATCATTTTGCTTGGAATCCATACCGTAAAACTGCTCGCATCTTGTTGTGGTGACAAATTAGAATTGGTATCATTTAGGATCGAGTCAAGCTGCCCAAACACTTGAAGCGGGGATATTATAATGCCAATAAAAAATATAAAAAATACAGTTCGCATAAAACCAAAAATTATGTATAATTTAAGACGAATTTTTTTATCTTTAACTAATGCCTGTCAGAATGGAACCACTGTTAAGATTTATCGTGGCGCTTCCAGTGCATACTTGATTTGTAGTAGTAAATACTCCATAGTATCCTGTTGGCACGGATATTGGATCTCCATATGCGTCCACATGCGCACGCATGTAAAATTCAACCAAATCTCCCGCATGTACTGGTATCTGTACTATTCCAGAAGCTTGTGAAGTCGGATAATGCATTGCCATTGCATTTGAACCTGAGAATGACCAACTGTTTACAGATGATGTCTGTTGAATTATTGGATTTGGATTATAGTAAATAATCTGTGAATTAGAAAATACGCCGTTTACGTAAATATCTACATATACGCTAAGTGGTCCGGCATGAGCTGACGATGACGCATATGATAAATGGTCCGTACACCCACTGGCTTGAAATTGATCTTGTGGGCATGGTGCTTTTACATACCAACCAATCGATGGATTGTACACCTCGTAGATGTATTGTGTTGCCGTCTGTTGATAGTTGTAAGTTGCACTTGTGGTGTATGATGTGTCCGCAGATACTTGAGTATTTACTAACGCATACATTGTTCCGTCTTTTGGAGAAATAGCTGATGCTTCACCTCCTGTGTCTGCACTAATTTGTAATGATGCTCCATTGGTATCATATCCCGAATTGCTATTTGTACCTGATGTGACAATTGATATTCCTAAATTGCTTGGGATAGAAGACATTTTCAATACTGTTTGAGTACCATTGAGGTTAAATGAAATTGATTTCAGTCCTGGAATGATTGGCACCAACATGGATGAACCTGCATTGTATGTCTTGGACAAGTACGGTATGCTGATTAACGAAGTTGCATTGTCTACCACGTTTTGTATATTCGTTTTGGCAGCCATTGGAATTTGAACATAAGCAAATGAAGTATAGATCTGCTGAGATGCTGCGGGTATGTTGAACATTTGATTATTCACCGTGTCATAAACTGCCATACCTATGGTTCCGACATATGTTGGAGAATTTGGATAAATGTCCAATTCACCACTAATAGATGATTGGCCTCCTGCCGCTATTTGGGAGGCTGACAAAGATATTGTACCACTTGAGCTTGTTACACCTTGTACACCAACTATTCCATTTTGCAATATCTGAAACGGTATGTTAGATGGCAAGTTAGTCACTTTGAAAAACATTTGTGTACTAGGATCATAGTTGGTTGCACCAATTGTTGTCCCCCCTGATGTTGGTGTTACAATTAACCAGTACGAGTATGAGGGATTGAAATTTACTTGTGATTGAAAATCACTTGTATATGTTTGTGTTAATGGAACAAATGGTGATTTATCATAGAGTGTGATGTATGGCACAAATGAACTACCACTCTGAAAATATGAACACCCTCCTTTCGCACTACATGAAGAAGAACTAGTGTGTGAATAATAATTTGCAGCATACTGATCAGTTGTACTATAAGTTACAGAAGTTACATAGTAGTAACTTCCTGATACATATCCATTTACTGTTGCAACACCTGTTCCAGAATCATAACCACAAGACCAAGACCAAGCTGTGTATGCGCTCATATTGCAAGCTGACCAGCCCCAAGTATATGTCGCATAGGCATTGCTTGCTGAACTTACATATTTGTTGACAGGAGTTGTTACAGTATATCCTCCACTGGTTGTTCCAATGTTTGATGAAAAAATTGTATACCCATGAGTGCCTCCATCATAAGCAGTGGGGGATATTGTATGATCTATCAGAGTTCCAAAAAATGCAGAACCTCCACCAGTAATACCTGATCCGGTTACAACAGTAGAGCCTAATCCACTATTGAGTAAAATTCCAATAGTGCCTGGGCCACTAATGCCAATCCCACTTGATGAAGTTGTACTGCTTGGTGAACCTGAAAGAATAGTCGTCGAACTAGGAGATAATATGTTTGGCAGCGATGTGCTACTACTTTGTAATACTCCACTACTGTATACATATGGCGCATTTATCTGTGGAATGTATAATTTCTGAACAGGATCGCTTGTCTGAAATCCTGCTGCAAATGTTCCAGTGTTAACTTTGTTGTAGGGCCTAAGCGAACTTGAATTTCCGGTAGCACTGTCTATTCCTGCAATTACCAAACCTTTTGGATTGGTAGTAACAATTTGTGCTATGACTCCATTGCCCGTTCCATTACCGTTACCATTACCGGTTCCTGTAGCAGAAGAACTTGACAATGTATTTGCGATTGGAAATACATTGCCATTGTCAGTGACGATTAGAATCTGTGTGGCATATGCACTGTTAAACACAAATGCTGTCAGTAACAATCCTAAAGAAAGTAATTCTATTCTTTGCATTATTTAAAATAATTATCTAATTTTTAAACAGTTGACAACCAGCATTATTTTAGATATTGTGAGGGTATTACTCCGTTAAGGTCAATGCTTGAGTTTGCAAATGCAGGTATCTGCTTGTCATATGGAATTCTTGAAATCAAGTTTCCCTGGTCGTCTACAATTCTAAAATACTTGATATGCACCGGTACATTTTCTGAATTTTTGAAACTAAATGAACTTCCAGAATGTGTTGCCTGGATAGTTTCTTTTTCCTTGGTGTTGTAAATAGCATTGATAGTATTTTCTTTTTGTGTAACTGCCACACTTTGGCTTTGTTGCTGCATTATCAAACCCATTCCAACTATGACAATGATCGTGATAGCTATTGCTATTGGTAGCATAGTCATTAATTTGTAATACCATTTAAGCAGTTGAATACCTCCTTTTATTTTTCATGATTGTATCATTGTATGATAGGTCTTGCAAAAGGGCAACAAATTCTT
>JAJSDS010000190.1 GCA_028580875.1 Nitrosotalea sp.
CATAAATGGGCCGTCTCTTACTATTATTCCAGAAAAAATCAACTATCACCCTGAAGAGTCGGTCCATATCCGAATAATAAATTCTGGAACGGTACCACTGACATTTGCAGATTCGTCATATGGTCTTAAAATTGCACAACTTGATGGTACCGTGATATACACTCCAGTATCTGCAAAGGTGGTTTCCAAGTTGGAGCCAAAAGAAGAAAAAGACTTTGTATGGGATCAAATAAAATCTGACGGAAGCAAAACATACCAAGGTAGATACAAAATAATCTCAAGTGCGTCTTCTGATTCTGGAGATGTATTGCAAAAATCTGTTACAATAAATATCTTGAAATAGATTTTTTTTATACGAATTATGAATAAACTATTCTATCCAGTTGCATCTATTTTGATTTTGACCACTTTTTCATCCATTGTAAAAGATCGATCATGGACTTGACAAGTTCCTGCCCTTTGCTAGTCAGTTTGTATTCTACACGAGGGGGAATTTCATTGTATGACAACCTTTCTAGTACTCCGCTTTTTTCTAGTTCTTTTAATCTGATGGCAAGTGTCTTGCTACTAATTTCCTTCAAAGTTTGCTTGAATTGTTTGTATCTCACAGGCTCTGTTGTGCAACACAAGGGAATGAGAATCTCAAGAGTGCCTCTTTTGGTAATTATTTTTCTCAATCTTGATGTTTCAAACATTAGGGAAGAAGCATCATATCCTTCAAAACTGCAACTGTTCTTAACTATTGGAAGCGATTTTCTTTTAGTTTCCATAATTACACCAACTGTAATTGTTTCTCCTTTACAACTTAAATGGTTTACTAATTACACTAATGATGGAAACAAATGGGACTGTTTGGGAAAAAGCAAGAAAAGAAAATCCTTTTTGCATGCATCGAGAATGCAGGGCGAAGTCAGATGGCTGAAGGGTTTTTCAAAAAATATACACCAAAAGGATGGAGTGCCATGAGTGGTGGAACAAGTCCAAAATCATACATCAATCCAATTGTAATACAGGTAATGCAAGAAGTCGGAATAGACATTAGCAATCATGAATCAAAGATGATATCCGAAGATCAAATTCGCACAGCAGAATTAAAAGTAAACATGGGATGCATGGATACTACAAAATGCCCTTCTCTTATACTTGGTAATTATGTAGATTGGGGAATCGAGGATCCAAAGGATAAGCCAATAGAAAAAGTCAGAGAGATAAGAGATCAAATAGAGACCAAAGTAAAAGAACTCGTCAAAGGATTAGCATGAGCGATATAATAAAAGATAAAGTAAAAGAAAGATATGGCAAGATTGCACTGACAGGCAATACCGATTGTTGCTGTATGCCAGGTGAATGTAGTACTGGTGATTCGCCTATTGATGCTACCAAGATAATTGGATATGATTCTGAAGAATTGAAGGCTATTCCTGAAGCATCTATTCTTGGTGTTGGATGCGGTGCACCAATAAAATTTGCCGACCTAAAAGAAGGTGAAGTTGTTCTAGATCTGGGCTCTGGTGCGGGAATTGATGTATTCTTGTCTGCAAACAAGATCTCAAAATCTGGTAGGGTAATTGGAATAGATATGACTGATGAAATGCTAGAGAAAGCAAGGAAAAATGCAAACGATGGAAATTACTCCAATGTAGAATTCAGAAAAGGAGACATTGAAAAAAACATTCCAGTGGATGATGATACCATTGATGCGGTAATCAGCAATTGTGTGATTAATCTCACTAGTGATAAAACAAGCGCATTCAGAGAAGTTCACAGAATCTTGAAGGTAGGTGGGAGAATGGTAATCTCTGATCTGGTCACTGATACTGAACTTGACCAAAATCAAGTAGATGCAGAGCAATGGTGTAGCTGCATAGATGGTGCATTGACGCAAGAACATTATATTGACAGCATCAAGAAAGCTGGTTTTCATGATATTGTAATTTTAGATCAGAGGGTGTACATGGAAGGAGAGAAAGTAAATGGTAGAAAAATCACCAGCCTTGTAATTAAAGCAATAAAGTGATTACTATGAATTTCACAGAGTCATCAAAGGATGAAAAAAAGATTTTGTTTGTTTGTGTAGAAAATGCCGGACGAAGCCAAATGGCAGAAGCCTTTTTTAGAAAATATGCTCCAAAGGGATACGAGTCTGAAAGTGCTGGAACAAAGCCAACCCTTGATGTAAATCCTGTTGTCGTTGAAGCAATGAAAGAAATTGGGATAGATATTGGCAAACAAAAACCCAAAGTACTAACTAGTCAATTCATAGCAGATTCAATTCTTAGTGTGAACATGGGCTGTATGGACAAGACAGAATGTCCTGCAGTTTTTATGAAAAACTCTCTAGACTGGAATATCGAAGATCCAAAGGGACAGTCTATTGACAAAGTCAGAGAGATTAGAGACAATATTGAATTAAAGGTGAAAGATCTTTGCAAAACTCTAGAATAACAAACAAGTTATCCTATAACCAAAAGAGGTTTTTTGCTGAACTAATTGGAACGTTTGTCATAGTGGTCTTTGCAACTGGCTCTGTAGTACTAGATGCAAAATATGTTGGAACATTTGGTCTGTGGTTTGTTGCCTTGGCTCCTGCTGTTGCAGTCGCTTGGATGGTTTATGCCTTTGGAAAAATATCTATGGCACATTTCAATCCTGCAGTAACAGTTGGATTTCTTGTAACAAGACACATGCCAAAGAATCTCTTGCTTTTGTATCTTGCTGCAGAAATAATTGGAGCACTGTTGGCAAGTGTATTTGTAAAATATGTCATAGGAATTGATGCAAATCTTGGATCAAATGCTCCTGATTACCATTT
>JAJSDS010000191.1 GCA_028580875.1 Nitrosotalea sp.
AGTGGAACTACTAACATGTCAGATAGGTAAAGATCAACACCAAGGTTTGATTCAATGAATTTTTTTGCAACTGACTCACCAAGACCGTTCAAACTCTTTTGGTATATGCCATCTGAGCCTGCTATTGAGTTTGCATCCTGTGAAAATACCAAAATTGAGCATCCCTTGTCCAGTGTATCATCTTCTTTTATTGCAATTTCACAATCAAATCCGCTTTTGGCAAGAATCTCTTTTGCATTGTGTATCTCTTTTTCTACAATTTCTTTTGGAATGTGTGAGTAAGCACACAACAGTCTTGCAGATGTAGTACTCCTTTCAAGAAGTGATATTGGATTTACATTTTTACAAGGTTGTATCTGAATTTCAACTAGTCCTCCACCTCTTGGGTAGTATCCTCGCCTTTTGGTCTCCAAAGTAAAATTAATTCCAATTCTAGAGAGTGCTTCAGCAAAAACATGTTTTGTGTAATCTATGGTGGGACTCCATGGAACATCTGTTCCGCCAATGATTGATAGTTTCAAACTGTTTCTCATAAGTGAGACTGCAGGAATCAATACTTGTAAAATAAGCGGAATGCTTCCAGCAGTACCAATGTCTTCTTGAAGATCCAAATCCAATCCTTGTGAGGGAAAAAACTTTAGTGAAGTTGAATTCACATAGAGACCCTCCACTTTAGCCTGGCATATCTTTGACAATATTTTTACTCCAAGCAAATGTTGTGGTCTGAGACCTGGAACTTTTCGATTCTTTCGGATATTTTCTATTTCAACTGGCTTGCCTGTGATTGCAGATAAGGTAACTGCACTTCGAATTATTTGTCCTCCTCCTTCACCGCGTCCACCATCTATCTTTATTGGCTCCATGACTAGTTCGTTTAATTTTAGAATCTAATTAATGATGGTTTTTTAAACATGTACAACAAGATCTCGACAATGGATGGTCTTCTAATTGGTAGATTCCAACCGTTTCATAAGGGACATCTTGAAGCTGTAAAAATTGGATTGTCAAAGGTTGACAATCTATGGATTGGAATCGGAAGCTCAAACAAGAGTTATGAAAAAAGAAACCCATTCACTGCAGATGAACGAAAAGAAATGATTCTTTCATCGCTTGATTCTAAGATATTGGAACGTGTTAAGATATTTTTTGTGCCAGATACTGGTGATCATGAGAGGTGGACCTATCACGTTGATTCTATTGTACCGCCATACGATATCGTCTTTTCAAATGATGAATTTACTCTTACATTGTACAAAAAAAGAGGAAAAACTGTCTTTGAAGTTCCTCTTTTGAAGAGAGATACAATATCTGGAACAAATATTCGTGAGCTTATAGCAAGTGGCAAAGACTGGTCAGATCTTGTTCCTGAAGGAACTAAACAAGTGCTCTTAAAAATAGACGCAAAAAGCAGACTTACCAAAATTCTTTAATTATAAATAGTGGTTAACTTTCTTGCAAGTTGGAGAATTTATTTGGAATATCTAGTCATGTTACCTGGACCAACAAATGTTCCAGAAAGAGTAACACGTTCAATGTTTACTCACATGATAAATCACAGAAGCAAAGATTTTGTCAAGTTATATGTAGATACTATTGAAAAGAGTCAGAAAATTTTTGATACTACAAGCGATGTAGTAGCTCTCAGCGCATCTGGAACAGGTGCAGTAGAAGCCTCTGTTGTAAACATGGTAAAGAAAGGTGATAAGGTAATAATTCCAGTCAACGGTGAATTTAGCAGCAGACTCTCAACAATGTTAGAGTGGGCTGGTGCAAATGTCATACGCCTTACAACACCATTTGGACAAAATGCAAGTTTTGATCAAGTAAAAGAGGCATTTGACAACAACAAGGATGTAAAAGCATTCTATGTAGTTTGGAATGAAACATCAACTGGTACGATGGTAAAGTATCTTGATAAAATAAAAGATCTTACTGCACGAAACGATTCATTCTATGTAGTAGATGGAGTCTCAATACTTGGCGGCGAAGAATTCCATATGGACAAATGGGGAGTAGACGTATGTGTAACAGGTGCACAAAAAGCACTAGCTGCACCTCCAGGAATCTCACCAATCGCTGTAAGCCAAAAAGCAAAGAAGCACATGATTGCAAATCCTCCTCCGACATTCTACTTTAACATGGCAAGATACTTCAAGTATTATGATGACACCAAAGAAACACCATTTACTCCTGCCATTCCATTGCTTTATGCATACAGAGAAGCACTTGATATTATTCTAGAAGAAGGAATTGACAACAGAATCAAAAGACACAGAGTTTGCTCTAATGCTCTTTACAGTGGACTGAGTGCACTGGGATTGTCACCATTTGCAAAAGAAGATGCACGCTCTACAGTTGTAATTGCATTAAACTATCTTGAAGGTCTCGATGACAAGACATTCAGAGGAACACTGTCTGAAAAATTCCGAGTCCTAGTTGCAGGTGGATTTGGAGAATTAAAAGGCAAAGTATTTCGAGTTGGATGCATGGGAGAAGTAAACAAGTATCATGTAATGAGAACAATCTCTGCAATAGGATCTACACTTGACATGATGGGATACAAGACAAATCCAGAAGCACTAAAAGTTGCTGAAGAAAAACTAAAGGCTCTTTAATTTCGTGTTAACTTAATATAAGGAAGTTGAAGGATCGATCACGTTGGCTTTCCAAAAAGGAACTTTAATTCTGGTAGACTATACTGCTAAGGTTAAAGATTCAAACGAGGTTTTTGAGACAACACGCGAAGCTGATGCTAAATCAAGTTCAATTCATGATGCAAATGTAAAAT
>JAJSDS010000192.1 GCA_028580875.1 Nitrosotalea sp.
TTCTTCAGATGGTGACTGGATTATGTTGAATTTAGTTGGAATGTGAAATTTTGTCTTGTCGTCTTGCATGTTAAGGATTGCGCCCTGCCAGCCCTTGTAGTACACTGAAACGGTACCAACAGGTCCCTTGTCAAGCAAAGAGTTGTCTATCTTTACAGATTCTTCTGAAAGTATTGCGCTCTTGACTGCGTCTAATTTTTCTTTTGAGACAGTATCTGCATTTAGAATATTGATGATTAGAGGTTGGTTGTTTACCAAATGCCATGGCTTCCATGTATCGACAGCATTTCCTTGTAGATTCTGTATCAAGTACTGGGTTTTGAGTGGACCATTGTTGGAATTGTAAAATGATTGCAGGTCGCTTGGCACATATGAGATAAAAATAAACATTGCAAGTCCAAGTGCTGCAACTATTGTAACATTTCGGAAAATCTTGTTTTTACGCGGTTCACTCTTCAATAGGCCGGTTAAAACCTTCTTGTCTTGGCGCAACTCATCGATTATCCTTTCTTTCTCTGAAATGTCACGCTCAAGATGTGTTGTACCTGTCTCAATGTCATCAAGACGCTTTTTTAACTCTGAATTAATCTCCGTGAGAAGTGTCTTCTGAGAGACCAGGTCATCAAATAATTCCTGCTTCATCTATGCAGTCTTCCTCATTGTGGATAATTTGCCTAGTATGTGCATTATTTCGTTAATATCATAAGGCTTGTAGACTATGGCCGATGCGTCAAGTGTAATTAACTTGTCATGTGTACTGACTGTCATGTCTGCTGTCACCATGATAACAATCGCATCTCGACGAATTTCCTTGATTTTTTCTAATCCATAAATGCCATCGTACCCTTCCATCATTACATCCAAAAAAACCGCATCTGGTCTGAGTTTTTTGTAAATCTCTACTGCCTCAAGTCCGTCATATCCCCGTCCAATCACCTTGATTCCCTTTATCTGCAAAAAGTCACACAGCACAGACACTGTATCCTTGTCATCATCGATTACAATTGCAGTAATAGGATCATTGTTACTAACTGCGTGGGAATTGGAAAAAACTTTCACTAGTTATATGCAATACTGAATATATATTAGATGAATTTTGTTTGGTTTGAACAAACTAATTTTTGACAACTTGTAAACAATATGCTATAAAAGCATGAAAACCAAATTGCCAGAAACTAGATATCTTTTACAATTCTAATAAAAAATGCGATCAAACTTTATTAAAATGACGTGACCATTATTTTGTTATTGAACAGTGACCAGTGCTATAATCTGCTTGGCATAAGAAGAGGTGCATCAATACCTGAAATTCGTGATGCGTACCGTAGGCTTGCACTGGAGTACCATCCTGACAAAAACATGTCTGCAAGAGATGGTGAAAAATTCAAGCTGGTGACGGAGGCATATCACACTCTTCGTGTTGGAAATCTGAATGCTGACAAAAACTCCTCTGCATCCAAAAATCAATCAAACACATATCATAAAGTCCAATCCTGGAATTTCTATCAAAGCATGTTCTATGATGCAATTGACTATGCTCAAAAAATAAAGCATGCAAAAACAGTCTATCTGTATCTGTCAAAGTCTGAACCAATCATTGTTCAATGCTATAAACTGACACAGAAGCATGCTGCAATGCCCTTGTACCGTTTGATGATGTCTTCATACACTCGTACAAACTCTCTTGTTTCACATGTACCATACAGGGATGTGGTAAGAGAGGTACGCAAGTATCTTGGCTTGCATTTCTAGAATGAACTGGTTTTTATCTCATGATGCTTGGAATTTTTAGGTATTTTTAAATAGAAATGGCACTTATGGAGTTTTAATGCAATACAATGCCAAGGCCGCACTGCTTACGTTATCTATTGCTAGCATAGTAATGACACTTGTCGTAGGTCAGATGGTACCAGTATTGGCACAATCAGTTCCTACATCAAGCAATCTGGTTAAACGAGATTATTCTTATACTGATGATCAGCATCTTACTGCACGATTTGGCAACAGTCGAGTCTGTGGAGATCACATGTGTGCACCTGGTGAATGGACCAAGCTACAAGAAAGTTTGAATCATGCACAGATTTCACACACTACCAACAAAACAACAACTACGTCATTGCCACCGAGTGTACCTACAACCACTCCAGTAATTCCAACAAATTCCACTGTGCCGGTTCCTTCTAATTCAACAATGCCTATAACACATGCTCCAGTGCCGACTCCTCTGTCTGCACCATCTTCTGTCTGTGTTGCAGTAAAGGCAGCTCTTGGAAACTCCACTGTGCCAGCTAGCACTGTTGCAAAAATAATGTCCGATCTTGGTTGCAGCTAGCTCTTAAAATTCTTAATATCTAAAAATAATCCAATCATTTCTAGTTTGTTTTTTTTGAACATACAACATGTATTCTTGTAGATAATCTATATAGGATCTATGTCCGGTACAGGTGGTAGGGTCAAAGTAAGGTCAGTAAAGGAGTCAATGTTAAGCTCTACTAAAGAAAATCTGGAAAATAATCACACATACTCATTTGATCCAAATCTTTCAATCATATCTAGTCTTGATGGTCTCTCCAAACAAAACTATCAAGATTTGTATGACAAAACACCGTGCCTGATGCGTTCTACAAATGTTGATGGAATAATCATTGCATGTAACGAGTTTTATGCAAAAAAACTAGGATACCAAAAAAATGAAGTTGTGGGCAAGTCCATTTATGAACACACAGCACAAAAGAGTGTCAAAATCTTAAAAAATGAAATGGAACGCTGGAAGACAGC
>JAJSDS010000193.1 GCA_028580875.1 Nitrosotalea sp.
ACCAAATCAAGTATGTCATAGCCTCTGTAAATCAGCTTGCCATTGACACCGTCTATTGCAGAAATCTTGGTGTCTGCCACTTCGATGTTTCGAAGACCGATGTTCTTTGTCTGCACGGGTTATAATGGAAAAAATACGTATTAAATTATTACTGTGTATGGAAAACTTGTTTATTAGATCGAAAAACTATAGCCAAAATGAGATACAAATGCCACGATGCCTAATACTCTTTGATAATGCGATAAAATCGCCAGTCACAAAGCGCAGTTACACATTCAATCTTAACCAATTTCTATCATTTGTAGCAAAAAAACCTGAGAATCTACTTGATTTGAAAGACAGTGATCTGCAGATTCTCCTTGAAAATTACTTGTTCTATCTAAAGAAAAAAGTGTCTCCAAATTCGATCAAGACCAAACTTGCACCGGTTGCACTTTTCTTATCCATGAACGACCGAACTTTGAATTTTAAAAAGTTGTACAAGATGTGTCCTGAAACCCTAAAAACTTCTGGTAAGGGGGCATGGCCTACACAAGATATTCAAAAAATGCTTACTTTTACAAGTGAGAAACGAAGCCGTGCTATGATACATTTTCTTGCATCAACGGGAGTCAGAATAGGTGTAATCCATGAACTCAAACACGGGCATATGTCTACAATGCCTGGAAATTGTAAATGTGTAAAAATCCATGAAGATGCAAAAGAAGAATATCTAGTGTTTCTTACTCCTGAGGCAAGTGAATCATTGGAACAATATTTGGATGAGCGACGTTCTGATGGTGAAATACTCAACGATAATTCGCCACTTTTTAGGACAAAGTATGACATTGGATCAGCCAAAGCAAAACCAATGTCAATTTCGTCTTGTGTGGAATTGGTAAAACGTGTTGTTACAAATGCAGGACTAGTCAGACAAAAGATTGGTAATAGATACTCGATACAACTTAATCATGGTTTTAGAAAGCGTTACAATACCATTCTCAAACTTATGCCAGAAATTAACCCAAGTGCAGTGGAAAAGCTTTTGGGTCACAAGAATGGTCTTGATGGGGTATATTTTGTACCTACAAAAGAGGAACTCTTTGAGGAATTCAAAAAGGGAATATTGGGACTTACAATATCTGACGAAAATAGATTGCGTCTTGAGAATACAAAGTTGAAAACAGATGTCAAAACTACGGATGAGTTGCAAACAGAAATGAGAGATTTCAAGAAAACTATTACTACTGCTGCAGAAATTTCCTATATCTTCTCACTGCAGGATTCAATACAGCGAGACGAAGCAATAGGAAAATTAAAGGAAAGATACAATCTAGATCCAAACAAGTCTGCTACTTTAACGATCAATATCGATAAAGAATATCTCAAAGGATTTCCTTTTTTCAATGAAATGGCAAAGGAACTTGATAAGATTTCAGCCTGAGTTGTCTATCCCACGTTAACATTCGGGATGGCCATGAGTCTTTGACAAGTAGCCTATTGCATCTGCTATGTCTTGCACACTTCCCTTATTGTCTCCATAAGGTGAAAGTGACATGGGTTTCTTGCATATGCAGCATTGGTATTGCAGGATACTGAGAAATTTGTAAGCATCAATCGTTTTTGTAATAAATGGTACCAGCATTTTAGTGTCGTTTACTCTTATTCCTTTTTTGTCTAAAACTTGCATTATTTCTCCAGCTAGCGAAGGTGACAAATTTTTCAAATTCATGTATTCATCAAATGTCTCTTTGACAAACTTTGGTTCTTTACCAGTAAAAATGACTATGTCCTCTAGATTAGTTCCATTTTTGATTAAGCGGAATATTTCTGACTTGCCATCTCTTGAATTCTCTGAACTATTTACTACATTACGGCTGCCACCTAAAAACTCATTTTTGATCTTGGAAATTTCTGATATTGAAAATCGTTTCATTCCTAGACCTTCAATTAGAAGGGAAACTTGGCTTATCTTTCGGTAATTCCACCCTTGTTGGATTAATGAAAATATCTGTTTTTTTGCCTCATAAAGTGTTACAGAGTGGTTCTTCTTGTTCTCATCTGTTATCTCTTGTTTGTCATCTGTTCTTTCATGTTTTTTTCTTGTTCTCACCTGTTCTTCTTGTTTTATTGATGTCATTTTGATATCTACAATTCAATAGACTTCTGTGCATATAGTACTTGATAGTAAGTGTAATAGAAACATTCTACGTGGAATTTGTTTTTGAATGTAATGGATGATACAACTAAGGAAACACTCAACTCTAAAAAATGAGATCTGTTTATTAGCCAGAAATAATGAAAAAAGATTCTGAATCATTCGAAAATATTACTAGTTATTACTTTTGTAACATTAGCAATTCTAATGTCATCAGTAACAAATCCTGCTTATGCAATTAAGACGATAAATCTTAATGCAACAGGTGGAGACTGTCAGCTAGCTTCTATTGGAAATTGGACTGCTGCAACTAACACATGTATGCTTTCAAAGGATATTACTGGCGAAGGAATTGTCATAGGTGACAATAATGTAATTCTTGATGGTAATGGACATACTATTTCTGGAACTTCAGGAAATGGAATACTTGTACAAATTAAACAAGGAGTTACAATAAAGAATCTGAAAATTCAAAATTTCAATACGGGAATTTATGTTGAC
>JAJSDS010000194.1 GCA_028580875.1 Nitrosotalea sp.
AATTGAGAGAAAAAGTGTCAGTGATTTTATCTCATCTGTATTTGATGGTAGATTATTTGATCAATGCAGCAGGCTAAAGGAACACTTTGAGCATCCCACTATTATAATAGAGGGAAATGTAGATGAGATTGATAAAATCACGGAAAACCCGCTTGTCTTTTATGGTGCCATGTCTTCTGTTGTGCTTGATTTTAAAATACCAGTAATCCCGACCCCCAATGCATCACACACTGCCAAGTTGTTGGTTTCCATGTGTGCAAGACAGGGCACAGTAAAGGGGCCATTTCTTAAAAAAATTCGAAAATCAGGTGACCTGCAACAACAACAACTATCTATTCTATGCAGTCTGCCAGGTGTTGGAGAAAAACTTGCGACACGAATGTTGGAAAAATTTGGCTCTACTAGCAACTCTTTGAACGCGACATCTGTGGAATTGTCCAAAATAGCAGGGATGGGAGAGGCCCGTGCGCAAAAGATACGAAAAATACTTGACGCATCAAACAAAAATGCAAAAAAGACTGATCAAAAAACATTACACGATGTGTGATGTTTCACATCAATGGTTGTGTGTATTTGGGGAGCAAAACTAATTGACTGATTTTCAACGATGATGGAATTACATGTGTCTCATAAACAAGTAGAACCGAAAATGCATCGTGCAGTGGCGTATCTGCCGGTTTCATCCCGTTTTAATTCCATGATTTTTTTGGCCCATTTTACCGTGATAATCATGATCATAAATAAATAGAGTTAAGAAACGCCTGTCTTTGATTGAGACAAAAACTCTCCGCCTTGCTAATTATGGCGCTTTTACTTGTTGGCACAGTTTCAGTTTCTTCTAGTTTTGCATTGGCCGACGATAAAGACAAAAACAAAAAACAAAAAACATTGCAGGATTACTGTGCTACTTTGGATGATAAAAATGGATTTCCAGCTCTTGTATGTACTGCCATACTGAATATTTCTAATTCAATTCAAGGTCTACAGGACCAGATTACACATATTCGATTAGTTCAATTTCCACAGACATGTACAACTGGACAAGTAATGACAGGTATTGACAATCAAGGAAAAATAATCTGTGAAGTTTCCACATCTATCTCTCAGACATCTGCCATAGTTGCACTTGGCCATACATCAATTACTGTGGACTATAATGCACCTCCAAATATTATTCAAGCATCGCAAACAGTAACGGCCATTGTCTTGACTCCAAATACTGGAGCTACAGTTTATCTTAATGGGACTCAAATTAGTCTGGCAGGTTCATCAACTAATAATGCTGGAGAGTTTTCATTTACTATTCCTATTACATCGGCCATTCCTGTGGGTAATTACGTTGTAAAAGTTACTGATCAAAATGGAAGAACTGGTTCTGCACAATTTGCTGTGATATCTGCTCCGCCACCTGCACCTACTGCACTAGTACAACTAAATCCGACATCTGGTCCTGCAGGAACTTCACTTTCCATAACAGCTTCTGGACTCACTCCAAATTCTGGAGTTACAATATCTGTTGTACCACCTTCACTTGTCTTAAGCACTGGAACTACTGATAGTACAGGACAATATTCTGTTACAATTACGGTTCCATCTGGAGGTCCTACCGGATTTATTTATCAAATAGTTGCTACCGATTCACATGGAATAACTGGCTCTGCAGGATTTACTTTGACACCTTAACAACCAGAAATCTTTGAAAATTATAAAAGCATGGGCCAAATTTAACCTACATTAGTAGCTGATTCTCTTCGGGCCTTCCTCTCGGCTGACTTTTTCTTTAGCTTGCTTCCGCATATGGGACAGCTTGACATTTTTTTTAAAACCTTGTTGCAGGCAGGACAAAAATAGGTGCTGTCTAGCACTTTTGATATGCCTTTAGTCATGATGGGAATGACTCGAAGTTCCAAATGTTTTGCAACATTTGATACTGTGTAATCATCTGTTATCAATTCGCCATCTAGCTGGATGCATAATGCCAGTACTGATACATCCTCTTTTGATAGACTTGGAAGATCACCTGTCTTGCTTGCTTTTTCTAAAACAATATCTGTAAATTTTTTTTCTGGCTCGATGATATTTAATCTACCTAGATCAATGAGTGTCTGTACTGCACCATGACTTTGCTTGATGTGTTTTATTTCTTCATAGACTAGTGGAGTTGTAAAACTTTTTTCTTGCGAAGAAAATGGAACTCCTGCATAAAATGATGTTGCATCTAAGACTCTAAAAGCCAAGCTTGCTCATCTGTCTCAAACCTTGTTTTTTCAGTCTCACAAAGACTGCATGCTTTTTGTATTTTCTTATGGTTATTACTTCATCAAACCTGGCAGTCTTGATCACCTGTGCATCCATGATTATGTTGGAGTCATGGTTGCTTATGATCTCAATTTTTTCATCAGGAACTACAATTGATGGCAACTTGTTGACAGGTGCAACTGGTGTTATGATGAGAACATCAAGACTTTCATGAAGAATTGGACCTCCCAGGGAATACGAGTGACCTGTTGAACCACTTGGAGTTGCAACAATTACTCCATCCATCTTCTGTGTTACTGTATCACTTTGGAATTTAATCTCAAACAACGAGGTCTTGGTCAAATTTTCCCTGTTGATGTAAATTTCATT
>JAJSDS010000195.1 GCA_028580875.1 Nitrosotalea sp.
CAAGTACAATCGTATCCGGGGTCAACATGATAGCACTTGGTATATTGATAGGAGTTTTTGCCAAGATGTATTCTAAAACCAAAGCACAGTTGCCTCTTGGAATGATATTTTTTGCAGGTCTGTTGTTTTTGCATAACATAATTGGAGTTTATGCATACTTTACAATGATGGAGCTTTACGCTGCAGCACTATTGCCATACATGCTGGCAGTACATGTTGCAGAGCTTGCTGGCATATTGATATTTTTAAGAATAACTCTACAATAGACTTGATTTATTTGTAAGATGGACAAAATCAGTCTGTGAAGCAACAATACAAAGAGTATCTGAAACTAAACAAGAATATTCTTCTGGGATTTCTTGCATCAATTGCTGTCTCAGCAATTGTTGCACAAATATTTTCAAACCAACAAAGCTATGTCAACGCAACAATAACTTTGGGTACTGATTATGTTGTATATTTTTCTACTTTTGGTACGCTTTTTTATTTTGACAACAAGAAAAAATATCTTCTAAAAACAGGACAAGTGGACAAGGCAGGTCTTAGGAGAGATCTGATCAAAGTAATATCTTCTCTTGGAATAGGTGAGGTTATCTATACAATCTGTAGGTGGTCGCTCCAATATTATCTACTTACAAATTCATATCAGGCCTATGCCGCATCGTTGATATCTCAATCAGTGTCCACTGTCATCTATATGATTACAGTAAACCTGAGTGTAAAATTCATGAGGTTGTACAAAGATGGTCCTTAGTGTATTTGTGGATGGCTCAGGTGGAACTAACTCTGGTTTTGGCTATTTTGTAAAAGAGACTGGAGAATCGTTCTATGAAAAAAAATCTGACATAACAAACAATCAGGCAGAATATATGGCCATAATCTCAGTCCTGAAAAAATTTTCAGGTATTGCAGATGAGATTGTAATCTATAGTGATTCAAAAAATACTGTTTCCCAATTAAATCACGAATATGCCATAAACAATGACCAGTTACGAATTCTTGCAAGAGAAGCATGGGAACTGATGACAAAATTGCCAAACCTGAAGATAGCCTGGATTCCAAGAAACCAAAATCTAGCTGGAAAAATGCTTGGAAGCTAAAACTGACATTTGGGATCGGGTACTCTTCTTGGATAAACTTATTATACAAATGCATTTGAGTCCATCTCATTAAAATGAGCGAGTCGATTTTCCTATCTCCAAAATCTATTGCGATAATCGGAGCTTCTGATAAAGAGGGAAGTGTGGGTCGTGCCATTACCTCTAACATACTAAAAGGATACACTGGAAAGATTCTTCCAATCAGTCCAACACGAGAAACAGTATTTGATAAAAAGGCATACAAAAGCGTTCTAGATGTTCCAGAGGAAATAGATCTTGCTGTTATAGTAACAAAAAATGATGTTGTTCCTGCAGTACTAGAAGAGTGCGGCAAAAAGAAAATCAAAGGAGCAATTGTAATCACAGCTGGATTCAAAGAGGTCAACGAGGAGGGAGCAAAACTTGAACGAAAGCTTGCAGAAATTGCAAAACAATACAATATCAAAATCATAGGACCCAATTGTCTTGGTGTTATGAATCTGGCACCACAAACAATGATGAATTCTACTTTTCTCAAGGTAACACCAAAATCTGGAGGAATTGCTCTTGTATCCCAAAGCGGTGCAATATGTGCAGCTCTGGTTGAAGACGCCAGTGCACAAGGAATTGGATTCTCGTCTGTAATTAGTATGGGAAACAAAGTTGACCTCAATGAAGTTGATATTCTAAAAATGCTTGCAGAGCATGAGCAAACCAAGGTCATTGTAATGTATCTTGAAGATATGACAAACGGAAGAGAGTTCTTGAAGATATGCAAACAAATCACTCGTCTAAACAAACTGAAGAAGCCTGTATTAGTTCTAAAATCTGGTAGAAGTCCAGAGGGTGCAAAGGCAGCCATGTCTCATACCGGTGCTCTCATGGGCTCTGATGAAATCTATGATGCCTTGTTAACACAATCTGGTGCAATTAGAGTTGATACAATGGAAGAATTGTTTGATTATGCAGTGGCTTTCTCAAAACAACCATTGCCACTAAAAGGTGATTTGGTTATCGTATCAAATGCAGGCGGACCTGCAATAATTTCCACAGATGCTTGTTCTAGGATGGGAATAAGGATGGCAAGTATCGAGGACATACGACCGCAGATAAATGCAGTCATTCCTCCGTGGGGAACATCTAGGAACCCAGTAGATATTGTGGGAGATGCAGATTTTAACAGATTTGATCACGTTCTAAATCTTGTACTTGCACATCCAAATGTAGGTTCAGTCATAACAATGTGTACACCCTCTGCAACACTTGATTACAACAAGCTTGCAGAAGTAATTGTTACTGCTTCAAAAAAATACAACAAGACAATTCTTGCAAGTCTGATGGGACTTGATGAAGGAATAAGAAACAGAGAGATTCTTGCAGAGGGAGGAATTCCATATTATACGTATGCAGAAAAAGCAATAAGAGCACTCAAAGCAATGCTAAGATTTTCACAATGGTCTCAAGCATCTGAAGGAAAGACTCAACAATTCAAAGTAAACAAGAAAAAGGTGGAAC
>JAJSDS010000196.1 GCA_028580875.1 Nitrosotalea sp.
AAGAACAGAATCAACATGATTTCTTTATGGTAGCTCTTCAGAATTTGCTACACAGTATTTGTGAACCCATTTTCCTGCAGGATTTTTTGCAATATCCTCGCCTGATTTTATTGGAGCATTGCATTCGGAACATGTGGTCTTGAATTTTGCTTTCATATTATTACCAGATAAAGCATAGTAGATAAACCATCAAAAATACAATGTAGTGATAAACTGGGTCAAATCATCACAACATCTTCTTTTTATCATACTCATGTTACAGAGTTTTTGCGATCATTTGAAAAGACTGATTACATAACAGCAAAGAAAAAATTTCTCCATCTTGTCAAAAAACACATACAATAAAAGTACAAACATCATACAATTTCTGACGAAATTTGTTCATATCTAAGAATACTTTCAACCTAGTTTTTGTTTCAACATTTATTTTGAACATGTTTGTACCAGCGTATGCATTACAAACAAACATGTTAGATCCAAACCTACAGGTCACCTTAGAATATCCAGACGTGGTAAGACCAGGAGAAAAGTTTGTCCTATCATCAATAATCAAGGCAACTGCAGATCAGGTATCAAACATTACACTTTCCATATCCTCACCAGAATTTTCTTCAATAAACAATACTTTTAGTTTAACAAAGCTTGCAAAGGACTCTACCTTTGGCAATAATTTTGAACTAGCACCAAGGGAGGACATGCCAGATGGAGAATTTGTTGCAAATGCAGAGATTACTTATTTTGTCAAAGGTATGTTTGACACAAATCCTGTCAAAGATACGTTTGTTCAGGCTTTTCACCTCAATGCTCAGTCAAGCCCAATTTTGAGTTTTGACATCCAGTCTCCAAGTAATGCATTTTCTGGAGAGCCGTTTTCCATAAAGGGTACAATAAAAAACCAAGGAGTCAAGGCACATGACGTACAAGTAGTTGTATCATCTCAAGACATCAATCTTGAAGGCAAGAAATCATTTTTACTTTCAAGCCTTGATGCTGGGAAAAGTTCAGACTTTGAATTTCTGGTTAACACTCCAAAAGATCTTGATATTCCAGTCCATGCAGTAATTCATGTAAATGGTACATACACTGATGATCTTAACAGGTCACATTCGATTCAAGATTCAGTCAACATATTTGCAAGACAACGAGGCATGCTAGAGATTGGAGATGCAAATGGCATATGGTTGGGTACTTTTTTCATTGCACCCGTAGTTGGAGTTGGTACAATTGTTTCAAGCGCAATTGGTTTTTTCATTTTCTTGTGGCATTTTAAAAACAGAAAAAAACAAAAAAAAGGTAAAAAATCAGGACATCACCCTTAAATTACCTCATAATTGGCTCTAGTTTGATCATAACATGGTAAAACCAATAGTTTATGGTGCAATAGGCGGAGGTGCTGCAGTGGCAGTTGCAGTAATTGTTCTTTTTGCATTCCATCCTGCTTCAGAACAATATGCATTAACTGTAGAACCAAGAACCGAAATGGTCATGGGGGTAGGAAATGTTGTTCGAGTGTACATACAAAATACGGGATCATCACCATTGACAAATGTCAAAGTAGATTATGGAACTAGCTCTGAACCAGCATTACCAATTTTGAATCCAGGTGAAAAACAAATGTTTTCTCCACCAGCCGGTTCAAAGACGGTAACAGTAACAGATGACCAAGGCATCACAGTAATGAAACCAATTACAGATTCAATGTAGAAAGAATCTAAAAAATTATCAACTTATTTTATTATTTAAAAATCGATAATTCATGACATATTATAAAATATTGAAAAATATACCAAAAAATCCAGTGTGTGACTTACATGGATTTAATTTTATTAACTGTGACTTTTTGGTATTCTTCTGGATTTTCTTCTTTTAGTCTTTGAAAGTAGACTTCTTCGTACGGCATTTCAATAATTTGCTAAATTTCTATTTAAAGAAAAGATTCACTAATTTTACTAGACTGGGTCAAATATTTCATAATTTAGTAGCACATTGACAAAAATAACGAGTTTTAACTGAGTAATGCGGATTTGAGTGACATGGTAGATAGTACATTAGTCAAGAAAATCAAGGAAAAAATAGCAAAAAATGAAAGCAAACTGAAAAAACAGGTAAGCGAGGTAGAAAGAATTTGGGAAGATACGGGACTTGATCCGAAAGATCCATCATATCTGGTTGAAAAGACAATGCGGTTTGAGATGGCACAAACAGCCGTCAATAGCGCTTTTTCACTATTCAATGAGATCATCACAGAATACAAGAAATTATGCGTAGAATTGGAAAAACCAGATGATTCTCAGTCATAGACTTATGCGAAGATATCTCAGAATCTCTTAATTTGCAATTTCATTTTCAGTTTTGCGCACATCATATACATACAAGAAATTTATCCAGTCACACATATAGATAAAATTAAGATGATGGTAGTTTGATAGAGTTTATCAGATTTTAGGAAATATTTCCGTTATTTAGTGCGCGTACTTCTTCATGGACTTTAGTTATTGCAGTATACAATTGGAACAACAATTCATTACTAGGATGTGTTGCCTCGAGTAATTTACGGTCAATACCATATTCCTCTATTTTTCTCCAGAT
>JAJSDS010000197.1 GCA_028580875.1 Nitrosotalea sp.
ATCATAGAGGTAAATTCACTTTCAAAATCATATGGCAATTTCACTGCAGTTGATGGCATTGATCTCAAGGTGGAGAGGGGAAAGATCTTTGGGTTTTTGGGACCAAATGGTGCAGGCAAGACCACGACCATGAAGATGCTCACTACGTTGATTCCTCCAAGCGGAGGGACGATGAGCATTTTGGGAGTTGATGGAATCAAATCACCTCTTGAGATACGAAAAAAGATTGGTGTTGTATTACAACAGCCAAGCTACGAGCCTACGCTAAGTGTTGAAAAATCCCTTGAAAAATATGGCATGATGTGGAATATTGAGAAAAAAATCCGGAAAGACAGAGTTGAAGAACTTCTTGCTGCATTTGATCTTGTAGATATTAGAAAAAAGAAAAATGATGACCTGTCCATAGGCCAGAGGAGAAGGGTGCAGGTTGCGCGTGAATTTATGCACGACATGGAACTGTTATTCTTGGACGAGCCAACAGTTGGCCTTGACCCCTCTGCAAGAAGAGGCCTGCTTGATTACATCAAGGGAAAGGTAAAAGATGGACTTACGATATTTTTTACCACTCATATTTTAGAGGAAGCTGAATACCTCTGCGATGATATAGCAATAATCAACAAGGGAAAGATAATTGCAGTTGACACTCCTGGGGACTTGAAAAATAAATTTGGAAGGGAAAAGACCATCAAGATTCACATATCGGAACAAAAAGACATTTCATCCTTGCTGTCTGGTATATCTGATTGTACCATTGAATATGATTCTGGTATTGTGATTACAGTTCGCTCAAGCCAGTCAGAACAGGTCTTGCAGGATATATTGAAGATACTTGCTTCAAACCATGTTACCGTAGAGGACCTAAGTGTAGTGCCTACTAGTCTAGAAGAAATATTTCTTTCAGTGGTGAAAAACTCTAATGCATGAGATAATCCGTCTTGTAAACCGTAACCTTACGATATCACTTAACATGGGATTTGTGATATGGCAGATTATCTTTCCTTTGATTTACATTTTTGTTGCAGGCTTTGCGTATACTGCGTTGATACACCAGGTGCCGTTTGGAAACAAGACACTTGACTATCCCGCCTTTATTGCAACTGGTATGATTGGGTTCAATATAATGAACAGCACCCTGATCTCTGGAATAATAATCTGGAACGACAGAAGGCATGGAATGTTTGAGCAGATCTTGGTTGGGCCTTTTACCCGTGCACAGTATATTTTGTCTAATGTTTATACAATTGGGATAATTGGTTTTGTGAGCGCTGCAATGATTACTGCAGTAGGATACCCATTGTTTTTCAAGCAGGTCGAGTTTAACGTATTGACTGTACCGCTTGTTGTATTTGCATCAATTACAGGTTCTATCTTGTTTGGTTCTATTGCATCAATCATATCAACTAGATTGAAATCAAGTGAGGGGTTTAACGTTGTAATCAATACGGTATTTTTGTTCTTTGCATTTGTAAGTACGGCGTTTTATCCTGCACAGGGGGCTCCTCCTGTTTTGTCTACAGCATTTTATTTCAACCCGTTGACGTACCTTGTGGATGTTGTCCGGGCTGGAATATTTGGATACTTTAATGGATTGGTCGCAACTGAGATGATAATCTTAGGAGTTGGCGCTACTGTGTTGTTTTTGGTTGCAACTAAACTATTGTCAAAGCTTGAACTGTAAAAGATTCTCTATGCCTTGTTATCTCTACCATACAAATTCTTGTTGTCATCCAAGTCTATTAAAAAGACAGTGTTTTGTTGGAAATCTACATAATAGATTAAACTATGAGATTTAGTAAGATGTATGCCGTAACAGTGTCGAAATTTCCCATGTTTGAGATCTCCTAGAGTTCTTGGATCATCGACAACTTTTAACTCTTCAATAAATGCCTTGTAGTTCTTGATTAATGGCTTGTCACTTTTGAATTTCTTAATTTTTCTTTCTATTGTATTATCAAAAGGCTGAATGAACCACACAGTTATTCTTCTAAAACTTTCTCAATATGTTTTGTGTATTGGTCTGGTGTGTATTTCTTACCTGTAGCTTTTCCAGATTCGATCATCTTAATTTTTTCCTCTATCTCTGGAAGTAATTCTGGCATCTCTTTTTGCTTCTTTGTATTAGACGACTGCATGTACTAGTAATGTACTAACTTGTATTACTAGTTTTAGTATCATCAAAATATGCTTTTGATATGTTCGTAATTTCCTTTTGCCTAAAAGAGGTCAGCATCTGAATCTCCTTTAAATTAGACTTTGACTATATTGTACCCATGCAGGTAAAAAGACGCAGCAGTTTCTGGTTTTTGCTTCCGATTTTATTCAATGTAATAGGAGGTGTAATTGCATTTTTTGTTATACGAGAAGATGATCCAAGAAAAGCGCGGAACTGTTTGTACCTTGGAATAATACTTGCTGCAATTCCTGTGTTGTTAATTGTAATACCAATTTTGGTTGGAATAACTTTGATTCCACATGTTATGCCACCTGTTGGTTCCAACATGCATTATGTCTAAGTTATAGCCCGGCCCAGATTCGAACTGGGGTCAAGGGCTCCAAAGGCCCCTATGCTTGACC
>JAJSDS010000198.1 GCA_028580875.1 Nitrosotalea sp.
TTTTCTTTTGCAATTTGTCTGGTGTACTTGAATAGTCTAGTACATTTTTTGCAATTTACAATTTGTTTGTTGAGGAGATCAAAATTTGTTTTATTCATTTAATGCAACCATTTCTTACGGTTTATGATAAATATGGACATGAACGATAAAATCAATGCAAGCATGGGCCATGGAAATTCTGGTATTGATTTATCCGGTGAGATGAGGTCTCCCCATTGTGATGGTGATGGAATGTTGGGAAATTTTGTAGTATCAATATTTTTAGGCCATGTAGTCATGTGATTATTTGTTGTATCATAAGTGGCTGCATAGAAATGATACATGTCTGATCTTCCAACTAAATCAATTGGTATTCTGAATTCATATGTTGGATGAGGAGAATCAGAATATCTGTCATTTGAATCTGATATTCCACTTACTCCAATTAATTGTGGATCATTTTGTACTTTAGTGTAATGATTTGTAGTGCCTAGCGATGATCCTCCTTGCAGTGTTACTGCATTTCTAGTTTCTAATGAGAGAAGAAAACAATGATCATCTTCTGTAGCAAAATTTTTTGAAGCAAGGTTTGCAGTGATACAAACTATTCCATAATCTGTGTTTTTTGTAAAACTATTCTGTGGAACTGCATCTAGTAATACATACAGATAGTTGTAATCATGACCTATTCTTAATGCCATGCCATCTACATCTGTATAGCTTGTCCTTTTCCATTCTTGTAAAAATGACCATTTGCCATCCCATATTGTTGCATTGCCATCATCTCTGAAAGTTGTAACAGTTTGATCTGCATAAACAAAATTTACTCCAATGCATATCATTGCAAAAAATGGAATCCATCTTAGGGAAAATTTCATTATTTCTGATTACCTTATCTAGATTGAAAATTATTGCTTTTATACTTGCTATGATAACGTGTGTCAATGAAAAAGGGTATGTTGATTGGGATCGGTATTGTAATTATTGTCATAGTTTTTGCCGTTTCATGGTTTGTAGGTAAGGAAAACGTAAATAATCCTCAACTGCAATTACCACCTACAAATACTACCATTCCAGTTAGTCATTCTTATCATCTAAATTTTACAGAATCCATGGGTATCCATGCTCATCCATAAATGATGTTTGGGTTATCGTTTTGCCCTTTGATACCATTGTGGTAATTTTATAGAATTTTGATTTCCACTTTGGTATTTTTAAGATTTTTTCAGATAATTACTGGCTTTATTGAATAGTTTATAATGTTTTTACAAAAGTTTATTAATCAACCAGATCATTATCTTGCAATGACAACTAAGTTCATTGCTATGCTAATAGGAATAGCAGCCATTGTATCAATAGGCGGAGCTTATGCTCTTGTCCAATCTAACCAACCTACATCAGAGATGCATGCCGATGGAATGAAAACCATGGGTCATGTAGCACTGGTAGTGTATGGTCCTGATGGGGCAATCAAGGCATACAGACAAACCGATAACCTTGTTGTAAGTAATGGTGATAATGCTACAGTGAATCAGATGTTTGGTGTGTCCAGAACTACCACCTCAGGAACAATTGGTACTTTTAAGGCAGTTGCAGTAGGAACAAATAATACTTCGCCGACTACCACAGACTTTAAACTTTGGGGACAACAAGGTCACAAAGTGATTGCAACAACAAGTATTGCAACTGCAACACGAGGTAACGTGGTTCTAACAGCAAACTTTGCAGCAGGAAAAATTACAAACAGTTCCAACCAAAACATTGTTGAGGCAGGAATCTTTGACAACTCTGCAGCAAACCCAAATAGTAATTCAACCAACATGTTTGCAAGACAAACATTCAGTCAAATTAGCATCGGCTCATCAGATACACTCCAAATCACTTGGACTGTAAACATTACCTAAATCTAAAAGCATTCGGGGGGATGCTCCCTTTATTTTACTTTTTAATACAAATTCCTTTGAACATGCCATTTTTGCCCTCAAAATGAGCACTTTTTTCCACTTCGGAACTAGTTTCTTACAATTAAGATGATCCTGCTTATATAAAGTGCTGAGACAAATAAACCAAGTATGGTAAAGGATGATGTCTAGAATGAAGTATAGGTTACTGTTTCCATTGGCGTTACTCTTACTAGTTCCGTATGGATTACAACAGGCACATGCTGCTTGTAGTGATCCTCCGGGGCCAGGTGTTGATTACTCTGGCTGTGATCTGACATCAAAGGGCATTAATTTCAATAATCTTGATCTTTCCGGCTCAAATCTTGCAGGAGCTACCTTGGATGGATTACATCTTAGCAATTCCAAATTAATTGGAGCTAATTTAACTGGTGCCAGTTTGCAAGGCACATATTTTGAGAAGACCAATTTAACAAATGCCATAGTACGAAATATCAATGCCGGATTTGCAAGCTTCCAGAATTCAGTTTTAACAAATGCAGATTTTTCTGGAGCAATTTTATCAAACGCTGATTTTACACATTCTGATATTACCAACTTGAACTTGTCCGGTGCAGACTTGTCATTCTCTGATTTCACTAATGCCTATATCCATGGTAATACATTTGACTCTAATACAATATTTTCAG
>JAJSDS010000199.1 GCA_028580875.1 Nitrosotalea sp.
TATCCTCAATCAAATACAGGTGTAGCAGTATTGTACATGTCACCTAATTCAACAGGGAAAATTTGTGCGACATATCACAATCCAGATTCTCCTACGCAATCTAACATCAGTGTTTTTATCGCAAAAGATATGCAACAGCAAGCAAGCGAAATCACTACCTCTGCATCTCCTGATATTGTTCCAACGGGAAACAGTACAATAGTGTATACCATTAAAACTGGAAGTCAAGCAGGATTCTATGGCATATCCTTTTTTTGTAATAGTGTTCCATTTGTAGTGGGTTATGACAATCAATCAAGAATAATTTTGGATGATTTTCCATGGCTATATAAAAATGACATATGTCTTTCCCAGACCAATGTGTTTCAAATCACGGGTTTGAGTGGAATTCATGTAAAATATGTGACTGAGGCACATCGTGGTTAATAGCAATGACTGGATTTGAAATGAAAACTTTACAGGTCTTAACAATTCTCATTGGGACTGTATCATGATTTCAATTGAAAAAATTGTTTTCATAATTGGTTTTATGACTATTATGTTTGGTATGATCGTGGTAGTGAGTTCAACGTCAGTATTTGGAAGTTATGCTTTATGGTATGTAGGACAAAATATGCCTGATAGAAACTTGGCACCACAGCAAATTTTGTTACTTGTTGGAATCAGCATCCTTATTGGCGGTTTTTATATGGTCGTTAAAAGTAAATTTACGCTGTCTGCTAAATTATAACTCATGTAAATGATCTTATGTAGTTATAAAAAAGTTGGTATTGAATACAACACTCCCAGTGACACCTTGTGATCGTTAAAAATTTTTTTAAAAAACGCATGAATTCTACACCACTTTTTTAAACTATGGTATCCAGCACATGTAAAGTGCATGAAAATTCTACACCTCTCATTAATCACAGTTTTACTTTTGACACTTGCTCCCATGTTAAATGCTTCGGGATATGGAATTGGACCCACAGTAACAGTCCAGTTGCAAGAGTCTCCACTAAAACAATTCAAATCAGGTGTTGTCACACAAAACATAGCATGCAAGGAGGGATTCGTACTTGCAATAAAAAAACAAGGACATCAGCCAGCATGTGTAGATCCTGACACTGTACCAAAACTTGTACTTAGAGGATGGTCAGAAAATCCATTAGATAATTTACTTTTAAAATATGGAAACCAAACACAAGCAAACCTTGTTTTCTATGACATACTAAATGAGCCAAAAATAAGGGATTGGTCCATGAAAGGATGGAGATTTAGTGATTATAGCTATGCATCAAATGGTGAAACTGGCCAATCTTCTGCTACAATACATCTCTACTTGCCTTCTAACATTGGAAAACATGAATGTGAAAATGGCTCATATGGATTTGTAGTAATCAATCTAAAACCAGTTGAAATTGAGCATAACTATACAGAGGTAGGCTGTGAGATAGTTACAACTACTGCCACAAGTGTGGATCCTGAATCAAATGGACGATAAGTATTAGAAAATGAAAACTCTACATCTTTCAATCATTGTTGGAATGGGAATTACTTTGCTTGTTATTGGAAATTCCAACTTATCATTTGCACAAGAAGGTGGACTTGATCTAGGTGGTTCAAAGTCGTATACTATCTATAGTCCATTACAACAATTCAAATCAGGAATAATGGCAGAAGCTGTAAAATGTTCTACGGACTATACTCTCGTAATAAAATCTGAAGATAATTCTCCAGCTTGTGTAAAACATGATACTGCTCAAAAATTGATTGAACGAGGATGGGCATTGAACTATGTAAATATAGTTGGCAAGGAATCAATTAACTTATCAGCATATCAAGGAGTCTCTAATGAGGCTTTTTACAACAATGGAACAGTGGTCTCAAATTTTACTATTGACGTGAATATAAAAAATTTCACGCCATCAAATACTTTACTTGCTTTACAGGTCTACCATAATGATGGAAGTATATACAAAACAATAAGCGTGCCTTCAGATACGATACAACTAGACGGTTTTTACAAATATGATCTAATTGCCGTATTGGATAAAAATCATCCAGTACCATTCAAAATTATTGCAACTTACAATAACGAAACTGCTATGACATATGCTCCCGTCTTTGCTCATCCTTAGAAATGAAAACTTCGCCTGTTTCCAAATATCTTATGCCAATTTGTGTTTAGACCGCTGTATCGCAGTTGGCTAAAACATTTGTTCGAGTACCATTAGTAGGCTAAAACTGCGAAAGAATTATTTTCTTGAAAATGGAATAAATGATTTCTCTTTTAGCCCAAAAATTAGAGTCGGTATTCCAACTATGGCCATACAAATAGAAGTCGAGAGAGATAATAGCATATTTGAATAATTAGCAGAGCACTCATGAGATGTAAAAGGTTGAGTGTAATCTATCTGACAAGTCGGAATTATCATGTGAAAAACCATCAAATTATTCTGTGGTATGGATAAAATCGATCCAAAAATAATCATTCCAATCCCTAATACAATCTTCAATTTCTCCATAAATAACTAAAACGATTTATGATAATTAGGTTTGTGGAACAATCTTACAGTGG
>JAJSDS010000019.1 GCA_028580875.1 Nitrosotalea sp.
CAGATGATAAAACTCTCTTTGATAAATTGCGCAAGATCCGAAATCATGGAATGCTTCATGGTTATGACACACGAATACTTGGATTGAACCTAAGACTTCCAGAAATTTGTGCTGCCATAGCAAAGGTCCAAATGAAAAAACTTCCAAAATTCTTGGAAAAAAGAAAAAAGAATGCTACCGTTCTCAATGAACTATTGTCTGATCTCAATATTATCTTGCCCGAAGAAAGAGAAGGTGTCAATGTAAACTGGTATCTTTATACAATTGCTACCAAAAATCGCAATAAATTGATGAAGCAGCTAAATTCACACGGAATAGGAGCAACTGCATACTATTCCATCCCGGTACACAAGACTCCATTTTATAAAAAAGACATCAAACTTCCTCTTACTGATTGGGCTGCAAATTCTGTTCTCAGTCTTCCTGTGAACCCTCTTGTTACAGAAAATGATTTGCACCACATCTCCAAGACACTACACAAACTGATTACATGAATCTGATTGAAGATATTGCAGGAGAATTATGCAGAATTATTCTTCCAATAGAGGAAGAACTATTTTTTGGAGATTCAAAATCAAACATTGCAATTTGTACCCTATCAAGTATGAATCTACTAAGAGATATCTCAAAATCGTCTATTATCAAAGAGGTTGCAATAGCAGGCAGGTTGTTATCTGAGAACAAGGGTATTGATTCCCTTGTAAGATCTGTAATATCCAACAAAAAAATTGATACAATCATACTTTGCGGCAAAGATGTGCTAGGGCACAAATCTGGCGACTCTCTTCTTTGCCTGTACAAAAATGGAATAGATGTAAACAACATGATCATTGGTTCATCAAGTCCCCACCCTGTCTTGACAGTTACAAAAAAAGAAGTATCAAAATTTCAAGGACAAGTAAAAATCATAAACAAAATTGGTGAAACTAGTATCTCACAAATAAAAAACATACTTGAGACTCTAAGGAAGACTCAGTAACCATCTATCTGTCTTTGTCTGTTTATCTGGTTCTTTTTTTGGTATTCTTTTAGTATGTCATCTGGAGTCATATTGAGCTCAAGTGATGCTTGAATAACAAAATGCCAGATGTCTATTAGCTCTTCACGAGCTGCTGTCTCATCAAATGGTGTGGGTTTTTTCCACCATTTCCAGTTTGTATTCCTTTGAAGTTCCACTGCTTCATGAATTATTGCTGTGCAAAGTGCAGAAACTTTTCCTTGTGTATCTTTTGGATAACGATCAAGATTCATCATTTTTTCAAGATTTTTTTGAAGGCTAAAAATTGTGTCTAGCTTATCATCCATGTTTTATTTTTTAATTTGATATCTATAACCTTTGTTAGAAATGGACCATCTTTTTGTATCTATCAAATCTCTTTTTGATATCTGACCTTTTTAATCCAGTTATTCCATATACTCCGTATTTTTCTACTGCAAATGAACCCATGATGTTTCCATATACTGCAGCCTCTCTAATAGTTGAGATCTTTGTACTGTTTTTGCTTGAGAGATATCCAATCATTCCGCCTGCAAAACAATCACCTGCGCCTGTTGGGTCTACAATATCTTCCATTGAAAAAGCGGGAGATGGAAATATGACATCTTCATAAAACAATAGGGAGCCATGCTCGCCTTTTTTTATTATGACATACTTTGTTCCCCACTCCATGATCTTTTTTGCAGCCTTGATAAGATTGTGAGTCTTTGTGAGTAATTTTGCTTCTTCGTCATTGATTACAACAGAATCAACAGAACCCATCATCTTGATTACATCATTTCTCTTGCTTGATATCCAAAATTCTATCGTATCACACATTGAAAACTTGACCTTGTCAAATTCTTTTAGAATTCTAGTATTTTGAACAGGATCATTATTTGCAAGATACACAAAATCTGATTTGCGGTACTCCTCTGGTACAATAGGTTTGAAGTCAGCTAGTACATTTAGTTCAGTCTTGTTAGTTGTACGTACGCTCAAAGTGGAATCGTAACTACCGTCATATCTGAATGTTTTACCTTTTGCATGAACCACTCCTTGTGTGTCAACAAATCTCTCAAGTATGTTCTGGTAACTTTTTGGAAAATCCTGACCTATGACTCCTATCAAGCCTGGTTTAACAAAAAAACTTGCAGAGATTGCAGCATATGTTGCTGCTCCTCCTAATGCATTTGTTACAACTTTGGTGGGAGTTCTTATCGTATCATACGCTATTGACCCAAATACCGTCAGCATACTTTGCTGCTTTTAGGAACCGTGTATAAATTCTCTGGCTTCTTGTTCTGTTGGATAATATGTAAATGGTACATTTACTGATATTATCGAAATTCCGTATTTGCTTGTTCCAGTCAACTTGATGTTGGGAACACTATCACTCTTGTCATATTTATGAAGAATTGTATTGTCTGCAGTAAACGGTGCTTGGGAAGCAATTTTTCCTATAGGGGGTATCACAAGTGCCTGCAACGTACCTGTTCCAAGATTCTCACCATTTATCGATATGACAAAATCTGTTTGTCCTACATTAATTGGAAGCAATGAGGGATTTTGGAACTGGAGTGTCATGTTGTATAGTGAATTATTGTCATTTCTCTGTATTATCTTGCTCTCAAGTATTGAAATGCTGAGATGTGTGGCAGACATGTATTGCGAATAAGCAAATATTCCTACTGCCGCAACTATGCATACTGCTATGATTATTACTTTTGAGCGTCTTTCCATGATAATGAATCAAAATATTCCCTTTTAGTACTATACAGAAAAAAAATCCAAATAAGTTGTGTAAATATTTTGATCAGTTTTCTAAGCTACTTAGAGCTAACAAAATAAATCAAATCAATCGGAACTGAAGTTACAAAATGGCAAGAATTAAGATAAAATATGGTCAAAATGAAATTGAGGTAGAGTCAAAGGACTTCTATATAGACAATGAAAGCATAGAGCAGGTCATATGTAATCTAGCATCATTTGTCAAGGATTCTACCAATAACAATGCCCAATTCGAATATTCCTATGATCAACATCCCACACAGCCAACAGGGTTACTACATTCACTTGAGGATGCTGAAGTTCATGAACCCGAATTTGTCAAACCTACATTTATCAACAAAGATCAGATTAAAGACAAAATGCAGACACTAATTGATGATGCTTTCTTTGACCAGGCAAGAACCGTCTCAGAAGTAGTAGCACAACTAAGAGAATATGGTTGGTCTGCAGTTCCACTTGACGTATCAAAAGTACTTACAAACATGGCTTTTACCCATGAACTCCAACGAGATCTAAAAGAAAAACGCAGCTATTATTCCAAAGTAAAGTTACTTCAAGTCAACTAGACATTAAATCCACACTTTTCACACAAGTCAAAGACATCACCCTCTAGATGGTCAAAGTGTGTTTTGCATTTAAGACAAGTATGGTGCATATCGTAATACCCATCTTTTTCAATCTCTCCTACTTGCTTGGATGATAATTCCATGCTGCCACATTTTATACAATGGCACCCACATTGCATGCGATGCATTGATCTTTTGCTATTAATAATCTAAATTGAAATTCTTGGCCTTCCTAAACGTCTTAGGGCTTAGGCTTGGGTGCTACTTTTGATCTTGTTTTTTTGACAATTACGATACCAGCAACTCCTGCTGCAATAATTCCTCCAATCACGAGGTAAGTTGATGTATTGTCAGATGAACCATTCAGACCACTTCCACTTACTCCTGAATTGTCTGACGATGGTGGATTACTTCCTACTGTAGCACTATCTGATGAACCAGGTGTAGTCTGTCCTTGACCAACTGCTCCCCCTGTTATCTGAACAGTTCCACTTTTGAGTGGATCAAGCCCAATCCACGCGTGTGTTGCATTATAGTGAAATTCCTGATGAAGGGTTGCATTGCCATTTATTGTTACCACATATGGACCTGACAAAAGATCCTGTGGTATTATTACAGTAATTGGTATGTTTGCCTTGTCTACATTAAACGAGTATGCTTTCAGTGATTGATCAAATGCATAATCTCCAACTCCTGCAACAGTTCTTACTCCTACTGCAAAGTTCTTGCCTGCAAATTGTACAGTCTGAATGTTTACTGGTTCATTTATGATGTATTGTAGTGTGAATCCGTTTCCATGTTGGCCAAGGCCTAGATTTCCAAGATATACTGGTCTGCCGTTTGCCCAAACCATGTCAACTCCTTTGGGAAAATGAAATGCAGTAAAGTCAGTATCCTGTGGTTCATAGTAATTCCATTTCCATACTCCATCAGTATTTGTTACAACATTGGTCAGGTCATACTTGATCAAAGTCATATTTCGTTGTGAAGCGTTAATGATTACAGATAATGGTGTTTTTTGGATCTTGGCATATTCTACAGGATTACCTTTACTGTCTGTAATAGTAAGATTAGACATGTCTCCACTTATTGTATCGACCTGAATTGGTTTGAAGTTTGCAGCGGTGGAGTTGATCACATGTGTTACATGTGCAGTACCAGTTTCATCAATTGTAACTTTTACAACCTCATGAGGGGCTTCACCCATGGATACTTGCTGGCCAAATGCTTGGGAGCCTGAAAGAAGCAGTATTGATATGACAAGAAGGCTTGGGAGAATTTCCAATCTATTTCCTACTCTGATATGCTTATTCGAACAATCTTTGCTTCCTGCTGAGGGCAATCATTTTTGTCTCTTGGAAGCTTGACAATCTTATCTGCCACGTCCATTCCTTGCAATACTTGTCCAAAAACAGTGTACTGCTTGTCCAAGAAGGTGCTGTCTGTTGTTACTATGAAAAACTGAGAGCCTGCACTATTTGGGTCCATGGCACGAGCCATAGATACTATGCCTCTGAGATGAGATCTGGAGCTAAATTCTGCTTTTATTGTATATCCTGGTCCGCCCATACCCCAATTACTCTTGTCTGACTTCTTTGTATTAGGATCTCCTCCCTGAATCATAAAACCGGGAATCACACGATGGAATAGTGTTCCGTCATAAAAGTTGCTTTTTGCTAATTTGGTAAAATTTCTCACAGTTTCTGGAGCAATATTTGGAAATAATTCAAAGACTATGTTGCCAAAATTTGTTTCAATAGTTGCCTTGGACACCTCTTGACAACTGATTTTTAATCATAAGAACTTTTCTCCACTTACTTTCACAGTGGGTAGACGAAATTGCTAATTCTGTATGGTCATAACAAATTCGTAAAATAAAAACATTTTAGATAACAAATTTTTATTTGTAAAATTTCTTCAAAAACTATAATCCTGTGATACAAACACACAATCTTGTTTTTGTGTCAAAGTCAAACTTTCAAGTATCAAAAAATATTACCAAAAACATAGTAACAGTCTTATATAGAACATCTTGAAATTAAAATTCGTGAATCGTACTACTCAAAGCACAAGCATCAAACAAGCAATCAATGAATTGCTTGACAAAGGCTTTACAGATAAACAAGATATCTACTCAAAAGTAGTAGAAGAACTTGGGGTTCCAAGACCAACCGTAAGACGAGTAGCTAGAGATCTTAGAAATGAACTTCTACAAAAAATTAAGATCTTGCAATCTGAAGTTCCAGAAATGGAGATTGCACAGGGAAAGGCTACTCAAAGCGCTGACTAGCATATTTACCCCTTTTCATTTTTACAGTCCTTTTTTATTCTGAAAATCTGCATTACTATTTATATTCAAGCATCAGAGAGGTAAATTCATGGGACATATTCCTACAATTGTAGTCACTTGTCTTGCTGTAGCACTAAGTGGCCTGTATTTCGTCCTTCCTGATGCAGTTCACTTTACCATGATAGTTTTCATATCAGCTGCCTGGTTCCTAGTAGCCATATGCTGGTTGGCTCAAAAGAGTGCTGACTATATGCATGCAGCAGAAGGCGGACATGGACACACACACGAAGAAAAAAAAAAGCTAACTAGCCACAGCAGCAGCGGCCAAACCCTGCAAATGACATCAAATCAGATTAGTCAGGCAAAATCTGAATTAAACGCAGAACTAGATTCACTTCGAAGTTCATTGAGAAATAAAGACGAAGAGATTGAAAATTTAAAATCTGAGATATCTAGTCTTCATACACTAGTTGAGATTGAGAAACTAAAAGTGGATCTTGCCAACCTGAAGACTTTGGCAGCAAAAGAAAACAACAAAAAGAAAAAATAACTACTTACAATGTGCACAAGAATGTTTACCGTGATTCTCTTTACATGAAGGACAACTTATTGCTCCGCCATAATGGCAGTCACATTTGCATCCATCATTTAGTTTCTCTTCTGATATCAATTGGTGTGAATAATAGATGCGTCAACTTAATATTTAGATATACTTTTTTCGTCTTTTCAACGGTACCACCACGCCTAATCTATTGCAACAATTTTGTATTTCGCTATACTTTTTGGCATAACCATTGCCAAATAGGACGATTTAGCAATAGAAAGTACAACCTTTGGATTGTACGAAATTCAGACTATTGTACAATGTTTAGATTTAGCTATACTTTTTGCACGAGGAAAAATTAGAGATGAAGCAGACTCGATTAGAACTGTACCAGCATAAAGTAGCGAACTTTAATCCAAGTACTAGTTCAGACCGGAACAAACCTAGGATGCAGCGCAGTCTTTTGATATTTGAAAATTCAATAAAATCTCGCTTTACCAAAAGAGAGTACAAGCATAGACTGAAGACATTCCTAAAATTTACAGGAATTGAAGATTATGATACTCTGGCAAGCCTAGATTCTGATTCAATCCAGTCATTTCTTGAGGACTATATCCTTGACATGAAGGTTAGGGGCTTGAAATCGGTTACAATCAAGAACTATCTCAGCGGTCCAAAACTCTTCTTTGACATGAACCGTAAGTTCTATCACAGGAAGATTCTTGCAAAGATGATTCCTGAAATGGAAAAGGAAGGAAACGACAAGCCGTATACCACAGACGACATCAAGGTGATGCTTGGTACCACGACGATCAAGCGAACAAAAGCCATGATCCACTTCTTTGCATCAACTGGCGCAAGACCTAACGTGCTTGAAGACCCAGTGCTCAGGCTAAGACATCTACATGACATGCCAATGGGATGCAGGGCAGTATTTCTTTACGAGGGTTCTAGGGAAGAATACTGGGCTTTTCTGACACCCGAAGCTACGATATCCCTTGAAGAATACCTGGAAGAGCGAAGACAAGCTGGAGAAGCCATTACACCAGAATCTCCCCTCTTTGCAAATCGTCTTTCAAGGTTTACCAAGTCAGGTCATCTTTCTGCAACATCTTCCCGTGAGATCATGGCAAATTTGATAAAAAAAGCGGGCATTGTGCGTTTCAAGACCGGAGAAAGATTTGACAAGGCAGCAATCTATGGCTTTAGGAAAAGGTTCAACACTACTCTCAAGACAAACAATGGCATCAACTATAACATTGCAGAGAAACTAATGGCGCACAAGAACGGTCTTGACGGCGTGTATCTGAAACCTACTAGGGAACAATGCTTTACGGAATTTGTCAAGGCAATCCCTGAACTTACAGTCTTTTCTAAAGATAATTCAAATCTATAAAAAATATAATTCTGATATCTGAAAAAGTCGTATTCTATGATAAAATCTAAATTATAACGGGGGTATAGACACAACTTTTTGATCTGACTAGCTATGAAAATTATATTGAAAATAATAATCAGAGAATAGGAATTTTTTTAATTCTAAAATTCATGTGAGAAGCCCATACTTACTCCACCAGTTTGAGATATATCGTTTAATTCTTTTTCATCCTCTGAAGTCAAACCTTCATAAATTCCTGCCTCGTACTTCAACTCATTACCCTCAACCCAAGCTTTTGTAACTCTGCCAATTTGCTTACCGCCGTGGCCTAAAGTAAAAGGAGAATTTACTATCTGAGAAGCTATTTCCTTCAGTTGAGATATGCTGAATTGAACGATCTTGTCTCCTTTTTTAATTGGAATGGTGGATGCCATTATGCCACTTATGGTTTTTGAGAATTCTCTTTCCTTTATCTTGATCCAGATTTTCTGATCATTATCAAAATAAAGCATGGGGCTTACTTCGTCACTTTTTATTTGTCCTAGTGCATTATCTATTGTTTCAAAGGCTCTTTTAATTAGAACAGGATCTTCGGTCTTGAGGTTTAGTTTTGCTATTGAAACATCATTCCTGAATTCAAACGATATGGTTGAATTTTTGCCTTCTTCTGCTCTTTGAGATAATCTATTTTTAATGTTTGACCACACATCAGAACCAATGGATTCCAAAAATCCTCCAAAAATCTTTCCTCCAACTATTACTACAAATAATATTGCAAGGTCTAGTCCAGCTGAGAATTGAGATAGTTTCTTCCTCTCAATATTGAATGATGATGGAAAAACACTACTGATATTTTCAACATCTTTTTCATCCCATCCTTCAGTTGCAATTTTTATTTTTTTTATTTCCATACAAATTACCATTTTCAGAGATGTTAAACCTAAAAAGATATTGGAAAGATGACGTCTAAATGATGTTTATGTAGTTCTGAAGTTTATGATTTACATGATTATAAAAAAATGCCCACAATGTACCTCTGAAGATATTGTACAGAATAGCAGACCACATGTATTGATGGAACAAGGATATACGATGCTCAGTGAACGCCAGAATGGAATTGAAGTACTTCCTGTAATTTGCAAGAATTGTGGTTTTGTCATGTTATTTCAGAGAGGATAATGAAACTAGGATCATTATTAAATAAACCACAAACAAAAATCACACATTGTTAAACAGTTTTAGATTTGGAAATTTAAAGACCATACAATTAGCCGAATGTACTAAAGTTCCTCCCATTATGATTATTGCCGGAATAAATGGAGTTGGAAAATCCACACTTCTTCATGCAATTAAAACGAGAAAAGGGAATGTAGATGTTACGGGGAAAATAATCTACATGCCTCCACATAGGGTATGGTCGAGTCAAAGAATTCAGGCAATGTATTTGTGGGAAGCGCGTAGGACATACCGAGATGCGATTGAAACGGATTCTCTTGACGGTACTCAAGCAATCCGAATTAACTCGGGTGCAAGAACAGCCGAATCAGCTGATGAATCATCAAAATTTATCAAATATTCATTAGGACAAATTGAAGTTCAACGACAAAATGCAATAACAAAAATTCATGATGATAAATCAGGTATAGAATTTCCAGACATATATCAACCATTAAAAGAACTTACCAAAACTTTACTTCCTCATTTAGAATTTTATAAAATCAGTCTAGATGATAAGACCAACATAAAGTGTCTATGGAAAAGAGCAGAGGGAATTGATTTGTCCATAGGTACTTCCAGTGACGTAGATATTGATGAATTAAGTTCTGGCGAAAAAGCAATTATGACATTATTCCTACCATTTATAGAATATCAAATTGAGTTGAAGCTAAAGTCTGTTGAAACCACATCGTCTCCTGAAACTCAAACTGATCTAGTTGTTTTGATAGATGAACCAGAATTACACCTTCATCCCATTCTTGAAGGCCGTGTATTGAGTTACATTAGAAACATAGTTTCAAAAGAAAAAGTCCAATTTGTCATCACTACACACTCACCAGTATTGTTGAATAATGCAACATTTGAAGAACTATTTCTTTTATCACCAAAGACTGTAGATGGTGTAAACCAACTAACAAGACTTGTTGATGAAGATTCTAGATTGGAGGCATTGAGAACATTGTGTGGAGATACTTATTCTCTTACAGCATTGAGAAATATTGTATGTATTGAAGGAGAATCTCCATTAGATATGCAGAAAAAACCCACAGACAAAAAATTACTTGAAATTTTATGCCCCAATATATCTAAAAATATTCTAATTCCTTTTGGTGGAAAACACCTAGTAATTCAAGGAGCTAGAAGATTGAGGGAAAACCTTCCTCCAAGTATCAATAAAACTAAAGTTTTCGCACTAATAGACAAGGATCAAGATCAAAACATAACTGATGATTGGGTTTTTAGACTTCCTGTTTGCATGATTGAAAATGTACTGTTAAAACCTAATGTGATTAATGAGTTTCTAGAAAAATATAGAGAAAATACGCCATTAAAAACCGTAACTGATATTGAAACAGCTTTGAAAGAAATAATCCAAAACCTACGGGATGATGAAATCAGAATAAGAATAAAACAAAAAATTGGTTTCATTGATGAATCAATTGATGGCATAACAGTGGAGGAATTAAAAACAAGTCATCAAAAAATTATGGAATCGATAAAAACCAGGATGCCACAGGATCATGAATTGGATACAATTGTAAAAAATGCAACTACTGAGGTGGATACTATTATTTCACAACATAAAGAACTGGAGTCATTTAGAGGCAAAGAGGTGTTGAGGAAATTTTTTGACAAACATATTCAACCTATTGGAATATCATACTATGTTTTCTGTATGGAATTAGCAAAATTACTTTCTACTAAGACTGAACACATAAAAGATCTACAGGATATAATTAACGCAATAAATTCCAAAGTTTAATCTTAATCCTGTTTGAAATTTGTGCAAATTGATTCAATTCGATTTTCCTTTTCACGTTCCATAGTTCACAAAACCTCTGATTCATCCTGAAAATTTGTATTCTTAAATATAAGAATTTAGTAATGCCTCAAAAATAACATTTTTAACAGAAATTCTACACCAGTTTTTTAAACCATGTCAGTCCAGTACATGTGAAAATGGAAACTCTACATCTTTCAAAATTTTCCATTTTCATGATCTCGATAATTGTTCTTGCCATGTCCATATATGGCATAATTGTATTGACTTCCCCTTCTACAATCTCTAGTCAAAATGACAGAGTTTACCTTCATTCATCTAACAGTCCGGGATCATCTGGGAATTATGTCAAGATATCAGACATGGAGCCAAACAGCTTTGGATATTTCATGTATCCTAATTCGTATGACTTTGACAGTGCAAATGCCTATCAAATGTTCATGCTTATTCGTCTGCCTAAAATCATGGGTGGTGACCAAAATGATACGTCTTCTTTTCGTGCATATAGTGCGCTTGATCCAACGTCCCACTGCCTGATGAAATACTGGCCACAACCAGGGAGACAGAGAATTGAAGATCCATGCATAAGCCCTCCATACCGGTCAATAGATGGTGTGTCTTACAGTCCGGGACTTGTAACGATTAGAGCTCCAGTTACAGGTGCGCTGCCAAAGCTTGATCTTGATGTAGATAGCCAAGGATATCTGGTTGTCAAACCGCCTGTATGGGAAGAAAACAAGAACGGTGTGGTTGGAATTGGGAGAGACGTATCAAAAGATCAGGTGCTAAATTCTTCCAGATACCTGTTGGAAAAATATGCAACCCAGTCCAAAACTCCTGTTCCAATACCGCTCTCACTTGAAGGTGGACAATTTCTCATTGATATGTCATCTTTTAGTGTTAACGACACGGATTTCAGGTATACATGGGACAGATCTCATAATAATATGCCAATCATTGACACAGTGTATTGCAACTGCACTGGATTGTCACCAACTGATCCAGACTATGATCGCATGACAAAGTACATGCAAGCATGGCAGTTTGGAAATCATACTGTTTATTCATCTGCTACAAATGTCGATGGTCAGGCAAATCCTACACGTTTTTACTCTTTTGAGTTTTATCGCAACGGATATCACGTATTTTTTAATTCTGCGTCATCTTTTGATCAGGGAATGAATATCATACTTGATAGTTTCTTTAACGGTACAAAACTGTCGGATATAGAACAAGTTCCGATAGGAAAATAGAATCACTTTGACTGGAAGATTCCAAGACTCGATAATCTCTGATGCTTGGGAGGGAATCTCCCCGTGTTCTGCGATTGGGTCACGCCGTTTAATTTTAATAAACCTCATATTTTGATGATGATTTTATAGATGCAATTAGCAGATTTTTTTAATGCTAGTGCAATGAATACTTGTTACGATTAATAATTTTCACATCACGTATGTATACTGATCATCAAAAAAAAGAAAAGACGGTTTATTCTACCGTCACTATCTTTCCTTTAGGAACATCCTCTTCCTTTAACTTGAATTTCATTTCAAGTATTCCGTTAGCATATGTAGCCTTGACAGAATTTTCATCGATTTTTTGTCTTATTGGTATTTTGGCATGATATTTTCTTTCCCCATGTTCTGCATCTATGTTGATTATACTTCCAACTACATCTATCTTGATATCCTTCTTTTCTATTCCGGGCATCTCTGCGACAACCTTCAAAATCTTTTCCTTACCATCTATGATTGTGTCAACGAATGGTTCTCTGTTTTCTGCAGTTGGAAGAAGGCTTGGTCGTACGTTTCCATATTCTCTTACCACGGGTTTACCATCAGGTCCCCTTGTTAAGGAATATCCATAGTAATACGGACCAAATGTTCGCATGTTAGATGTGTTTCTTAATTCATGCCACATGTCTCCAATCTCTCTGAATGGCCTAGTCATTCTTTGGAAGAGGTCATCAAATTCATCGATCTCGAACATATGAATCGACCTTATGACTAGTTATCATCGCTCAAATATTAATTTTATGACAAGATGTAATATGGATGACAATTAATAAAAATTAGTGAATTTTTTCTAGATACATCAGTATATACCAACAGAAAACCCATGCAAGTTTCCATGTTGACAATGGCCAACAATAGTTATTGTTTCATTATTTTCAACAATTTTTTACATATATCGCAAATCCAAGTTTGACATTCAATATTTTCTAATTTTTTTTGTTACAAAAAATATGACCATTTGTAATGTATGTCAGATCATAGATAATGATCTAAAACACCATTTTAATAATATAAAATCAACATGTACAGAATACTAGTCAATACCAATCTCATTAATCATAATAATATCAACTTAAATTTAAAAAAATCATTGGGCCATGCTAAATGATACTGACATATGCGAGTGTATCAACTCTTTGATTTTTTTACAATTACGACATTTTTGTTTTAGAGGCCCGTTGCAATCCATGCATATTTCAATAGATGTTAATTCATCACCGCATTTTCTACACAGTGTTTCCAAATTTGAAACCTCCGAGTTATTTTGAAAATAACAAATCAAAAATATAAATTTTTTTGGATATTTGTCAATTAAGAAATTTGCTACTATCAGATGTTTTTCATGTGATGATTTTTGTTAATGTGTATCATTTAATCTCAATATTGCACTGTTAGTTTTTCTACAAACATGCTTTAGATGTTAGATCTATTCTCAACAATTTAATAATTAGATATCGGTTCTCCATTTTTTCTAATTCCGCACCATATATTTACTGAGAACCTGCCTTCTTCAAATCTTGCCGATGATGTTGTAGAAGTAACTCTATGGACAGTCCTAGAGTTGAATATGACAAGTCTATCATTTTTTGGCTCTATAGTGCATTCTTTTGCATTTGAAGTAATGATTTTTTTGCCAAGCGAAAGACCTCTTGAAAGAACAAGTTCTCCGCCCTGGAATTTTTTTGGCTCCATGTTTACATAATAAACCAAAGTGATCATCCTATCATCGTTTGACAGTCTATCATAATGCCATTCATAATGATCCTTGTCATACCCATACCGTGAAATCTGGGTCTCCCACGCGTTAACGTCTCTGAACTTACAGATAGGAAAAGGAGCGGAGTGTAGTATCATTCCCATGTCTTGACTTTGCACTAGGCCATCTATGGCTCCTAACAATTGAGATTTTTTCCGATATTCCCTTCTTGCAGTCCAGTCAGGATCGTCAATTTTGTACAAAGCATCAATATAACACGTGACATTTTTTCGATAATCCTCATCTGTCTTTAGATGATCTTCATACGTGATTTTAGCTGGATGAAAATATTCTCTAAGAGAAACTATGTACTCAAAGATTTCTTTGGATTTCTCAGGTCCAAAAAGATCATCGATTATTATGCAATAAGGGTCATCTAGTATGGTTATTTTCTGTTTAGCATATTCCCATTGGAAATTTTCGGATTCAATCTGCATGTAAAATTTGCACCTGAATGATCTTTATTGGAATTAAGTGGCGTGACCCAATCGCAGAACACGGGGAGATTCCCTCCCAAGCATCAGAACGCCATTGCGCTGATGTCCACAGTTGTACTCTGCTGGGTCACGCGGTTTTCAAGTCATCTGTCTTGACTTTTCCGCCATGACGATATAATACATTTTAAAATATTTAAAATTTTACATAAATTTTTGCATTGCAATTTTTATTATTGAAATAATTTTTTTTAAGATACAATTTATTAAAACAAAAAAAATCGAAAACATATTTGTAATTATTTGAAAGCTAGAAAATTTGGATGAATCATTTGTCCATAAAAAATAAATTATAAAAAATCTAACTTACGTAGGTTCGATCCACGATTCACAATACTCCTACTTTCCTGCAATTTATTGGATCGAACCAATTTTTATTTGAAAACAGGTTTCGTAAAATTAAAATATTCCTTACACACATTATGTGACCAACGTGATATAATATGACGATACCAACACAACAAACTCCAATCATCCTTCTTAAGGAAGGATCTACACAAACAAAGGGAAATGATGCCCAAAGAAACAATATCCAAGCAGCAAAACTAGTCTCAGAACTAGTACGAACCAGCTTGGGTCCAAGAGGCATGGACAAGATGCTGGTAGACACATTAGGAGATGTTACCATTACAAATGATGGCGCAACAATCCTAAAAGAGATTGATGTACAGCACCCTGCCGCCAAGATGATGGTGGAAATCAGCAAATCTACTGATAATGAAGTGGGTGATGGTACTACATCAACCGTAGTTCTTGCAGGAGCACTACTTGAAAAAGCAGAAGAGCTTGTGACCAAGAATGTTCATCCTACGGTGGTCGTAGATGGTTTCAAGAAAGCGTCTGAGAAAGCAATCGAAGTGTTACGACAGGTAGCAACTTTGATAGATCCTAGGGACAAAAAATATCTAAAAAAGATTGCTACTACAACACTTGCATCAAAGCTAGTTTCAACAAACTCGTCTGAACTGGCTGATGTAGTAGTGGATTCCGTCTTGGCAGTTGCAGAAAAATCAGGTGACAAATACAAAGTAGATATCGACAACATCAAGGTTGAAAAAAAGAGTGGAGGTTCAATCCGGGACACAAAACTCATACAAGGAATTGTTCTTGACAAGGAAGTTGTACATGGTGCAATGCCAAAAAGGATTGATAATGCCAAGATTGCACTTCTCAATGCTCCTTTAGAAATAGAAAAGACAGAGTTTGACGCAAAGATCAACATCAATTCTCCAGACCAGATGCAACTATTCATTGATGAAGAGAACAAGATGATAAAGAAAATGACTGACAAAATAACACAGTCTGGTGCAAATGTTGTACTTTGCCAAAAAGGAATTGATGACATGGCACAGCACTACTTGCAAAAGGCTGGAATCTTGGCAGTGCGGAGAATAAAAGAAAGCGACATGACAAAACTTGCAAAAGCAACAGGAGCAAGAATCGTCTCAAATGTTACAGAGCTTACTGCCAATGATCTTGGATCTGCCAACTTGGTAGAAGAAAGACTTGTTGAGACTGATAGATGGGTATTTGTGAAAGACTGCAAAAATCCAAAGGCTGTGAGCATCCTTGTACGAGGAGGTTCACAAAGAATAGTGGATGAAGCAGAGAGATCTGTTCACGATGCACTGATGGCAGTAAAGGATGCGGTTGTGTATCCAAAAATTGTCGTTGGTGGAGGGGCACCTGAGGCTCACGTTGCTCACAAGATAAGAGAGTGGGCTAACACTCTTGAAGGCAGGTCGCAGTTAGCTGCACAAAAATTTGCAGATGGGATAGAAACCATACCGCTAGTCTTAGCAGAAAATACTGGCATGGATCCACTTGACACTCAAGTGGATTTACGTTCCAAGAGCGCATCTGGCAAGGCAACATATGGAATTGATGTCACCACTGCAAAAGTTGGTGATCTATCTACTAGAGACATCTATGAACCGCTTGCTGTCAAAGAACAGGTCATAAATGCAGCAACAGAGACTGCCTGCATGATATTGAGAATCGATGATGTGATTGCGGCATCAAAATCAAGAGAAATGCCAAAACCTGGAGGTTATGGAGGCCCAGGTGGGGACATGTCCGGAATGGATATGTAATTCCCTTTTCTTTTTATGGACATGCAAAATCAAATAGACTCAATTTTTCATGTACTTGGAAACAAGGCCAGAAGAGATATCCTATCAACACTTTCTGATGAACCGATGTACTTCAACCAAGTTTCAAAACAAATAGGAATTGGACAGCAGGCCATGCTGCGTCATATGCAAACACTGGAAGACAGTGGCTTTGTTAGTACCTATGGTGAGAAAAGTAAACTTGGCGCACCTGACAGAAAATACTATCGTCTAAATTCATCATTTAATCTCTCAATTTCACTTTCAGAAGATGAATTTACTATAGACTATGAAGAAAAAATACACGACAACAGATCTCAAAAATTATTTGATAATAGATTCAAACAAGTCTCAAGTGATCCTAGCCTTGCACTTTGGAGTCTTAGAAATAACCTGGCAGAAATGGATGAAGAAATCGAAAACCTGCAGGGTAGAATTAATGATTTGAAAGTTATTCGGCAAATAATAATGCACAAAATTCATCAAATTGGCAAGGATAACTTTTCAGACATGGAAAGAAGAATTGTGTACACCATGATGAGGGATAAGCCTTCATCTTTAATCGAGCTAGCAAAAACGCTTGGTGAAAATAAATTTGAAGTAAAAACTGCCCTCAAAGACTTGCAAAATAAAATGCATAGTGGTAAAATGAGAGATCTTGTGGAAGAAATTGACATTTAGTAAATATGTGAGGTTACAAGCAAATGAAAGTCGCATATATTGAGTTCATCAGATGTGAGTTAGATGGCAAGTGGGATTCCTCAGAATCTGACATGAAGACATACTATGAGGCAAAAGATGAACCTGCAAATCTGTATCTTTGGACAAAAACAGATGAGAAAAAACATTACAAGTTCAAAAAAGACTCTATAATCAGAATCTCTTCAAATATAGTACGTTTCAACATGGAAGATGTGAAATAATCAAACTAAATGATCTTCGAGCCGCACATATGATCTATCTTCTAACTACCAGAAAATGAGCTGGTATTGAACTGAAATTGACCAAACTCACCCACAGATATTTTGTTTCTCGTGTTTTAAAGGAGGGAATTAAACTAAGTGAATAAAACCCCTCAAGAGAATTTTAATTTTTTATGAATAGAATCAGAATTTATCATAATTTTAGACTCATGGTCCTAACATGGAATTAATTCCTCACATGAAATGGAATTATTACTATTTTTCTCAATATTATTTCTCGAGTATTATTTTTACGAGTACTATGTCTAAAAAAATACTATTTCTCTACTCACACCTTTCAAAAATATAGGTATTTTTTAGCCACATAATACTCGTAAAAATACTATTTCTTGCCATATTTTTGCAAACATACCTATAAGCTAAAAACATAGTAGCAAATAGCACGAAATTTGCTGCAACAAAAAATAGTAAAAAAATACCTATATTATTTTTTGAAAAATAATATTATTTACAAAATTATTTTTTTGAAAAAATTCTTATAATAGTATGTGTATACTATAACGATGCAAAATCAAAATTGTGTTTTTGAAAAAATAATTATGCATCAAGAAAAGAACAATTTCTCCGCCAACTTAATATTTAACGATAAGGAATTTCTGGCATGAAGTTACTATTAGGCGCAATCTTTGGGTTTTTCATACTGCTACTTCCAACTCTTACACTGCCAGCATCACAAGGTGCAGAGTGGGATCAAAAACTAGTGCCTGAAGAAAATGTTGTCTTGGAAAAAAATGTTATTTCCATGAATATTCCAGGAGATAGTCCATTACCATTTGGTTGTGTTTGGGGAACAGTACAAAATGCTGCACCAGGTTATCCTGTTGTAATTCAGATATACAAAAATGGAAATGATAAACCAGTTTATGTTGCACAAACCAATGTAAACAGTGATGGTTCCTATGAACAATATTTCAGAGTAAAATCTGTTGAAGGCGACAAGGTAATCCACATCTTTGAGGGAGATTACACAGTAAACATCTACAAAGCTGTAGTGAAAAGTCCAGCATCTGGAACAACTTCAACCTAAATTTTTGATTTAAAGACGGGCTCGGAGGGCTTCGATCCCTCGACCTGTAACTTAGGAGGCTACCGCGCTATCCATGTTTCGCGTCAATATATGACTCTGCGCCACGAGCCCAAAAAAAATCACACTTGGTAAGCATTTAAGCGTAATCAAGATTTGAGATTATCATCTCACGAATTTGTTGCCAATTGGGATCGCTATTATTATTCCATTTTTCATAGAATACAACATCCTTGAGACCAAGACGTGGTAACCAACCAGCACTTTCCAGATCTGGCTTGTCTGCAAAGCTTGACACATGTCCAAGACAGAGATATGCAACAGGTACTACATGATCTGGAATTTCAAGAATTTGTTTAAGGTCATCATTTGAAAGTATGCTTACCCATCCTACACCGATACCCTCTGCTCTTGCAGCAAGCCAAAGATTTTGTATTGCACAACAAACACTATAGATTCCTGTTTCTGGAATGCTTGATCTTCCTATAACAAAAGGACCAAATTTTGTAGGATCATATGTAATGCAAATATTTACAGCACAATCTAAAATTCCTTGGAGTCTTAATGACAGGTACTTTGATCTTTTTGGATCCTCAACAAGAGTAGAAGAACGAATTCGTTCCCTGTCAAATGAATCTCTGACCAGTTGCCTGGTATCTTTGTTTTTGACCAAAATAAAGTTCCAAGGTTGAGAAAATCCCACAGATGGGGCATGATGTGCGGCATTTAGTATGCGTGTAAGTGCTTGTTCATCAATTGGCTCTGAAGTAAAATGAGATCTAACATCACGTCTAGAAAATACTGCTTTGTAAAAGCCATCCTTTTCCTCTGGTGAAAAATCACCAATCATATGATACTCATTTGATGCATTGCATATTATTCTTGTTTCTTAAACGTTAATAACGGCTAAAGTAAGGTCGAATTCTATTGGGCCGGTAGTCTAGTCTGGTTAGGATACCTCCCTGACACGGAGGTGGTCGAGAGTTCAAATCTCTCCCGGCCCATTTCTTTTTATTCAATGTGATCAATTACTTTTTGTGATAAAATTTACAATAAAAGAATCAGGTTTTCTAAAGGAAAATGAGGGATGTAGAATAGCTACATGTACAAGTGATGTACCACACATTGCTCCTGTTACGTATTATTTTGAAGATGGTTTTTTTTATTTTGCAACAGACTATGATACAAAAAAATATGCAAATCTAAAAAAGAACAACAAAATTGCAATCTCTGTAGACATTTACTCCCCTAGTCAACACAAGGCTGTTGTTGTTCAGGGATCAACTACTTTTATTGAAAAAGGCCCTCAATTCAAGAGATTATACGAAATATTTTACAAAAAGTTTGCATGGGTTCGAGAAGATCCTTGGAAAGAAAATGAAGCACCGTTTGTAAAAATTACTCCAAAAACTAAAACTAGTTGGGGTCTTGGTTAACCAAAAGACAAATCAAAGTCTTTGATAATTGCAGTCAGAAATGATTCTATAGTCACTTGTCCCTTTACTTCATATTTTATTGGTTGACCAGTTGTTATTTCAGAATATTCCTTTGCAATCTGATCACTATTTACTAGATCAAATGTTGTAGGTAAGGTAAGATTGCTGTTGGCAAATAGTGCAGGTCTTCCAGCCTCTGGAATATCTTCTGTTGTAAAATGTCCCTCTCCAATATTATTTCCATTTGCATATATCTGATAGTTAATTGTGGAGACAGTCAATACAATAGTAGTAGGATTTTGAAGATTGAATCTTACATCAAGATGTGCACGTTTGTCTATCTTGTTCTCATCTAGAACTTTGATACTATCAACACTTATGATTACTTTGTCAAGATCACCTTGGAAAGAATTTGCATATAAAACGAAAAATAGAAACATTGCACCAAGGCCAGCAAAACACGCTATTATGACTAGTCTTCCCTTGCTTATCAAATCTAGAAGCTACGGTGCTTGTTCAATTAAAAAACCTTCTTCAGATGATAATAGATATTATTCGTTGATTCTCAAATAGTGTAATGGTACTTGTTGATGCACTCATTATGTGGGCACATCTTGTTGCAGCATCAATTTGGGTTGGCGGTTCAATATTCATTGGAATAGTTCTTGCTCCACTTCTTAAGACAATTTCTGATTCTGTAGAGGGACGACTGTCAATAATGATCCGAGTAGGACGAAAATTCAACACAATTGGAGTACCATCTCTTATCATATTGATCATAACTGGAATCTACAACTCTATTGCGTTTATTGCAAAGCCATCTCTGATACTTTCCACAAATTATGGAATCATACTTCTCATCAAGATAGTACTTGTAGTTATGCTGATAATCATATTTGCAATACACGTACGGCTAATCCGATCTGAGGTGGAAAGAAAGATAGAGTCAAAAAATCTTTCTGGAGATCATCTACAAAAACTTCGCTCAAAAATCATCATGCTTGGAAGACTTACTGTAATACTATCTCTTGTCATACTTTTGATGGCAGCATTACTTCATTCAGGTGTCTGAGACACCAGAAATTCTTACTTCAAAACCGTCATCAAGTTTTCCTATTCCATACCTACAGCCAGTTATCTTTGATGCAACAAAAAGATTTGTCTCCAAGTGTTTTGTAATCTGTTTCACTCGGTATGCTGATGTCTCCTTTACAAGAGAAAGTGGAACTACTAACATATCAGAAAGGTAAAGATCAACACCAAGGTTTGATTCAATGAATTTTTTTGCAACTGATTCACCAAGACCGTTCAAACCCTTTTGGTATATACCATCTGATCCTGCTATCGAGTTTGCATCCTGTGAAAATACCAAAATTGAGCATCCCTTGTCTAGGGCATCATCTTCTTTTATTGTAATTTCACAATCAAATCCGTTTTTGGCAAGAATGTCTCTTGCATTGTGTATCTCTTTTTCTACAAATTCTTTTGGAATGTGAGAGTAAGCACATAACAGTTTTGTAGATGTAGTGCTCCTTTTAAAAAGTGATATTGAATTTACATTTTTACAAGGTTGTATCTGAGTTTCAACCAGTCCTCCGCCTCTTGGGTAATATCCACGTCTTTTGGTTTCCAAAGTAAAATTAATTCCAATTCTAGAGAGTGCTTCAGCAAAAACATGTTTTGTGTAATCTGTAGTGGGACTCCATGGTACATCTGTCCCGCCAATGATTGATAATTTTAGACTGTTTCTCATAAGTGAGACTGCAGGAATCAATACTTGTAAAATGAGTGGAATGCTTCCAGCAGTACCAATGTCTTCTTGAAGATCCAAATCCAAACCTTGTGACGGAAAAAACTTTAGCGAAGTTGAATTCACATAAAGTCCTTCCACTTTAGCTTGACATATCTTTGACAATATTTTCACTCCAAGCAAATGTTGTGGTCTGAGGCCTGGAACTTTTCGATTCTTTCGGATATTTTCTATTTCAACTGGCTTGCCTGTAATTGCAGATAAAGTAACTGCACTTCGAATTATCTGTCCTCCTCCCTCACCGCGTCCGCCGTCTATCTTTATTGGCTCCATGACTAGTTCATTTAATTTTAGAATGTTAGGATAATTTAGTTTTAGGAACAAATCAGGCATTTTAGTTAACGTATTCAGTAAAGTCGTATGGTAACTAGACGATTTTTCCAGTCCACGCGGGCAGCTTTAGCTTGTTTCATGCGTAATCTTGGCAGCTTTTTGCAAGCTAGTTAACTTCATACAAGAATAAAGTTTGGCAGCTTCTTGCAAGCTTG
>JAJSDS010000001.1 GCA_028580875.1 Nitrosotalea sp.
GACACTGCGCTATTTGTAGCAGATGCCACTTCCTTGTCTATGCCATCTCCAATCATTTGTGATATTATACCGATTTTTTTGCCAGAGACTCCAACTTTTAGATCCTTGACATAATCAATATGGCCGTTGTTTACAGTAGTGTTATCATGTGAATCATAGCCGGATATGATATTGAGCAAAAATGCCACATCTTCGACTGTCTTTGCTATTGGACCCACCTGTTCTATGCTATTTGCATAAGAAACAAGACCATACCTGCTTATCAGACCATAAGTTGGTTTCAGTCCTACCACAGAGCAGAAACTTGCTGGACTTCTAACAGATCCTCCAGTATCAGACCCCAAGGATGCAAGACATTCCAGTGCAGCTACTGATGCACCGCTTCCTCCAGACGATCCGCCCGGGACAAATTCTGTATTCCAAGGATTTCTAGTTGGGCCAAAATGACTAAATTCAGTTGTAGATCCCATTGCAAATTCGTCAAGATTTACTTTACCAATTATTATGGCATCTTCTGATTTTAATCTAGAAGTCACGGTTGCGTCATACGGCGCAACAAAATTCTCAAGCATTTTGGAGGCACATGTTGTCTTCAATCCTGCAGTGCAAATGTTATCTTTGATAGAGACAGGCATGCCAAAACAGATGCCAGTTTTTTCTTTAGATTTTATTTTTTTGTCAATTGCCTTGGCCTTGTCAAGGGCATTTTGTGAATCTACAGTGATGAAGGCATGTATTTTCTCATCTATCTTTTTTATGCGGTCAAGTGTCTTTGCAACAAACTCTTCTACAGAGATGGTACCTTCTTTTGCTTGAGATACAAAGTCCGTAGCAGACATTCCAAGAGTCATTTAAACCATTTTTGGGGCACGGATGAAGTTGTTTTGATCTTTTTTGAGATGCTCAATCAACGAGTCTACATACGGTTCATGTACGTCATCTCGAAGATTTTCAGATGTGACCTCGGTTCGTAGTATATCATCAGAATGAAAGTCTACCTTGTCAAGGTTGTCAAAATAATTTAAAATCTGTTCTACTTGCTTGATGTATTTTTCGGGTTCCTTGAGTTCAACCTTGACTAAATCTCCAAGGTGCTCAATCTCTTTTTTATCTACCATGTCATCTCATCTAAGGTGTGAGTCTATCTACATCACGTGGATAAAATGTAGCATCCCTAATGTTTTCAGTGCCGGTAAGTGCCATCATCAATCTTTCAAGGCCAATACCACATCCTGCGTGTGGAGGAACTCCATAGTCAAAGACGCGCAAGTGATAATCAAATGCATCAAGCTTAAAGCCCTTATTTTTCATCCTCTCTTCTAACTCCATTCGTTTTTCAATTCTAGTACTGCCAGAAGACAATTCAAGATCTCCGAACATCAAGTCAAATGATTCAGATATTTTTTGATCATCGTTTTTGGCCTTGACATAGAATGGTTTTGGAGCAAGAGGCCAGTCCTTTATGAAATAAAATCCACTAAGATTTATTTTCTTTAATTGTGACGGATACAAGTCATCTCCCCATTTTGTTGTTGCACCAGCTTTTTGCATTTTATCTACCAACTCGGTGTACGTATACTGTGGAATTTTATCAGGAATCTCAGGAATTTTGTAATCTGTAGTTTTTATTTCATCACAGTAATCTTTTACAGTTTTAATGGATTTTTTTATTATGTTTTCAACATGAGACATGACATCATTGTAATCAGAGAAAGCCTCTTCAAGATCTATTGAGATTGCTTCTGATAAGTGTCGGTTGGTTCTAGATGCCTCTGCCCTAAATATCGGAGCAATCTCAAAAATTTTCTCAAAGCTTAGTGTGAGTTGTTCCTTGTAAAGCTGAGGGCTTTGTGCAAGAAATGCTTCCTTGTTATAGTAAAATATCGGAAATAGTGCAGCACCTCCTTCTGTTGCAGTTGCAATCATTTTCGGCGTGTTTACTTCAAGAAATTCTTTTTCATATAGATAATCTCGAATGGATTTTAGAACTAGGCTTCGCATCTTAAAGATATGCTGTAAGATATTCCTGCGAAGATCAATTGCGCGTAGTTCAAGTCGAGTGTCAATGTTTGGAACAGTCTTTGTTTGCCATTGAAATGGTGCAATTTTTTCAACTATAGAGAATACCCGCAATTCACTTGGAGATATCTCAACTCCCCGTGGTGCCTTTGCAGATGGTTTTACAACCCCCTTTACTGCAATAGTTGATTGTTCCTTTAGATTCACCAGGCTTTCTTTGATCTCATCTGGACACACGCCGGCTTTTGCAGTAATTTGCATCTGTCCTTCTTTATCATTTAATAACACAAACACTAGATTTCCATGGTCTCTTACACTAGAGATCCAGCCCATCACGACAACTTCTTTTCCATCCATAGATGGATCAAGTTGACTAGAATAGATTGTTCTGCGCCAGTCTCCAAGCTCTGTACCTATCATGGTTTCATCAAATGTGTTTTTGTTAGTGTTAATTTGTGTTACTAAAATCCATCAGAATGCAAGCGTCGGCACATATTATGACAGTGTCTCGGTTTTTGGTTTTTTTATTATGATCGAACCACCTTCCAAAATAGATCGATTTGAAACTATAATCTCCGTATTACCATCTAGAACAGTAGTAAATCGTGAAGTTATCTTGGTAACAATACCTGAAAATTTTTCTGAACCATTGGATAACTCGATCTTGTCTCCTTCTACATACGGCAAGTGTTTCTTCATGGGTTCTTCTTTTAAGATTCGAATGTTTCCCTGTATGATTGCAGAGTTTGGGACAAGGTATTCTGTTCCATCCTCAGTATTTATTTTGGTATACAACGCACTTACTTCCTCAATTGTACCATGAACATTATCATTTACAATGAAAATAGAATCCCCAATCTTTGCAGGAAATGTAGTTAGCATGATAGCTCCTGATAGTATGTTACCTACTATGGTTGAGACTCCTAAACCTATGACTAATGCAGCAACTCCCCCTCCAACAAGGATTGTTTGAAGTTGAACTCCCCAAATGTATAGAAGTATCAATGATGCAATCAATGATATTATTATAATTGAAAAAAATGAAATGCTTGCAACAAGGTGAGCAGGTATCTTTGTGGGAATTCGTTGTAGAACACGTCGGATGGAAGTGATCACTATAAACGATACAACAATTGTGATCATGGTATCTCCAACCAGAATGTGATTATGCGCCAATCCAAGATCTGACGCAAAAAAGATTTCAATTAGAGCTATACTGATTCGTATCGCAACTATCAAAACTATTAGCTTTATCGCTAGTATTTTGAATTCCGCTTTGGCAGATTTTGTAGATGACGTTATTTTTTGGTCTTGCATGAAACATTCAATCTTTATGTGATTTACTAAACAATGGCGTTTGCCAGGATATTTAGTATTGCTATTACACATGAGAACTTTTGAGATTTATGAAATAGTACAAGCAATTACGGCATAGAAATACAAGTTACAATCATACGTCTTATGGTATGACCCAAAGATGATAATACAAATGGTAACAAAAACAGTCGATAAAGTAATTTTAGATGATTGTTATCAATAATGGAAATTTACTTTGTATTTAATATAGTAAAATTGTTTATTTCAGCATGACTTGAAAGCAGCAAGACTACACCAATATGGAAAACCTTTGCAGGTAGATGAAATCAACATACCTAAAGCAAAAGGCGAGAGTGTTCTTGTAAGGGTCGGAGGTGCCGGAGTCTGTCACAGTGACTTGCATTTTATGAAAGGAGAATGGCAGAAAATACTCGATGTGAAACTGCCTCTTACTGTAGGGCATGAGACCGCAGGACATGTAGAAGAAATGGGTGAATTGGTACAAGGGTTTTCAAAAGGCGATCCCGTGGCAATTTTTGGCGGATGGGGATGCGGAATTTGTCAAAACTGCAAAGACGGTCAGGAACAATTATGCAATTCTCCAAGATGGCCTGGACTTTCAAGATATGATGGAGGTTATTCAGAATACATCCTTGTTCCAAGCTATAGATTTCTAGTCAAGGCCCAAGGTCTTAACCCCAAAGACATTGCACCATTGACTGATGCAGGACTAACGCCATACAGAGCAGTCAAAAAAGTAAGAAACTTGTTAAACCCAGATTCCTTTGTACTAATAACTGGCATAGGAGGTCTTGGTAGCTATGCGATACAATATTTCAAACTTCTCTCACCTGCAAGTGTAATAACAATAGTACGAAACAAGAAAAAAGCAAATCTTGCAAAAGAGATGGGCGCTGATCATATAATCAACACTTCAGAAGATGATGTTACAAGACAGATAAATGAAATTACAAATTCAAATGGTGTAGATGTAGCATTAGACATTGTATGTGCAAAGGATACTCTTTCTACATCTGTTAATTCCCTGAAAAAACGTGGAACTTTAATTCTGGTTGGATTGATGGGAAGAACACTTGAGATGCCCATCATGCAATCTGTAATGAATGAGTATAATGTGTCGGGTTCCTTGTGGGGAAATTACAACGAGTTAAACGAGGTCATATCTTTGGCAAGACTTGGAAAGATAAAAAGTTCAAATGAATTCTTTTCCCTCAAAGATGTGGGAAAGGCCATGGAAAAACTTGAATCTGGAAACATTGCAGGCAGAGCAGTTCTAATACCATAACTGTTGAAAAAAATTTTGATAAATATTACAATATGCTCTGCCAGTAGCATCTTCATTAATTTTTGTTTGCTTAAAATCACATGTGTAAAATGTCGAAATAGTTATCCATAATGAAACCAATCACAATCAATGAAATATGTTCGCAGGCTTGAAGAAATAACAAAGGAGGATATCGCCATTGCAGGTGGCAAAGGTGCAAACATGGGTGAAATGATTCGCATAGGTATGCCAGTTCCATCAGGATTCATCATAACCACTGCTGCATTTGACAAATTAATCCAAATTCACAATATTGGAGAGAAGATCAAGACAATGTTAGATGAGGTCAATGTGGAAGATACCAATATGTTAATGTCCACATCACAGAGAATAAAGGAACTAATCATTTCTCAAGGTTTTCCAAATGAAATAAGGAGTGAGATCGTAGAGGCTTACAAGAAATTATCCAGTGTAGACAAGGATGTTAAATCCAGTAGAAATTTAACTGAAAGTGATGCTGTGTTTGTGGCAGTCAGAAGCTCTGCCACCGCAGAAGACTTGCCAGAAGCATCATTTGCTGGGCAACAGGCAAGCTTTCTAAACATAAAACATGAAGAAAATCTCATTGAAGCAGTAAAGAAATGCTGGGCATCTCTTTATGAACCGCGTGCCATATTTTATAGGAGAATACACAATTTCAACAACCCAAGCATCGCAGTTGTTGTACAGAAAATGATAAACTCTGACAAGTCAGGTGTGATATTTACAGTAGACCCAATATCGGGAGAAAATGTGATGACAATAGAATCCATCTGGGGTTTGGGAGAATATCTCGTACTGGGTGAAATCTCACCTGATCATTATGTAGTAGATAAAACAGGAAAAGTCTTAGTTAAAAAAATAGGTCAAAAGCCAATTGCGTTGGTTCGAGATCATGCCACGGGTAAATCAATTCAGATAAAGACATCTGATGAGAAAATTGGAGCCCAAGTTCTAACTGATAATGAGATTTCCAAACTAGTAAAGTATGGAAAACAGCTCGAAGAGCATTATGGAAAACCACAAGACGCAGAATTTGCAATTGAGCAGTCCAGCATAATGATTGTTCAGACTAGGCCTGTCACTACAAAGACAAAGATTACTGAAAGCAAGATGACTGGAGTCAAGATTTTGCAGGGAACTGGTGCATCTCCTGGAATTGCAACTGGGAAAGTAAAGATTGTAAAAAACATAAGAGAGATTATAAAAATTGAAGAGGGTGACATACTGGTCACAGCAATGACTTCACCAGACCTTGTTCCAAAGATGAGTAAATCCGCTGCAATCATAACAGATCTTGGCGGAGCTACTTCTCATGCTGCTATCGTATCACGCGAAATGGGATTGCCGGCCATCGTCGGTACTGGAAACGGGACAAGCATTTTGAGAGACGGGCAAATCGTTACTGTAGATGCATACAAGGGCATAGTTTACGAGGGAGTTGTTTCCATCAAAGAGGAAAAACCGCGTGACTTGTCACATCTAGAAAAAACCAAAACAAAGGTCAAAGTGAATCTAGTTTTTGCAGACAAGATAGAAGTTGCTTCAATAACTGATGGGGTTGGATTACTACGAATAGAACATATGGTTACTAAATCTGGAATACATCCTGCAAAACTTGTTCGAGAAGGCAGATCTGAGGAATACGTCCAGATTTTGATAAATGGAATAAAACCAATAGCTGCTAAATTTTATCCAAATCCAGTATGGGTTAGAACTTTGGACGCAAGAAGTGATGAGTTTAGAAATTTAGACGGTGGAGATGTAGAACCATATGAAGACAATCCAATGCTCGGCTGGCACGGGATAAGAAGGAGTCTAGATGAGCCAGACATATTGAAAGCAGAATTTAAAGCAATAAAGAGAATGCGTGCAGAAGGATTAGACAATATTCACATAATGCTCCCATTTGTAATCATACCTAGTGAGTTCAAGAAGGCAAGAGACATAGCAGACGAAATTGGAATGGGTGATAATTTCAACATGGGAATAATGGTTGAAACACCTGCTTGTGTGTTTTCTATAGACGAGTTTTGCAAGGAAGGAATTGATTTTGCAAGTTTTGGAACAAATGACCTTACCATGCTTACTTTGGGAGTTGACAGGAACAATGCAAAGATTGCCAAATTACACTCCGAGTTTCATCCATCTGTTTTGCATATGCTTCATCATGTTATCGACAGATGTAACAAGTACAACGTAGAGAGCTCCATATGTGGAGAAGCTGGAAGCAACCCCGAAATGGTAAAACTGCTTGTTAAATTTGGAATAAAGAGTGTATCATGTAATATTGATGCAGTTTACAAGATTCGCGAAGCTGTTTTGTCAGCAGAAAAAGAACAACACTAGAGATCAGGTTTTTAAAACATCAAGTGATAACTCAGTAGTCTTTTTAATTTCAATTAGAAGATCTTTGAGTATTTGTTCATTGCCTATTGGTCCTTTCTGCTGTAGTTCAGTATTATAGTACTTCATCCAAGAATACGTGTGTTCTAAATTCTTGATGATATCAAATGGAAACAGTGTCTGTTTTCCAGACAATATAACAGAATCCCAGACATCTGTAAAAAATGGTTTGTAATCTTTGTATTGATCCGACTCTTTAATGAATCGCAGTTTTCTAACCAAATCCTCTTCTATTAGCAATAGTATTTTTTTTCTCACAATGTTATTTTCATTTTTCTGGACGCGTCTGTAATTCCAATGCTCAACATATATTGCACCAAATATCATTGCTGCCAATATGACAGATTCAACTAGAAGGTAATCCCAATCAACCATAAACTATTACACCCCTCTGTGTCATAATGAACCAGCAACAGTAGGTAAACCAAAGTCTTATCAAGTAAAATAAGGAACTTGCAGTTATTTATTCATACAACATACCAACAAATCACAAATTAAATAAATATTGAGAAATTACCATTAGTTTAATAAAAAAAATTAAGATGTCATGCTAGAACTGATCTAGTGTAACCTCAGGATTCATTGTTGTTTTATTGAAATTAGGAAAAGGTAAAAACATTAAAAATAAAAAAGTTTAGAGTTTATTGCCTTTTACGTCGGCAATAAGCAAATCACGTAACATACCAGCATGTCTTTCCTCATCAGATCTTATTGTTTCCCAAATTGTTTTTGTCTTTTCATCACCAATTTTTTGGGCGTCTTCGATGTATCGGCCTACGTGGGACAAGAACTCTAATTTCTTTGCGAGTTGCTTTGTTATGTTGTAACAATTGTCAGTTAGACAAAGTTTTTGCATTAGTCTAGGACATGGAAGAATTTACTTTAACATGATACATAATTATCAGAAATGAAAATCTAGATCATTGTTTTATTATTCAAAATGATATAGTATGTAGGTAATAGCCAAGCAAGAAAAAACAGATCCGAAAGGAAATGTTTTCAAGATGACTGATGACCAAAGGATCATCAAGCTCTGAATCTTGTACGGTTGTTGCCTTTTTTATTTACCATATTGTCAGTCTCATGATGTCTGTAAATGCCCATTATCAGAAATGATATTGGTCTTGACCATTTAATACATTTGAATTATAATCCAGTTTAATGGTCAGTAGTTATGTCATCATTGGCATCATAGCAGGAGTCTTTATCGCAGGTTTAGCTGTTGGAAATATCATATCTCAGTCATATGAACACTCAAATGCGGTTCAAAATTCTCCCGTTCCAGGTCCCATGGGTTGGATAGATCCAAGCCTACCACATACTTGGATGAATAGCATGATGTCAGATCCTGATACTATGCAAAATTGGATAAACTTGATGATGAAGAATCCTCTTTTTATGAACAAATTAATGACAACTATGATGTCAAATTCTGATTTCAGACAACAGTATATGGGGCCATGGGTTATGACACAATATGGCAGTCCATTGCATGGTGCAATGACTAGTTTACCTCCTGCTCAGAATTCTACATTCTATCAGCATATGACAATCAACACGGATAGAGTTTCCATAGTGAATGGGGCATGGCAAATAAACACGACTGAATCATATCATCCCACCATAATCAAAGTAAATACCGGTACAACTGTAACATGGACAAATGATGATAGCATCATTCACACGGTAACTGACATGAATGGAAAGTTTGATTCAGATCTGATTCAACCCGGAGCAGGTTGGAGTTACACGTTTTACAATGAAGGTAAATACACATACTATTGTACAATCCACCCATGGATGAAAGGCCTGGTAATTGTAGCCTAATTTCTGCAATGTTAACACATTCATAACGATGTACAAGAATTGGAAATAGCATATATTCAATTCCCCCCCCCCACTTGAAAACTTGTTCAGGGTACCATTATACCATATTTAAAATCAGTATTCAGTTTTTAACATGGATAATGTTTACGTACTATTGCAATATGGCATATAATGTGACAAACAAATTCCATATTGGATTTTCCACATTAAGTGAGGAACTCAGCCTTGAAGACCTGCCAGTAAGAGGAACAATTCCAAACTGGCTCTCAGGTACTTTAATCAGAAATGGACCTGCCAAGTTTGAGGTAGGAAAAGAAAAGTTTCGACATTGGTTTGATGGACTGGCAATGCTTCACAAGTTTTCTTTCAAAGATGGCAAGGTTTCATATGCAAACAAGTTTCTAGAAAGCGAGGCATTCAAGTCTGCAAAAAAGACAGACAAGATTAGCTACAGAGAATTTGCAACTGATCCATGCCGTTCAATATTCAAGCGTGTATCATCCATGTTTTCAAGCAAGTTCACAGATAATGCCAATGTAAACATAACAAGGATATCTGAGCGCTTTGTGGCAATGACTGAGACTCCACTCCCGGTGGAGTTTGATCTAAACACACTCAAGACAGTAGGAGTCTTTTCCTATGATGATAAGATAGAGTCAGGGCTTACAACTGCACATCCACACTATGATTTTGTGCAAAAACAAATAGTCAATTATGCTACAAAAATTGCTCGGGCAAGCAATTACAACATATACAAAATTACAGATGGAACAAATTGTAGAGACCTGATTAATTCTACACCTGTAGAAGAGCCAGCATATATGCACAGTTTTGGCATGACAGAAAATCATGTTATACTTGTCGAGTATCCATTTGTTGTAAAACCGCTTGATCTTTTATTGAGTGGTAAACCATTCATTGAGAACTTTACTTGGAAACCTGAAAGAGGAACCAGATTCATAGTAGTAAACAGACAAAATGGAAATCTTGTAGGGACATTCAAGAGCAAGGCTTTTTTTGCATTCCATCATGTCAATGCATTTGAAAAACAAGGAGAGATTTTTGTCGATGTTGTAGCCTATGATGACTCATCCATTGTCAATGCGCTATACCTTGACGTACTACGAGGCCAAAGAGACAGCGTCATTCCCACCAGCCAGATTAGACGATATCAAATATCCCTTCAAGGAGGATCCGTAGAATACGAGACCCTCTCAAGTGAGTTTGTCGAGTTGCCACGCATAAACTACAAACAGTACAACACAAAGGACTATCGCTTTGTCTACGGAATATCAACATACGGTGCAGATGATTTTGCAAATCAGTTGGTAAAAATAGATATTTTACAAAAAACTTCAAAGACATGGTCTGAAAAAGATTGTTATCCAGGAGAGCCAGTTTTTGTTGCAACGCCTGGTGCAAACAGAGAAGATGACGGCGTGATTATTTCCGTAGTGCTTGATGCTACAAACAGTAAATCATTTTTGCTTGTACTAGATGCTACAACATTTGAAGAAATAGCCAGGGCCCAAGTTCCACACCACATTCCGTTTGGATTTCATGGTAACTATTTTGAATGAGTTTCAGAAGAGTCATATTTTCAAAAAGATATTAAAAACATCAAGCAATGACTGACCTTTATCGAATTTTGCCAGAGGAGATGGATGAGATTGTAGTCAAACTTGGTCAGCCAAAATACAGAGCAGGACAGTTGCTTCGCGCATTATACCATGAATCACCAAGAAAAATGTCAGATTTGCATCAAATTCCATCTGCGATGAGAGATGCTTTGATTGCAGCTGGATATACAATAGGTTCTGAAGAGGAAGTAAGTCGAGTTGTAAGCGAAGACAATCACACTACAAAATTACTTTTGAAATTTGATGAGCAGACCCTCATTGAGACAGTTCTGATGCAATATAGTCCATCTCAAGACAAGACACATCCCAGGTCAACTGTTTGCGTATCCACCCAAGTTGGTTGTCCAATGGGTTGTGTGTTTTGCGCCACTGGCCAAATGGGTTTTGAAAAAAACCTAAAGGCTGAAGAGATTGTCTCTCAAGTATTACACTTTGCTAGAATTTTACGCAAAAGAGGAGAGCATGTTACAAATCTCGTATTCATGGGAATGGGAGAACCGCTTGCAAACTATGATGAAACTGTGCGAGCAATAAGATTACTTACACACCCTCGTGCTTTTGGGCTTGGACAACGAAGTATTACAATTTCCACAGTCGGAGTAATACCAGCAATCGACCGTCTTGCTGACGAAGACCTCCAAGTAAAGCTTGCAATCTCACTTCATGCTCCAAATGATGAATTGCGTAAACGACTAGTGCCAACAGCAGGACCACATTCAGTTGAAGACTTGATCTCCGCTGCAAAATGCTATTTCAAAAAGACGGGACGTCGTGTCACTTTTGAATATGCGTTAATTGATGGAATAAACGACTCGACAAAAATTGCATCAGAATTGGCACGTATTTTGAAAGGCAATGGTGCACATGTCAATCTTATCCCAATGAATCCCACTGCAGGAGGTTTTAGTCGCCCTGCAAGGAAAAAAGTATTGGCATTTCAGCAGATACTTCGCAATGGAGATGTCAATTGCACCGTACGTGTTGAGAAAGGCTCAGAGATCTCTGCAGCATGCGGTCAGCTACGAACAGACATGGTAAAAAATATCCGCTAATTATTAAACTGGAAACCTCTAAATTAAAATGAACCCAAGTTACACACATGGTTCTAACAAATCGTGAAAAGACGATAATAATTACATCTCACTTGGTTTCACTTTATTCCGAAATGATTGAAGAGGGGAAGATACCCCAGAATCAATCAGTTATTGATTTTTTGATGAAGACCATCCCTAAAGAATACAAGCCAGATATTTCCATAGACTTGATCGATGACGTGTTTATGTTCATCTCAAGTAGACCCATGGAACTTTCATAAACCCCTGAGAAGAGATGACATGATATGACCTCAATTGCTACCCTTGGTTCACACTGTGCTCTCCAAGTACTCAAAGGTGCAAAAGATGAAGGTTTCAAGACCATTCTAGTATGTGAGAAAAAACGTGAAAGACTTTACAAGAGATTTCAGTTCATAGACGAGTACATACTTGTGGATTCATTCAAAGAAGTAATGAACCAGAAATGTTCTGGAATTCTCAAAGAAAATAATGCAGTCATCATACCACATGGTACACTCATTGCTCAAATGAGTTCAGAAGAAATAGAATCAATCAAGACGCCAATATTTGGAAACAAGTGGATTCTCAGATGGGAGTCTGACAGAAACATGAAAGAAAAATTAATGGTAGAATCAAAATTAAAGATTCCAAGATCTTTGCACGGCCCAAGTGACATCAAGGGTTTGACAATTGCAAAAAGACATGGAGCCGCAGGAGGTAAGGGATATTTTCTTGCAACAAATGAAGAAGACTATATCAAAAAAAGAGACAAGTTGGTAAGAGAAGGAGTAATCAAGGGCGACCAAGACTTGTACTTGCAAGAATATGCCTTGGGAGTCTCTGCATATTTACAATATTTCTATTCTGAGCTGAGTGGACAGTTGGAATTTTTTGGTGTCGATAGAAGATACGAGTCAGACATTGATGGTCTTGGAAGAATTCCAGCACAAGAACAAATTGATGTAGACTTGATTCCGTCATTTAATGTAGTAGGAAACAGCCCTCTAGTTTTGCGAGAGTCTTTGCTAGAAGACGTATATGCAATGGGAGAAAGATTCGTAGATGCAGCAAAAAGACTTGTTGCGCCAGGCATGACAGGACCTTTCTGTCTTGAAGGAGTATATGACGAAAACGGTAAATTCACCACGTTTGAGTTTTCTGCAAGAATAGTGGCAGGAACAAACCTCTACGTAGATGGCTCACCATATTCATCATTGATTTTTGATGAGCCAATGAGTATGGGAAGAAGAATTGCCCGAGAGATCAAGAACGCGGATAGCAAAAACAGCCTATCAAAAATAGTTACGTGATGGTTTCAAGATATCACATTGTAATAGTAAATCAGGTTTTTGTGATTCTATGCTCCGCCAAGTGTTACAATAAGATCTGTAATAAAACCTGCACACAGACCTACAAAAATTCCAACCATCAAGATATTGTTGGTAGTTTGTCTCCTACCTGTATTGTACATGAGCATTGATACATAGATTAGCGCACCTCCTGCCAGGGACAAAAACAAAATGTATGCAACGTCTGAGATCCACAAGCTTCCAAGCATCGTACCTACAAAGGTTGGGCCTCCTCCAATCAAACCTACTTTTGCCAAGAATTTTGCATTTGGTTTTTTTAATATTCCAGTGAGTGGCCCCGCAATGCCAAACCCTTCAGTAGTGTTGTGAGCCCCAAATCCAATTATCAATATGATTGCAAGACCAATCTCTCCTGCCACATAGGATTGTCCGATTGCAAGGCCTTCACTAAAGTTGTGTGCGCCAATTCCTATTGCAATCATCATTGCAAGCTTGTATGCGTTTGCTTCGTGGAATAATTTGTGCAGATGTTCGTCTCCCTCCTTCAGATTGTCAAGCGACAATATCTGCGGGAAACTTTTTGTCATGAGTTTTGTTTCATAAAATACCAATCCAAGCAAGCCAATTGCAATCCCTCCAAAGAGTGCTGCAAGATCAATTACTGCATCTTCAATTGAGCCCTTTCCTGCAGATGCATTTGTTGCAGCAGTAGATGCAGTCTCCCAACCATGGCTGAAGACATCAATTATGAGAAATACTAGAATTCCAAGTGCAAACGCGTTAAGAAATCCCTTTTTTTTCGGACTGAGATTTTGCAATACTGCCACAGGAAGACCAAGGAATATCGTAAAACCAGCTATTGCGCCAAGCAACAAAAGCTGCCAATAGTCAATCATTGATCAAATTAGGACTAGCTAACTTATTTAAACGACGGACTTGTTCTACGATTTTAGAATAGCACATGTCGTTTAAATAGTTAGGCTTGCCTAATTCAGAAAATATTGAAAAAAAAAGTTCCACTATCACAACTCAAAAAGTATGATGTAAACCAGAAAATTCTCGAAGCGCTAGCTGATGCACAGTCAAGATCAATTTTGTTTTCAATCATCAAAGAGGGTATGACAGCACTGGAATTATCAGAAAAATACAGAATCCCACTCAGCTCAGTTTACAAAAAGATTTCAGACCTAGAAGAGCTAGCCCTTGTAAAAATTGACAAGTGGGTCTTGTCAGATAACGGAAAAAAATTCAAGGTCTACAAGAGCAGGATAAGCAGAGCAGAAATAAGCATAAAAAAACCAGAGCCTGTCATCACGCTTAGCCCCAATTAACACATCATGTCAAATAGTTAATATTCAAAGAAAATCCATTGAAAAAAAGTGAAAAGATACTATTTTGCAGTCATTCCAATAGCAATTACCATTATTGCAGTATACTATATGGCAACGCCACATGAGACAAAGTCTACAGAATTAACTCCACAAATGATAATGCAAAACGGATCACCGATACTTGGAGATCCTAATGCAAAGGTAACCATAGTGGAATTTGGAGATTATCAATGCACATACTGTCACCTGTTTCATGAAAACACAAAAGATGCATTATTGCAACAGTATGTCAACACAGGTAAAGCCAATTTTGTATTTCGAGACTTTCCATTAAACGGACCTGATTCAGTCTTGGCAGCAGAAGCAGCATACTGTGCAGGAGACCAGGACAAGTATTGGCAATATCATGATGAACTGTACAAAAACTGGGCTGGAGAAAAAACAGGATGGGTAAACCAGAAATCACTAGACAAGTTTGCCACAACGGTTGGCCTGGACTTGAATACGTTTGATAAATGCGTGTCAGATAACAAATATGAACAAAAGGTTTTAGACAATCAGAAGTTCGGTGAGAACATAGGAATTGATGGAACTCCATCGTTTGTCATATTCAGCGGTAAAGATATTACAAAAATAGTTGGGGCACAACCAATAACACAATTTCAACAAGTCATAGACAAATTTTCAAGTAGCTAGGTAATAGTCCATGGTCAAGCCCAAGATAGAAAAACAAGATTCTGTAAAATTATACAAGCTACGAAAGATGTTAGAAGAGTTATCAGACCATGCAGGACGTGGAACTGAATTAATTTCACTTTATGTTCCGCCAAAAAAAGCATTGCATGAAGTCATAAACAATCTTCGCGAAGAGCAGGGAACTGCAGACAACATCAAGTCAGACCTTACAAGAACTCACGTAGTAGATGCACTATCAAGAGTAATCCAGAGGCTAAAACTGTACAAGTCGTCACCTGACAAGGGACTTGTCATGTTTTGTGGTGCGCTGCCACCAGCAGGCGGCGGTCCAATTGGCAGCGAGGTTGTCAAGCTGTTTGAGATAGAGCCTCCAAAGGAACTGCAGACATTTCTTTACAGATGTGATGATCATTTCCATGTAGATATTCTCAAAGACATGCTAAAAGATGACAACATGATTGGGTTTTTGGCAATCGACGCAAAAGATGCAGGCTGGGGATTGTTGCGTGGTGACAAGCTAGACGTATTATCAGAGACATCGTCTGGTGTTGCAGGAAAACACAGACAAGGAGGACAGTCAGCAAGAAGATTTGAAAGACTAAGAGAGATGGAGCTTAACGAATACTATAACAGAGTTGCACACACTACAAGGGAATACTTTATTGACATTTACCCCGTAAAAGGTCTCATAGTATCAGGCCCTGGACCTACAAAAGAAAATTTCTTGAAAGAAAACTACCTAGAATATAGACTCCAGAATAACATACTTGCAACACTTGACTGCTCATATGCAGGCGCCGAGGGAGTACGTGAAGCATTTGCCAAAGCACAAGAGGTTCTCACAGATTACAGAATGGTCGAAGAAAAGAAACTTGTGGACAAGCTATTCAATGACATACACTTCTCAAGAGGCCTTGCAACTTATGGCCTCAATGAAATAATTGATCTTCTCAAAAGAAATGTTGTGTCAACCATACTGATTACTGACGACACCAACTTGAGAAAAATAGACATCACGTGCAGAAGATGCCAGCATGTGCAAACCGAGATTTTGGACCGTACCAAGGTAATTCCAAGAACACAAGAACTTCTCAGTCAACCATGCCCAAGTTGCAAGAGTATGGACTTGGAATCAACTGAACGAGACATTGTAGATTACTTGGACTTGATTGCAGGCCAGACAGGTGCAAAGGTGGAGGTCATCACAGGTGCAACAGAATACGGGGCAATGCTCTCAAGCATAGGCAAAGTTGGTGCATTTTTGAGATACAACCCCAACCAATAATTGCCATAAACATTAGGTCTAAATAATTTAAAATTTCATCTAAATTTATGGAACATGTAAAACCAGAAGAGTTTGATTCAAAGGTACTAAATTCTGACAAGAAGACAGTAGTTTTGTTTTATGCAACATGGTGTCCATATTGTTCCAATTTCAAACCAACATTTGAATCTGCAAAGATTGAGACTGCAAACAAGATGGGCTCAATCATTGACGAGGATGAAAATCCACTCTGGGACAGGTTTAACATACAAGCAGTGCCCACCATGATCGTATTTGAAAACGGAAAAATAGTTTCAAGAAGAGATGCCAAAAAACATGTCGGTCTGACAAAATCAGATATGGATTCAGTCGTAAAAGAACTAGCTTGACTTTATTGCGTTTTGAATCTTTTTTGCCAACTCTTTTAGGTCATCATCTATTGCAATCATCCTTCTAGTCCACAGGTTGCCAACTTTTTGATATCTAGGAATAATATGAACATGCACGTGTGGGATTATCTGGTTTGCTGATCTTCCATTGTTCTGGCCAAGGTTGAATCCATCAGCACCTGTTGCTGCAATGATGCCACGTGCCACACTAGGCACTCGCGAAAACAGTGCGGCAACCTCATCATTTGTCATATCAATGATTTTTTCATGATGCGTTTTTGGAATTACTAGCGAGTGGCCTTTCTGTATTGGATACTTGTCCATAATGGCAATATGCGAATCATCTTCAAAAATAACATGTGCGTCTTGTGTTTTGTTAATGATGTTGCAAAAAAGACAGTCCATGTCTTTTGCAGTATTATATTTTATTTATACTCACCTTCAATTGTATGCAAAATACGTCAATTTATTTCAGATACTGTTATTTAGGGTAAAATTTTGACTTGTATCGTCAAATGGGAAAAAAAGATAGAGAAGAGCGAGTGCAGGAACGAGAGACTTTTTACCAAAAACGACAGAGAACCCAATTTAAAAACAAGGCAATAGCCATAGGCATCCTCGCAGGAATTGTGGCAGTGCTTGGCATTTCAAGTTACAACTTTTATGAATTATCATCACAAGTAACACCAAAAGGTGAACCGCCTGGTTCAGGTCCTCTTGGAGGAATTCACATCCATGCAGGAATACTAACAATGATTTATGGACAACAGTTTGATTATTCATCTACAGCATACCAGATCAAGAGTCCATACATTGGATTCCAGAAAGGCAATGGTGAAACAATACACGCAATGGCAAAAAATGTCACCATGGGATTCCTCTTCAACTCACTGCGTATTGGATTAGATGACAAGTGCTTCACATTCCCAGACAGCAGAGCATTTTGCACAAATGCCAATTATACACTAAAGTTCTACATTAATCACCACCAAGTCCCAGACTTGAAGAACTATGTGTTCAAGGATCAAGACAGAATCTTGATTTCATACGGCAATGAAAACGAGACTCAGATAAACGCACAACTGGCAAGACTAGACGGATTCCAGTTAATTACCTAAGATTCAAGTTCGTCTCGTAACGCCTTGAATTCATCTAGAGTAAGTTCACCCTTTGCCAACCTGTTTTTTAGAATCATCATTGCATGATCATCCTCTTTTGGTTCAGGTTGAGCCTCTACCGGTGCTACTGGAATTTCTTTCTTGTTCCCAGCGTTTGCAAATAGTTTTTGTTTCTTTTTCATATACAAAATTCCAACAACTATTGCAACACCTGCAAGAGTAATCAACGGGTAGACCAAACCACTTGTATCAAAGTTTCCAACACCCACAGGCATTATACCATTACCGGAATCAGATTTTTGTGCTCCAAGGTTTGAGGCCATGTCGTCAAGCACAACGTTCTCACTTAGCTTGATTGATTGTTGAGTTCCAGGAGTTGTACTTGGAGATGACGATGGCTGTTGACCATGAAGTAGTTGCTGTATTCTTTGCGCGTCTGCCAATCTTTGTTTGATCAAATCATCCAAAGAAGGTGCGGATGACTGATCTGTTGTGGTGCTGGGAGGCGGAGTCTGGGAAGGAGGCGATAAGGTTACAGAAGTTGCAACATTAGAAGGGTCACTTGTTCCAGCTTGATTTACTGCAGACACCCTGTAAGAATATAGTTTGTTTGGAGTAAGACCAGTGTCTTGATATGTTGTCGACTGGGTGTTTTGTATTTGGTTAAAACCGCTTCCATCGTCTCGTTCAATTTTGTATCCATAAAGATTTGCGCCACCAGTGTTTGTTGGAGCAGTCCAGCTAAGATCAATTTCAGTGGCAGATATGGTAGAGCTAGTCAGCGAAGTCGGAGGAAATGGTGTCACCGGAGAGCCATCTGGGGAATAAATGAAATTGACGGTTTTTCCATTTTCCTTGTTTGCAATAAAGGCAGTTGCATTATACACTCCTTTGAGTAGGAATTTTTGCTGATTGTCAGAAGTAGAAGTGTCAATTACAATCTGGAACTGGTGGTTGTTGTCTGCAACACCAGATGAGAGTACAATGAATTTGTTAGTAGGATCAAAGAGCAACATTGTGACATTTGGTGGGTCTGTATCAAGAATAGTTCCTGAGAAATAGATCTTGCTTCCTCCTTTGTAAAACGAGGTATTGGTCTTAAGCGAAGTTACTTCGGCATAAGCAGGAACCACTGCAGATGCAACAATTATTGTAATCAACACTACAAAATACATCCCGTACCTATTCATATGAGAAAACTAGTACTCTAACTATTAAAAACTCGGTAGAATTCATACTTCTCGACTCTTGTGTTCAATTTATTCATAAATGTAAAACGTGTTTTTAGATAACTGATCGTTTCAGATGGCAGATTTTACAAAATTATAAACCTGTACACTGGTATCATGCATGAAATTATCTAGTATGTATAAAATAGGGCATAGAATATGGGACAATAATGGAGATATCCAGTAGAAATGTAGTAGATGGACCATCAAGGGCACCCCACAGAGCCATGTACAAAGCAATGGGTTTGGACGATAATGATTTAGGTAAACCATTCATCGGCGTATCACACAGCGGAAATGAGGCAACCCCCTGCAATATACATCTTGGAAGACTTGCAACACATGCAAAAGCAGGAGTAGAGATTGCCGGAGGAACACCAAGAGAATTTACCACCATTGCAGTAAGTGACGGAATTGCAATGGGACATGAAGGTATGAAGTCATCACTTGTTAGCAGAGAAATTATTGCAGATTCTATTGAACTAATGGTAAGAGCACATCAGTATGACGGACTGGTTGGAATTGCAGGATGTGACAAGAGCTTACCAGGTACAATGATGGGAATGGCTCGTCTTAACTTGCCATCCGTGTTTGTGTATGGTGGTACAATCATGCCAGGAGTTTACGAGGGCAAACAAGTTACAGTACAAGACGTCTATGAAGCAGTCGGAGCATATGATGCAGGCAACTTGACACTAGAGGCTCTAAAGAATTTAGAAAACGTAGCATGTCCAAACTCTGGTTCTTGTGGAGGAATGTACACTGCAAATACAATGGCATCAATTAGTGAAGCAATAGGAATCGCACTTCCAGGAAATGCATCTCCACCAGCAGAGGATCCAAGAAGAGAAAAAATGGTGTATGAAAGCGGAAAGGCAGTGATGAACTTGCTTGAAACAGGAGTACGACCAAAAGACATTTTGACATATGAGGCATTTGAAAATGCCATCGTAGTAGCCAATGCAATAGGAGGCTCTACAAATGCAGTATTACACTTGCTTGCACTATCTCGTGAGATAGGAGTAAAATTAACAATAGACGATTTTGAAAAAATCAGAAGAAAGACACCACACATTGCAGACATGAGACCTGGTGGAACCTATGTCATGCTGGACCTAGATAAGATAGGGGGAATCCCATTGCTCATGAAAAGTTTGCAAAAGAAAAACCTCATCCATGAAAATGCCATGACTGTAACAGGAAAAACAGTCAAGCAGAATCTTGATTCAATGCAGATACCATTTGATGCACACCAAAAAGTGTTAAAATCAATCGAATCTCCGATTCATGAAGTTGGCACTTTGACAATACTGCGAGGATCACTTGCTCCAGATGGTGCAGTGGTAAAAGTTGCAGGAGTCCACACAAAAGAATTCAGAGGAAAGGCCAAAGTATATGACAGAGAAGAAGACGCATTTGATGCAATTTCAAAAAGACAGATAAAAGAAAACGATGTTGTGATAATAAGATACGAGGGTCCAAAGGGTGGGCCTGGCATGCGAGAAATGCTTGGAGTTACAGCAGCACTTGTTGGTCAAAACTTGGGTGAAAAAGTTGCATTGATAACAGATGGAAGATTTTCTGGCGCAACAAGAGGATTCATGATAGGCCATGTAGCCCCAGAGGCAGCAGTAGGAGGAAATATTGCTCTAGTGCACGAAGGAGACGAGATTGTCATCAACCTTGAAAAAAATTCTATTGACATCATGGTTCCAGAAAACGAACTTGCACAAAGACGAAAGGACTGGAAACCAAGAAAACCAAATTATGAAACAGGGGCTCTTGCAAAATTTGCATCACTTGTATCATCTGCAGCCGAAGGCGCAATAACAAGACCAATCTGGTAAAATTACAAACCTATTCTTGTGGAATATGATATTGGCAGAATAGTCTCATGTTTAGGCCAACTCGTTTTGCAGTAATAGAGAGTCCATCTTCCAAGCCCTTCTGACATACTACACATGCCGCCTCAGATACGGTTGTTTTGACTATAGGCTTTTTTCGTGCATAGTATAGATCCTGGAACAGTAATGATTTACTCCTGTCAAAATTAGGAATGAGGATCTGAGACATGGTGTACTATACACAAAGATCGCATATAAAGGTACCGTACTATACAGTAATGAACAGTATCAAGAAATGGCTTAATTTTAAATAGAGAGGTAGGATGTGTTCTTCCATGGGTGGCCACATTTGGGCATTCAAGCCTTAAGATAATACCCCTAGACTATACTGGCTCCCAATTTGATCTGTACAACAAGATATCTCGAGAGTTTGAACATTCTTTCTTCTTTGAGTCACTTACAGGTCCAGAAGAATTGGCAGAGACGTCGCTAATTGGTTTTGACCCATCAATAATCATCAAAGGATATTTTGACAAAGTAGTCCTCCACTACAAGAGCGGTGGGTCGATGACAATTCAGACAAACGACCCATTATCAGAAATCAAGAAACTGGTCTACCAAGTACCTGACCAAAAATACAGGTATGTCGGAGGGGCAGTGGGAGTTATCAATTATGACGCAATCAGATTGTGGGAAAACATTCCAGATGCCCACAAGAACTCTGATGAGCCATTGATGGAATTTGGAATATACACCGATGGAATTCTCTATGACAACAAGAAAAAAAGATCATTTTATTTTTATTATGATAAAAATAGAATCGACAAGATATCATATACCAATATAGAGTGTGGCAAGTTTTCTGTTTCAGAAATTTCTGAAAACTTGAACCAAGATAAATTTACAGAGATGATAACGCGTGCAAAAAAATACATTCACGACGGAGACATTTTCCAAGTTGTACTATCAAGAAAATTCAATTTTGATGCAGACGGTGACTATCTTAAGGTGTACAAAGTTTTGCGACAGATAAATCCGTCACCATATCTTTATCACATGAAATTGGGAAAGCGAACAATAATTGGCTCAAGCCCAGAGATGTTATTGAGGATAACTGGAAATGAGGTAGAAACATTTCCAATTGCAGGCACAAGGCCAATCACAACAGATGAGAGGAAAAATGAGGAGCTAAAAGAAGAGATGTTGCATGATGAAAAAGAACTTGCAGAACACACAATGCTTGTAGACCTTGGTAGAAACGATATTGGTAGAGTCTGCAAATATGGAACAGTACACGTCAAAGAACTAATGGCAGTAAAAAAATTCAGTCATGTTCAACATATTGTAACTCATGTGGTTGGAACTTTGGATAAAAAATATGACATGTATGATGCAATAAAGGCAGTCTTTCCAGCAGGAACGGTATCGGGTGCCCCAAAAATTAGAGCAATGGAGATAATTGATGAACTTGAGCCTGATGCAAGAGGACCTTATGCAGGGGCAATAGGATATTTTTCATTTAACGGCTGTTGCGATTTTGCAATTGGAATAAGAAGTATATTCATGAACGGATCAAAAGGTTTCATCCAGGCAGGTGCAGGCATTGTTACAGATTCAGTGGCACAAAGCGAATGGATGGAAACAGAGCACAAGGCAAATGCAATGATAACTGCGCTAAAGGAGGCAACAAGATGAAATTTCTGATAATTGACAATTATGACTCATTTGTCTACAACATTGCCCAGCTGCTCGGAGAACTAGATGTAGAGTCAGACGTGATTAGAAATGACAAGGTGACTATCGATGACATCAAAAAAGGAAACTATGATGCAATAATAATTTCTCCAGGACCTGGTACGCCAGAGGATGAAAAATATTTTGGCATATGCACCAAGGTCATAAAGGAACTAGGGCCCACAAAACCAATACTTGGAGTATGCTTGGGCCACCAGGGAATAATCCATGCATTTGGAGGCAAAGTAGTCAATGCCGGAAACGTAAGACATGGCAAGACAAGCCAGGTCGAATACACAAAATCCCCACTATTTGAGGGCGTTCAGAATCCATTTCGGGCCACAAGATATCATTCCCTAGTTGGAGACAAGACCATAATCCCAGACGACCTACAGGTAACAGCAGTTGCCCAAGATGACAAAGAAATAATGGCAATACGCCACAAAAAATACCTAATAGAGGGTGTCCAGTTCCACCCAGAGTCAATAATGACAACAGAGGGCAAAAAGATCTTGAGCAATTTCATCAAGCAGGTGAAAAAATGATTTCAGATTACATTGCAAAAATTTCTTCAAAAGGCAATCTTAGTTATGACGACATGTCCAAGGTCATGGATGACATCTTGACAGGAAAAATTCCTGTTGACGAGACTACAAGTTTTCTTGGAGTACTCACCGAAAAAGGAGAAACGGATCAGGAACTCCTTGCAATGCTGGATAAGATGCAGCAAAATGCAGTCCACATACACCCAAGGATTAATCAAAATATAATTGACGTTTGCGGAACCGGCGGAGACAAGATGAACACGTTCAACATTTCCACCACGGCATCATTTGTAATTGCAGCATCCGGAGTGGTTGTAGCAAAACACGGAAACAAATCAGTTTCAAGTACAAGCGGAAGCTCGGACATTTTTGAATATTTCGGATATGACCTAAACATGGAACCGCATCAAGTACAAGAAATAATTGAAAAGTTTGGAATAGGCTTCATGTTTGCACCCAAGTTTCACCCTGCCATGAAAAATGTTGCAGATGCAAGAAAACGACTTGGCAAAAGGACTGCGTTTAATCTCTTGGGCCCATTGTGTAACCCAGCACAAGTAAAGCGCCAGCTTGTTGGAGTATATTCCAAAGAATATCTTGGTAGAATAATATCACTTTTAGAGTTGAGAGGATCTGAAAGCATAATGACTGTAATTTCAGAAGACGGCCTTGATGAATTGTCCACTACGTCCAAGAATTACATTTACCACCTAAACAAAGGCGAAGTGACAAGCTCTGTACTAGACCCAGTAGAACTCGGCCTAGGCAAAGCCAAAATTTCAGATCTGCAAATTTCCACAAAAGATGAGGCAATAAACGCATTCATAGGCGTCTTGAGAGGGACTGCCAAAAAACCAATGCTTGAGATTACAGCACTAAATGCAGCAGCAGGATTGATAGTAGGTGGTTTTTCAGAAAAATTTGATGAAGCATTGGAAATTTCACTCCAGTCAATAAAAGGCGGAAAGGCATATGATCTTTTTACAAGTTTCATAAAATATTGCGGAGACATGTCAAAAGTGGAGGCGTTAGAGAAGAAATGAAAAACATGCTTGAAAAACTTGCCAAAAATTCACAGCAGGCAATAATAGATGGTACATATGAAATCAATTACAAGAACAGAAAATCAGAAAAAAATCTAGTCGAACAGATAAGAAACAACAAGCATGCATCACTGATAACAGAAGTCAAGTTTTCATCTCCTTCACTTGGAAACATACGACAGGTCTCAGATCCTGTAGCAATTGCAAAACAAATGGTAGACGGAGGTGCAGTAGGCCTGTCAGTTCTTACCCAGCCTTACTTGTTCAACGGCTCACCAGATTATTTTACAAAGATTAGAAAAGAGATCAAGGTACCATTGCTCATGAAAGACATTGTAGTTGACAAGGTACAAATCGATGCAGCAGAGAAATTGGGTGCAGATGTCATTCTTTTGATCCAGGCAATATTTGATATGAAGTTTGCAAATGACATTGATGAATTTGTGTCATATGCCCACAAGAAAAATTTGCTAGTATTGTTAGAATCCCATACAAAAAAAGAATTTTCAGATTCTACAAAGACGCGTGCAGACATTCTTGGAATAAACAACCGTAATCTTGACACTCTAGAAATCTCCCTTGACACTACAAAGACAATCTTGGAGAAAAGGGACGAAAAACGAATCATAATTTCAGAGAGCGGTATCGAGTCTCCAAAAGACATCCAGTTTTTGAACAAATGTGGCGCAGACGCTTTCTTGGTTGGCAGCAGCATAATGAAGAGTAAAGATATCAAGGGACTAGTATCAGAATTGGTGTTAGCAATATGAAACTCAAATACCCAAAGAACGGTAGGTTTGGAGAGTTTGGTGGGAGATACATCCCAGAGACCCTGGTTCCAGCAGTGGAGGAGCTAGAGCAGGCATACCTAAAATACAAAGATGATGCAGAATTTAAGAAAGAATTGCACTATTACCTCACGCAGTATGCTGGAAGGCCTACTCCGTTATACCTGGCAAAGAACTTGACAAAATTTGCAGGTGGCGCCAAGATCTATCTAAAAAGAGAGGACTTGCTTCATGGTGGAGCTCACAAGATCAACAACACCTTGGGTCAGGGGCTGCTTGCAAAAAGGATGAAGAAAAAGAGAATAATTGCAGAGACAGGAGCAGGTCAACATGGCGTTGCAACTGCCATGGCATGTGCAGCACTTGGACTTGATGGTGAAGTGTACATGGGTTACAAAGATACCCAAAGGCAACAGCTAAATGTATTTAGAATGAATTTGCTTGGTACCAAGGTTCATCCAGTAAAAGAAGGAACCCAGACTTTGAAGGACGCAATCAATGAAGCAATACGCGATTGGATTACAAATGTAAAATCAACATACTATCTTTTAGGATCAGCAGTGGGGCCACACCCATACCCTGTAATGGTAAGAGATTTCCAGTCCGTAATAGGAGAAGAGATTCTTGTGCAGATGAAAAAAATAGAAAAAAAGTCTCCAGACTCTGTCATTGCATGTGTTGGAGGTGGCTCTAATGCAATTGGAACATTCTACCCACTGATTGATGAAGATACCAAAATGTTTGGAGTAGAAGCTGGAGGAGAAGGAGTCAAGAGCGGTCACCATTCTGCAACACTTGTTGGAGGATCAAAGGGAGTTCTTCACGGCATGATGACATATTTACTGCAAGACAAGGAGGGACAGATTAGCGAAACACATAGTGTGTCAGCAGGGTTAGACTATCCAGGAGTAGGGCCAGAGCACTCGTATCTAAAAGATGCCAAGAGAGTAAAGTATGATGCAGTAAACGACAAGGAAGCAGTAGAGGCATTTCTCTTGCTTTCAAAACAAGAGGGAATCATACCTGCACTTGAATCAGCTCATGCAGTTGCATATGCAGTAAAGATAGCAAGGAACATGCCAAAAAGTGAGAGTATTGTAGTTACACTATCTGGCAGAGGAGACAAGGATGTTGAAGAAGTTGGGAGATATTTGAGTAAAAATGTCAAGAATAAAAAATAAGTTCCAAGACCTGCGGTCAAAGAACCAAAAGGCATTGATAGCATATGTCATGGCAGGCTTTCCTACTGAGAAGGACACGATTTCTGCAGTAAGAGGGCTTGTAAAAGGCGGTGCGGATATAATTGAACTTGGGATGCCATTTTCAGACCCGTTGGCAGACGGACCAGTGATTCAAAATGCAGGATTTCAAGCATTGCAAAAGGGCATGAATCTTGACAAGTTTATTTCAATAGTAAAAAAAATCCGCAAGGAGACAGAGATTCCGCTAGTCTTGATGACATATACCAACATCTTGTACAGACACGGTTATGCAAAGTTCATAGCAATTGTAAAGAAAGCAGGAATTGACGGACTGATTTTGCCTGACATGTCAATTAACGAATCAAAGGAATTTTTGCAGGCAGCCAAGAAAAACAAGATGGATGTAATATTTTTGATCTCTCCAAATACTACACCAGAAAGAATCAAGAAAATTGCAGACTCGTCATCAGGTTTTCTGTATCTGGTGTCAGTGTTTGGGACAACAGGTGGACAGCAACAATTCCAAAACTATACAACTAACGCAATTAAAAATGCCAAAAAGATACTTGGTGGAAAAATTCCATTGGGAGTAGGGTTTGGAGTAAACAATCCAGATCAGGCAAGATTCATAATAAAATCTGGAGCAGACGCGATAATTGTAGGAAGTGCATTTTTGAGATTAATAGAGAGTACACCTCCAGAAAAGATCGAAACCAAGATTGGATCGTTTGCAACCAGTCTAAAGAAAGCTACAATCACAGAATAAGAAATAAAAGGATCTCAAATCCATCATGGATATGCAGACAGAATCTACAAAATACATTTTTGTGACAGGCGGAGTCATGTCTGGCCTTGGAAAAGGTGTTGTTTCATCATCTGTTGCAAAGTTATTACAGCTTTCTAATCAAAAAGTTTCTTGTGTAAAATTTGATCCATACCTGAACTATGATGCAGGCACCATGAATCCTATTGCCCACGGCGAGGTCTATGTCACAGAAGACGGAGGAGAATGCGACATGGACATTGGAAACTATGAGAGATTCCTAAACCAGAACATGCTAAAGACTCACAATATCACTACTGCTCAAATTTATTCTAGCGTTATCGAGGCAGAAAGACGTGGAGAGTACCTGGGTGCATGCGTGCAGATAATTCCCCATGTTACAGATGAAATCAAGAACAGGATCAGAAAGATAGTCAAAAGTGAGAACCTTGACATGCTGGTAATAGAGTGTGGTGGGACAGTTGGTGACATTGAGAGCTTGCCATTTCTTGAGGCGTTAAGACAGATGAGACTGGAGGAGGGTCCAGAAAATGTAATTTTCATTCATGTCACACTTGCACCATCACTTGCTGTGGTAGGAGAACAAAAGACAAAGCCCACTCAGCATAGTGTTCAGGAATTAAGAAGAATTGGTATCCAACCAGATTTGCTTGCTGTAAGATGTACAAGACCACTAGAGATTGCAACACGAAAAAAGATTTCATTATTTACAAACGTCTCAGAGCGTGACGTGTTTTCATGTCATGATGCAGAATCAATACTGCTAGTACCGCAGATGTTGTACGACCAAGGAATAGTTGATGTGATATTCAAAAAGTTTGGTAAGGTCGGAATGGTAAACACATCTGCAAACTGGGACAAGTGGAATGCAATCATAAATTCCTTTGAAAATCTCAAAGAATCTGTAAGGATTGCAATGATTGGAAAATATGTAAAACTTGCAGACAGTTACGTGAGTGTAAATCATGCACTAAAGCATGCAGGTGCCAAGCTTGGCAAAAATGTAATAATTGACTGGATTGATTCTGAAGAGCTAAACGGAGATTTGAGCAAGCTTGCGTCATACAATGGGATAATTGTTCCAGGCGGATTCGGTGACAGGGGCGCAGAAGGAATAATCAGTACTGCAAACTATGCAAGAGAGAAGAACATACCATATCTTGGAATCTGTTTTGGTTTCCAGCTTGCGGCAGTTGCATTTGGAAGACATGTTTGCGGATTGACAAATGCCAACTCTACAGAGATTGCACCAAGCACTGAAAACCCTGTGATTGATCTACTGCCTGAGCAAAAAACAGTTGCAAATCTAGGAGGTTCTCTGCGCTTGGGAGCTCACGAGATTACAGTTGAGGAAAATACAATGGCATTCAAGTTGTACAAATCAACCAAGATTCACAAAAGGCACAGGCACAGATTTGAGTTCAACCAGAAATATTTGGATGTGTTCACATCAAAGGGCATGAGGTTTTCAGGGTATAGTGATAACAAAAAGCGCATGGAAGTCTTGGAGATTCCAAATCATAAATTCTATCTCGGAGTACAATACCATCCAGAGTTTAGTAGTAGGCCAGGATATCCCGAAGAATCCTTTGAGGCATTCATACGTGCTTCAGCAAACGCCTAGGATGATTTTGGAATTTCATAAATTCGTTGTCTAGTATCACGCAGTGAGACTCTTCTTTTCACATATCCCTTTTCAAGTAGGTGACTCAATGCAAGCCTGACTGTTCTATCAGGGAGTAATGTCTTTTCAGCCAACTCTTTTTGTGTAAGCGAGCCCTCATATTCCAAAGTTTTAAGCAACAACTTTGAGCTTGGAGGCATGTTCAAAAGCTCGTCTGCGAGTTTTACCTTTTTGGCAAGTGCAGAGACTGTAGTAGAGTCTTTTTTCATTCGAATAACATTTGCAGGCTGGGAGAATTTTGTACATACGAGTGTTTTGTCAATTTTGAATCTGTCTTTACCATCAATTACAACTTCGCAACGCAAGCTCGATGAGATGTCATCTATTTCTATCAAAGCATCCTCTGGGACAATTAGTGGACGTCTTGTAATATCAAGTGAGTTTACTGATACAATACAAAAGACTTTGGAGTTTTGATATATTGTAGGACCTCCTGCAGACATGGAATATGCTGATGAGCCAATTGGCGTAGATACAATCAGTCCATCACTGCTGTCATGCCATAGTTCTTCCCCGTTTACCCTCAATACATGCTCTACTAGTATGGCACTCTTTGAGGAAAATATTGCAACATCATTTAGTGCGGGATAAATTTGTCTTCCATCAATTTTCACTCCAACTCGTGGCAGTGCCTCTATTGAAAAATCACCTTTTTTTAGTCTGTTAAGATATATCGGAAATTGCTTTAGATCAGTCTGGGCCAGAAATCCACTAGACTCGTATTCGTTTATTCCAAGAACCGGGATTGCAGAAGTTGTAACATGATGGAAATATTTTCTTACTCCACGGTCTCCCCCTGTTACGATTACATAGTCAATGTCTTTTCCAAGTGGTTTTTTCCCTAGATTTACAGACTCGATGCCATGGCTTTCAAGCGAATGCTTGACTGATTTTACAGTCTGTTCCTGGTCTTGACTGTATATTGCGACCTTCACAGACTAGATTCACCCTCACACAATAAAAGCTTAGACACTTGAGAACTGCATCAGATTGTAAAGATATGCTGCGTTTCTTTCAGTATCACCACCTGCTGGGACCTTGTTAAGACCTGTTGCGCCAGATTCAAGTGCTGCCTGTGCAGCACCTACTGCAAAACAGATTGCCCAGATAGGATCTTTTTCTTTGAGATAAGAGCAAATAAATGATGCACAAAATATATCGCCAACTCCGGTTGTGTCATTTATTTTCATGTTAGGAATTTTCAGGTGATACATCCTATCTTTTACAAGCATTGTTATGTTTTGTTTGTTGGTATACAGCACGTGCTTGACACCTTTTTTTTGCAATGCAATCATTGCTTCTTTTTCTTTTAGCCCTGTAAGATAAAACGCCTCATCTGGGTCTGACTTGATTGCAGTTATTTTGGACAAATCAAGATTAGTTTTTTCAAGAAATACCTTGTTGTCAGGTGCAGTTCTTCGAAGATATCCTTGAGGATCAAGCAATGTAAAATCAAAGTTTTCTTTTATGTTATCTAGAGTATCTTCTGATATTTCATCAAAGACCGGGCTAACAATTGCGCCATCTGCATCAGATTTTATTGATTCAATTGGATCACATCTTGTTTTAAGATAAAGATCACGTTCTGTTCCAAATATATTCAGAGCAAACCTTGTTGTTGGTTTTTCAGATATGGAACTCTGTGGGAGAAAAATTCCTTTTGTCTCTAGTTCTGACTTGAATGTAAAATCTGCACCGGCTTTTGTATGAAGGTCAATTTCAAACTTCATGTTTTTTGCAGTCAGTCCGCAATAGCATGCAGGACCTCCAGCTGTTTCAACTGTAGTACCGTTTTGTGTTATTTCATCAATTGTACAGTGTGAAAAAATTGCAACCTTCATTTGATTTTATGCTAATACCTTTCCATTTAGTCCTTTTTCTGACCCTTCAGGCAGGTTTGGCATATTGTCTTGCCTTTATCTACTACAATCTCTACGTTTGAGCTAAGGCAAATACTGCAAAGGCCTCGCATGTTTGATTTTAAAATAATATTAAATTTAAATTTTAATCAGTATTTTTACGTCAAACCAAGGATCTGACATTTATCCATCAGACTAATTTTGATCTCAAACAAGAAAGTTGACACAAATTCAAGCATTCGTTCCATCAGAACGCCAATTTGGCAAGAACTTGGTCGGTCAAATATCGTTATAAAGAGGCTCTATACAGGTAAAACATGCCACTAAAGCGTGCAAGTCGTGGACGAAAGAAGGGAGGAAAGGGTTCCTCGGATCGTATCCAGTGTACAAACTGCGGTGCAACCGTACCACGAGACAAGGCAAAGAAAGTCACATCTAGGCTAAACCTAGTAGAGCACACTTTGGCAAAAGAACTAAGAGCCCAAGGCGCATACATTGCAGCACCAACTGTACTAAAATGGTACTGTATCTCATGTGCAATTCACTTTGGAATTCTAAAAATTAGATCAGCTGATTCAAGACGTCAGACTGGCAGACTAAGATAGTCTAGTCCTTTATTCCATGAGCTGTTGTTATTATTCTCTGAACAAATGTTATTCCAGCAATTATTGCAACAATGACTACAGCATAATTTAGAAATCCAATCATTCCAATGATTGCAATTACAAGCAATCTCTCTGCTCGCTCTCCGATTCCAATTCCCTGTAGCTGTACTCCAAGAGATTCAGCCCTTGCTCTTGTGTAGCTTACAAGCAAAGATAGTCCTATTGCTAATAATACAAGATATCCTTGGGAATATCCACCAATTAAAATTCCAAGAAATATTGCAACTTCTGCAATTTTATCAAAAACAGAATCAAGAAATGCACCTTTCTTTGATGACTTGCCGGTAATTCGGGCAACCTGGCCATCAACAACATCAAAGAATCCAGAAACAAGAAGTAAGACCCCTCCCAAGATAAAAGAATAATCAAGATGAATTGCATATATGATTGCAGACGCAAATGCAAATGCCAGTCCTACTGCAGTCCAGAAATTTGCAGACAGTCCTGTAGCAGCAAAAACTTTGCCAATGTTTTGCAGAGTAGGTTTTAGCCTGTCCCTAAAGTTGTTTAGCATCTGATACCAGCCACATATCTGACAATAATTTATACCATATATCTAAGACTGTTCTTGGCAAGATTTCAAGCCTTAAGACAACAAAAATCTGTTTTAACATTGAGAAACATAGAATCGTTGCGTTAGTTGTAAATTTTAGGTGGCTTGCACATATGGTTGGTGATTCCACATCCCTCGTTCTTTAGTTGATACTAATTCCAGTATCCTATTTTCTATGATGTTTCCTATTATACCTCCCAATAATGCGCCTACAAGTGTGGCTCCCAAGGCTGCTCTTGCATTCTTTGAAGAGGCACCTGCCACCAGACCAACTCCACTTCCAGCAAGTACTCCTTCTACAGCCCTAGTCACAATCTTGTTTACAACTGCTTTTATGGCCGTAATTCCAACATCTAATAAAATCTTGTCCAGAGTTTCCACAAGTGCGGCGTGGTCACCATTTTCATATTTAATTGTCAAAGTAGGTTGGATCAAGTTTGGAAGTATTTCTATCTCAGTCATATTTACATCTCGGATGGTACAAATGTGCTTCATATTTTGTTTAACGTATTCTTTTAACAGGTTACAACGATCCTGTGACATAGCACCCGAATAATTATTACATTCTATTCTCAGTTCATGTGTCATGTTCTAGCCCTCATAATGTGCAACTTCTGTTTGATCATCAACAGGCTCGGGGCAACTGGAATGGACGGTTGTTCGAATGAAGACATGATTTGTATTTCATTTATTCCACTTGAGGGTTTTAGCATAGTTTTCAATTCAGGATATAGTTCCAAGGCTCCTTTTGCAATATATTTGCCATCAGAAGTTAGATAGTATGTATGTTTTTTGGTTTTCCCCACATGTTCAGCGTCTACCAATTCACGTAGAACATTGTCTTCTGTAATGTTTATTGCAGAAGAGGTACCAAAGGCATTTTTTAAGAACAGATGTACTAAGACTTCTTCCTCTCTTGATGGAGTCGGATAGTGAGTTGTCTTTATTATCATGTTTTGAATATGTGGTGGATAAGATGTCATACCAGTTTTTTCTTTCATCCGTACTATAGTTAGTTTGTCAAATATTGAAACATCCAATGTTTTTCCAGAAACAAGTTCTGCATTAGATTCCAGAACCTCCAAGATCTTTTTCACAGTACGGAAATTCAAATGTGTCTCTTCAGACAATTTGTTTAGAGTATATGGTTCTCCGGTTTTTAGAACATTAAGTGTATTTCTTACGGCGGTTACAAAATCGGTTCTTTTTCGCATGTAATCACTAGACATAATACGCATTTATAACTTACTGTATAGTTATACAATACATTGGATCTTCAGCCATATGAGATAGCTGTCTTACTACAAATGTATGATGAGCGACTGATTGGCCATAGGGGGTATACTAGCCTACAAACTGTGCGAAGTAAGGTAAAATGGCAGAAAATCGCCTCCCACTATAAAATAAAAGAAAGTTTCGATACCATAGCAAGAAGATTGGTCAAACGCAAACTTTTGTCAGATGACGGCAAAAGCCTTGCAGTATTGTTTCTTGATAAATTGGGAGTAAGTTTTGCAATAGGATATCTCAAGGAAAATCCTGATGCTATGAAAGAATTGGAGGAGATCTTGAAAGGATAAAATGCCCTTATAACCATCTTTTCTTAATTACAAAAAATGACATTTTCATATATCAAAAAATCTGATATAATAGTGCGTTTTAGAACTCTCATGGGCCTCATATCAAAAGGTGCAAAATGCAGTGTCACAGGCTGTGACAATGACGGTGTTCGTTCTCTTACCGCCTCAAAAGTAGATGGTACAGGGGTAGGTATACCACATGGTTTGAAAAAGGCAATCTTGTGCAAAGAACATTACAAAGAGTGGAAAAAGGCAACAAAAGAAGACCGGGACACAGAAAAAGCAAGATTTGACCGATTCTAGACTGATAACCACACATCTTATTGATTTTATTTTCTAGGTTCTTTTTTTGTTAAAGTATGCCTTGGACAGGTCTTCATAGTATTTTGGCAGTTTCTTGTACAGCCTCTTTGGTTTTCTTGGCTTTTCGTTGCTTAGAGCATAAAGACACAGTATTGGAAATGCAATTGTTGCATCTGTGTACACCATGATTACATCTTCGTGGGCATCCTTTACTTTGCCCCAGCTCTTTCCTTCCTGTAATGTTGCACCAGAAAGACCACCAGTGTCAGGCCTTGCATCAGTGATTTGGATTATGTAATTTTGTCCACCATGACCCAGTCCAAGTATTTGATCTAGCAGTGGACCTGTTTGCTGTGCAGTGTTTTTTGGTACACCACCACCAAGCTCCAATATTCCCGATTTTTTAGAATTGTACAAAATTGCAGCTTGTTCTATTATCTCCCTTACAAAGTCAAGGCTGTGAATTTTATTTGCAAGCCGTAGAGGAGCCAAGTCAAGTGCAAGTGACGAGTCTTTTAGCGTGGAAATATAGACTGGAACATCATAATCATATGCAGTTACAACAAAGCTTCGCTCTGGACTCTTGGAGTACTGTTTTGAATATTTCCCCATTGCGTTGCAGAATTCAGCAGTGGTAAACGGTTTGTCAAGCAGACTTTTTGTAAACATTTTCTGTACAATTTTATCTTCAGCCTTTAGTGTTTCATCACCTTTGATGTAGACATCCCTAATTCGAACAATGTCTTTTTCATAAAGCACCATATCATCTACCTCAAAGTGTCCTTGCTTTACAGGAAGGTTCCATGCAAAATGGTCTTCATGGTATACATTTGCACCAGTAGATACAATCCAGTCAACAAAGCCACGTTCTATCAATGTCTTAAACAGACCTCCAAAGCCAACCGGAGTCATTGCGCCAGCAACTGTGAGGCATATTGTTGCATCATCTTCAATCATTTTACAGTATAGTTTCGCTGCATCACCTAGTTGTCTTGCATTATAACCAGTACTTGCAAAAATGTCAACTAGATCATCAATACCCATGTTGGGTTTAATCTTCAGGTGAGGGATGTCTTTACCCTTGAAATTGTGATGATCCACGAACGACTAACTTATTTTTGGGTTAAATAAATACTTGCAAGGTTTTGCCATAACCAACATGGTACTACAAAAAATATAAAAAATCTATTGTGCGATTTCTACTTTTCTTGCGTCGTGTCGGGAAATTTCTTTATGCATGTCAACATGTGACTTGTCCTTGAAAGTCAAATTGCATCTGTAACAATGCCATGCTGTCATGCTCATGGATTACATTACGTATTTTTTGTATATAAGACGTGTGCACAAATTGTTCATATCAATTCTACTAGATAATTTTTGGAAAAATCATCTATTACAAATCACCACCAGATTCTGTAAAACCCAAAACCATTTTCCACATAGTATTTTAAGAAGAAACCAAAAGTTAGAGTCGGATGCAAGTTTTCAAGGAAGAAAAATGGGATCTAAGCGAACTTGTCAAGGACCCCGAGTCACCACACTTTGAAAAACGCCTCAAAGTCATACAAAATGACGTCAAAAACTTTGAGAAAAACAAAAAGATTCTCAAGCCCACAATATCTGAGAGAAAATTCATGTCAATGCTCCATACTTTGGAGGACATCACAGAAGAGTTTGGCAGAGTTTCAGGCTATGCATCACTAGAATATTCATCAGACACCCAGTCAGACAAGGCAACATCCCTAGTTTCCAGGATGAGAAAGATGGGAGCTCAGCTTGAAAACCAGACCCTGTTTTTTGACCAATGGTGGAAGAAGCAGATTGACGAGAAAAATGCCCAGAGGCTGATGAAGTCATCTGGTGAATTGCACGAATTTCTACGATACAAAAGGTTGCTTGCAAAATATTCCTTAACAGAGCCAGAAGAGAGGATAATCAATACTCTAGATGTCACTGGCCATTCTGCCCTAGTCAAGATATACGACAAAATTACAAACGCGTTTACATTTGAGGTAAAAATCGACGGCAAGACAAAAAGGTACAACAGAGAAGAACTATCAGTACTAATCCGAAGCCCCAAGCCAAAGACAAGAGAGATTGCATACAAGGCATTATTGTCAGAGTTTGACAAAAACAAGGGCGTGCTAGGAGAAATCTACCAGAATATTGTCTCAAACTGGAAAGACGAATGCATCAACATACGAGGATATTCATCTCCAATATCAGTTCGAAACATTGGAAACGACACAGACGACAAGACAGTAGAAGCACTACTTGCAGTCTGCAAGAAAAATGCAGATGTGTTTCGTAAGTTCTTTTTGCTAAAGGCAAAGATCCTAAAGATGAAAAAACTGCGAAGATATGACATTTATGCTCCAATCCAAAAAAGAGAGGAAAAAAAATACAACTATGATAAGGCAGTAAAGCTAGTTCTTGATACACTAAATGATTTCAGCCCGCAACTAAGTGAGTATGCAAGAAGAGTCTTTGTGCAAAGACATGTGGATTCGACCATCAGACCTGGAAAAAGAAGCGGAGCATTTTGCAGTACAATATCCCCCAAGATCACTCCATATGTCTTGGTAAACTTCAAGGGCAGGACAAATGATGTCTTCACACTAGCCCATGAGCTTGGACATGCAATACACAGTATCGCAGCATCTGGAAAATCAATATTCATAGCAGAAGCTCCACTACCACTAGCAGAGACTGCATCCACATTTTCTGAAATGCTATTGTTTAACAAGATTTTAGACCAGATATCAGATGACGAGCAGCAGTCAATATTGACAGAACACCTTGATGACATGTATGCGACAGTGGGCAGACAGGCATACTTTACACTCTTTGAGATTGCGGCTCATGAAAAGATTGGCAACGGTGCCATGGTGCAAGATATCACATCAGAGTACATGAAGACGTTAAAGGACCAGTTTGGAAACTCGGTAGATGTAACGCCAGACTTTGGAACAGAGTGGACATGCATCCCACACTTTTACCACTCTCCATTTTACTGCTATTCCTATTCTTTTGGCAATTTACTGTCTTTATCACTATACCAGAGATACAGAAAGGAGGGAAGATCATTTGCTTCCACATATGTTGACATACTTGCAGCAGGCGGCTCCAAGAAACCAGAGGACTTGCTCAAGGAACATAGTATCGACATAACATCAGAGAGTTTCTGGCAAGAAGGTTTTGAATACATCAAGAACCAGACGGCAAGACTTGAGAAAGTAATTAATTAAAAGCGCCTGGCAGTCAAGCGCCCCCAACTGCCAGGCAATGTTCCCCTACGGTTTGAACCGATGTCAAAGACATTGTACGCACATTATAATTTAAACCTAGAGTTTAGATCGAGAACTATTTTATTTTATGACGACCATTACTTGCCAAGTGAAATACCCAAGATGTTGTAACAAAGAACCCGAGTACTTGGTCACTTATGATTGCGGTCCAGATCCGCAGCAGACCATGCTTGTCTGCAAGAACCACTTCAAGGAAGAACCATTTCAAAGATTTGCAATAAAGATAGAAAAATTAAGAGAATAACTTAATAGTTCGATTTCAAGAATTGCTTTAAATGAAAAATCTTCTTACGGTATCAATTATTCTATCATTACTGATGACATCATTTGTTGCAGCCTATGCGCAGCAACCACAACTTGCATCATACCGAGAAACAGCACATATTCTAGTTGATGAAAAAATCCAGAACAAGACTACGGCATTTATCACACTTGCATCAACAAGTCCAGTTGAGATGCGAGTACCTGCAGATCTTAGTCAAAAGATTAGCAATACTGCAAATGTAACATCAGTCGTAATAACAAACGCACAGAACTGTGTCATAGGAATTCAGGACCAAGGATGTATCTTGGTAAATATCGTATCACCATCACTTGTTGAAAGTTACAACATTACAACAATCCAGACAGCTGCACGACAAATCGGAGATAATTTAATTGGCAGCATAAACCAGGCATTTGCAACAAACGCCCAGTTTAGCAGTGTCTATGTAAATCCAAAAGGAGATTTGAGCAATGCACTTGGCACATCAGGAATTGTATCAGGAAACAGGACAATATCGGTAATATACACAATGTCAAGACCAGACTCGTCATATCTTTTTGACGGACTTACTGCAATTTTAATTCCAAAACAAATCCGCGATGACGGAGGATTTTTCACCGCAGCACAAAAGATGGCCCAAGATTCCAACTCGACAGTAACATTTGCAATCACTCCAGGACAGCAGGCTCAGGTGTATCAGATTCAAGTATCAAAACAAATTCCTATTACAAGCCAAGTGACTCAAGTCAAGCCACTAGAGTTACTAGGAGTCGACAAGCTTGAAAAATCAAACTACTTTAATGTTGGATTCTTTCCGCTAAATTCCATTTTGGATGTAACCGTAATATCAAATCAAAATGTTGCAGTGACAGGACATGGCGGGAACTTGGCTCCAACCACAATAAAGAATGGTCAAAAGTTTCCCGCAGACCTTACAAAGTCAGGCTGGATAGTGGACCCAGACTATGGACAGAACATTTCTGCAATCTACCTAATGGGTAAAGATACAACAATCACAAATGATCAGGCCTCACTTACTTTGGGCAATACCATTCCAGCAGACAATCAAAACAATACGGTAGTACCACCACCAACTCCTCCAAGTGGACAAAATAACTATTCCATATACGCATTGATTGGCATAGTTGCGGCAGGTGGAGCCGCAATCTACCTATTTTTAAAACGAAGATAAAATTTAGAGAATCAATACTGCTGCTGTAAATACAGTAGTCCAGTTGCCTTTTGCATCACCGACAGCACTCTGTGTTATGTTTCTAGTCTTGTAAATCTCTCCAGATATTTTCCATTGCTGTCTTTTTACATCCCAGCTCTTGTTTACATCAAATGATATTCCAAGTGATGATGCAAGCATCTGTGCTGCAATGTCTTCTGCATAGTCGCCTGCCTCTTTCTCAGTCTCTCCAAAGGAGACATATTCTGAAAGATAGCCATACTTTGTCTTGTCTTTTGGTTCTGCAATTCCAACGGATGCTGCCATCAATCTGTGTGGCTCATTGCTCTCTTGCCTGGAATATATTGCAAATGTAACGCTGCCAGGTCTGATTAATTTCAGACCTTCAGCCTTTGGAATCACCTTGCATCCAGGTGGAAATATACTTGAAATCAAAACCAAATTTGTTCCTGCAATTCCTGCATCTCTGAGTGCATACTCAAAACTTGTGAGCCTGTCAGGATGAACGCCCTTACCTTTGGTAAGGAAAATTTTCTTTGCTACTAGATCCAGCACAAATCAAGTCTTAACTAACGTCTTTAAAAATATATTGAATTGGTAAAATCAAATCATTTCAAGTTCTGCAATGACGAAATTATTTCTTGGCCATGTTTTTCAGGACTGACATCTCTGAAAATTTTTGACACGATGCCATCTTTGTTGATGATAAAAGTTGACCTTTTTGCAAGCCCTGCAATGTTTAGTCCAGCATATACCTTGCATGCAGTCTTGGCAGTGTCACTGAGGTGAAGATATGGAACACCATATTCTTCGACAAATTTTTTCTGATCCTGCACTGTATCAACAGATATTGCAAAAAGTTCTGCATTTTGCGCCTTTATCTGAGGATATGCTTCAATTGTTGCCTGCGCCATCTGGAATATTTTCTTTGACGGGCAGCCAAACAGGTGATTTTTAGGGTAAAAACACAGTACGACATTTTTCTTGCCCTGAAAAGATCCTAGTTTTATAATGCTACCATCATTTGCAGTAAGTTCAAAGTCGGGTGCACGGTCGCCTTCATTCATGACACATTTCAATTCGCGATACAGGTTAATACCATTTTTGTTTGGATTTTTTTATCAGGAAATTAAACACGAGTTTACTTTTTGAAGGTCTTTTTGTACAGTTTTATTCCATCAGTTACTGCCTTTCTTGCGCTTACGGCATTTTTCCATCCAAGTATCTCAACTTTCTTTCCTTCAAGTTGCTTGTACACCTCAAAAAAGTGCCCAATCTCCTTTAGATAGTGCTTGTCAAGGCCTGAAATGTCAGTCAAATTGTTAAACCTGACATCGTCTTTTGCAACACACAAGATCTTGTCATCCATCTCTCCGCCGTCTTTCATTCGAAGCATTCCAATAGGTCTGGCTTCAATTAGCACGCCAGGATATGTTGGGTTTGTGACAAGCACCAGTGCATCCATTGGATCCCCGTCTTCTGCAAATGTCTGCGGGATTATTCCATATTCCCCAGGATAGAAAAATGGTGAAAACAAAACTCTGTCAAGTTTTATCACGCCTCTTTTTTTATCATATTCATACTTGTTCTGCGAACCTTTTGGAATTTCTACTATAACGTTTACCACTGAAGGCACTTTTGGGCCAGGTTCAATATCACGCCACAAGTCCATAGATAAATTGTTCAAAAATACAGCCTTATTTAATTGCCATCATGGAAAAAATAATTTCTTTATATTGCGTTTTTCGTTTTTCATGACGCAAGACTTTCGGAAAAGATAAAACGGTAAGTACAGTTAGCTTGAACAATGAAAGCGGCTTTTGTTTTAGGACCATCAGATGTCCAGATAAAAAATGTAGAATCTCCAAAACCAGGACCGGGAGAGGTCATGGTTACAATGAAGGCATGCGGTGTGTGCGGCTCTGACTTGGAAAAGATATACGGAAAATACAGTCAGCCCTCAATGAGGCTTGGCCACGAGCCATCAGGCATAGTCTCTGCAGTTGGAGAGGGAGTGGACCATATCAAAAAAGGCGACAGGGTCTTTACACACCACCACGTGCCATGTTATTCCTGCCACTATTGCACACATGGAAATGAGACCATGTGCCAGAAATATTCAGAGACAAACTTGTCACCATGCGGTTTAGCAGAAGAGTTTACCGTTCCCCAATGGAACGTGTCCCATGGAGGAGTAATCAAGCTACCCGACCACGTGAGTTTTGAAGAGGCAGCCATGCTAGAGCCCCTTGCATGCTGCATCAGGGCATGGAACAAAATAAAATTCAAGAAAGGTGACTCGATTGCAATTCTTGGTGCAGGTCCAACTGGACTGATGCACTTGATGCTAAGCAAGGCATATGGATTGCAGGACATTTTTTGTTTAGATATCAACGATTTCAGGTTGGGCTTTGCAAAAAAATTTGGCATTACAGAATCAATAAGATCAGATGACAAGGATGCATACCAGAAAATTCTCGCAAAGACACAGAACCGCGGAGTAGATATCGTAATGGTATCCACCGGAAGTGTCAATGCAATTGCCCAGGCAATCGACTTTGTCAGAAAGGGGGGAACAATAGTTTTGTTTGGAGTCCCAACAAAAGATGTAACCATGCAACTTGCAATGAGCAAGGTATACTCGAAAGAAATTACAATCACACCAAGCTATGCAGCTTCTGAAAAAGACACCAACGAAGCATTTGAGATGATTCAAAAAGGAACAGTAAATGTAAAAGATTTGATAACTCACAAGTTTTCACTTGAAGAATCTGCTAAGGCATTGGATTACGCCCACCAAGGAAATGATTCCATGAAAATAATAATTACAAATTCAGAAACGCTTAACTAAGGCAAATTTTTTCGATGATGTTATGGACTGGGGCCTCAAAAACAGACTAGCAAAAATAATCAAGCCACAAAACAGGCGAGGTGTAATGCTTGCTGTAGACCACGGTTATTTCCTTGGACCGACAGAAAGACTAGAGGTTCCAAGAAGAACAATTGCGCCACTGCTACCTTTTGCAGATTCTCTCATGCTAACACGAGGTGTCCTTAGAACATCAGTTGATGCAAACTTTCCAGTTCCCGTAGTACTTCGAGTCTCAGGAGGAGCAAGTATCATAGGACAAGACCTCTCAAATGAAAAAATTACCACCTCAGTAAAAGAGGCAATCAGACTAAACGCGTCTGCTTTAGCAATGTCAATATTTATCGGAGCTCCACACGAGCACGAGTCACTTGTCAGTCTAGGCAACCTAGTAAATGAAGGCGAGGAATACGGAATTCCAGTACTAGCAGTTACTGCAGTAGGAAAAGAACTTGAAAAACGTGATGCAAGATATCTTGGACTAGCATGCAGGATGGCTGCAGAGTTTGGTGCACACTTGGTTAAGACATACTATTGTGAAAACTTTGAAAAAGTTGTTACAGCATGTCCAGTTCCTGTAATAATCGCAGGCGGTCCAAAGCTTGCAACAGAGCTTGACGTGTTTAACCTAACCCATGACGCACTACAAGCAGGTGCAGCAGGAGTTGACATGGGACGAAACATCTGGCAAAACGACCACCCAGTTGCAATGATCAAGGCAGTAAGAGCAATCGTCCACCAAAAGGCCACAGTAAAAGAGGCCCACGAGATTTTCAAGAAACTAAAGTCAGAGTCTCCTCAGAAACCCAAGCAGCCACAAAAGAATAAACCAAAAAAGTAAATTTTTAATCTGAAATTTTTGTCAGGTGCAGGTGCACAATCTTCCATTTTGGGTTTTTTCCCAAGACAAATGTTGCCCTGCTGTTCATCGTCATGTGCTGCCCGCGAAAACTGTAATTGTCAACTATCATGCCAGACTGGAGTACAGTAAATGTTGCAACTGCAAACGTATCAAACAGGTCTACTCGCAGATTTTTTAATTCATAATCATAGTCGGATATGCTGACAAACCGCAACTGTTCCAATGCGGTAGTTGTTGCAAAGTCCTTGAGGTCAAACGGCGGAACGTCACTGTATGCAGAAAATCTTGGATCTTCTAGCTGGATAACACTTAGTGGTGCAACATTTTTTGTCTTTCCAGCATTGAAAAATGTCGTTATGATATCAAGAATCTCTTCTTTGTCGCTCAAAATCGGTATTGCTTGAGGCAAATCTAGTTTAAGTCTTCTGACGATACAATCATGCCTAGACATACCAATTTTGGACAGATTTTGGCCTATCTCCAACAATATATTTATTATAATTTGTACGAGAAGTCTAAAGATATTATCGAGTTACTGCACATCATAGTATGCAACGTGTAGAAAACCAGACAGAATCAAGGGCTTACAAGTTATTTACAAGATCTATTTCGTCTCCTTTTACCCTCAAGAATTACCTATATGGTTTGACCCAATTTTGCAACTATACCAACCTAAACTATGATGAGATACTCAAGTTAGATATTGAAGATTTACAAATTAAACTAGAAAACTGGGTCATGGAACTAACCGATAGGGGATTAAGACGCTCTTCAATCCTTGCACACCTTAACGGTGTTGAAAAGTTCCTTGACATTAACAGGAAATTATTCTATAGAAAACCATTGCATGCTCTGATCAAGCAAGACAAGAACCTTGGCGGCGGCGGTCTACCATATACGAATAAGGATATTGAGTTGATGCTAGAATCTACCAAATCAAAAAGGGAAATAGCATTGATTCACTTTTTTGCCTCTACTGGATCAAGACCTCAAGCACTAGAAGACCCAATACTGAGAATGAAACACTTGGAAGAAATACCAGATACTGGTTGCTATGCAATTAGGATTTATGATAATACAAAAGAAGGCTATTGGGCATTTCTTACACCAGAGGCTAGTGACGCATTAAAGAAATACATCAAAGAAAGAAAGTTCAACCATGAAACCATAACTTTAGAATCACCAATATTTGCAAGTGTGGAAAAGACAGCAATTAATCCACACCTAACGGTTAACTCTTCATATCAATTGTTACACAAGATTTTGAGAAAATCAGGCATATCACGGGAAAAGGTAGGCAATAGATTTGACAAGGCAATGGTCTACGGCTTTCGTAAGAGATTCAATACCATACTGAAGATCAACAATGAAATCAATTCAAACATAGCTGAAAAGCTCATGGCACACAAAAAAGGACTAGATGGTAGATATCTGACACCTACAAGAGAAGAATGTTTTGCTGAATTCAAAAAGGCAATTAGTGATCTTACTATAGATGATTCTCATAGAAAATCAATCAGAATAGAAGAACTGGAAAACAAAGATAGTGAAGTTAAGAACCTAAAAGAACAATTCCAGTTAGATCATGAATTAGTGGTACAACTTTTCCACACAATTAAAGATCTTAAAGCATTTTTCAAAGATATATCAGTTAAACAAAATAATGATGTAAATAACAAGTCTCCAGTATATGATCAACGTTTACTTGAACTTGCTGAGAACCTATAGTGAAATTCTGTTAAATTAAAAAAACTATACCAATACTGTAAAAATGAAAGGTATAACAAAAATTTTGAGACTTTGCTTTGATGAATTAATTTTGAATTAAAATTATAGACCACATTTTGGTACTATCTGGATAGCACTACATGGGAATGATAGACCACGATAAACGTGGCCTAGTGTGTGGTATATGATTATTCTATCATTCCACTATAGACTAGTCCAAGTCTACGAATAGAATTCCATACTCTAGTAGATTCTCTAATCTACTAGAAACATCAACAAAAAACAATAGTAGCATCAGGCTATACCTAGTCTTTGTGTAGACTAGTAAAAGTGTAGTTTAACAAGGCTAGCCGCTAGTACTAGACTAGTAAAACAGCACTAGACTATACCTAGCATAGTATGACTAGAATTGATAGTCTAGTTAGTAAAAACAGTGAATAAGTTTTCCACAGACTAACGATAGACAAGGTTCTAATCTTTCAAAACTCGAACCTAAAGTAAGTCTATTTTATTGGTAAATCCAAGGTAGACTGAGGTAGATCGTAGTAGACCATGCCAACAATATCTGCAAAAGTAAGCAAAAAAGAATTGGATGCCATTCATGAATATGCTAATGCTTGTGGTGAAACAGTATCAAATTTAATAAGAAAAGTGGTAATTGGAGAGGCTATCTTCATTCACTGGACTAATGATTCAAAAGAATACGAATGTGAGATCTCTATACCTGACAATATTTCTGGTAATGAAGAAACAAGGATAGTTAAAGAAACCCATAACAAAATTAGAAGAATGCTTACTTTGAAAGAGTTAGATTTTATATGAAAATAGGGGGACATATTCAAGGAAATTTATCCTCTATTTGCCACAAGGGTTTTAAATTTGCATAATTAAGGTAATTTCATGACTGATGAAACTGATCAAAAGGGTGCTCGAAGAAATTTTCCTCAGCATACTTTACAACAATCTTTGGTGATTGCACAAGGTCTTCAAGATAATAATGCTGGTCGTCCTATGAAACGAATTTTGCTAGCTGAAGCCATTGGGAGAAAACCTCTTAGCTCAGAATTCAAATATTTACTAAGTTCATCTTTCAAGTATGGACTAACTATAGGTACAGAAAAATCAGAAACGATTGAGCTAACTGAACTAGGTAAATCAATTGTTAAACCTATTTCTGAACTCGAACATATGACTGCATTAAAAAAAGCATCTCTCATGCCTGATTTATTAAAAAGAATTTATGCTCATTATGCTGATAATAAACTTCCTTCAGAGCAATTACTCAAAAATGTTCTTGAAAGAGAATTTAATGTTGCTCCGGAAAGGACAACTGAATGTTATAATTTAATTGTAGAAAATGGAAAACTTACTGGAATAATTCGTAATGTTTCTGGTTCACCTTATGTGGTACTAGACGCACCTATTGAAGATAAGCATGATGGTGTAGATATTGGTGATTCGACAATTAATGATGGTCATGACATGGTACGAGATACTGTTCCAACACCACCCAATCCTATAACACAATCAGGACCAAAATATATTTTCATAGCACATGGTAAAAATAAAACACCATTAGAACAACTAAAGAACATTTTAACTAAATATAAAATTCCTCATATTGTTGCGACTGATGAACCTCATAAAGGTAGACCTATCGGGATTAAAGTAGCAGATGAAATGAAAAAGTGTAGTGCTGGTATTTTTATTTTTACTGCAGATGAAGAAACAAAAAATATTGATGGAGAAACAATACTAAGACCTAATGATAATGTTGTTTATGAGTTGGGAGCAGGAACTGTATTGTATGGAAACAAAATTGTGATAATGAGAGAAGATAATGTAACATTTGCTTCTAATTTTACAGAATTTGGTCATATTACATTTGAAAAAGATAAACTTAATGCAAAAGGACTGGATATTATGAGTGAGCTAGCAGGATTGGGAATCATAACTTTCGCTGTAACTTAACTCATTTGCAAATTTTACTCCCATGATTGAGCATATATCCGCACTCCGCACTATCGATCGAAAATTGTGTTAATAGTACAAAAGAGTAGTAAACCAAATATCTAACTGTGAGATCTCTCAGGCAATGACTGAAAACAAACGTTCTCCAAATGAACAACGTTCTGATGCACATAATCCAACAAGCTCTGAATATAGGGAATCTGCAAATAACCACAGCAACCAATCAAATCCAAACAGTTCTGCATATCAAAGCTCTATGAATAATCGTGCTAATCAGATGAATCCAAACAGTTCTGCATATCGCAGTTCTCGGGGCAAAAAATAACCCCTTTTTCTTTTTTTATATATTGGATAGTGAAAAATCCCCAAAATGAACCTATAACAGCACTCAGAACCCCAGTCTCATACCCAACATATTGAAAGCACATTTTTCATATTTTGAATAGCAAATTAAAAACCTGAGATTTTAATTCCACTTAGATGCATCAGAAATAGTAACAATCATCTAGTGAAATTCTACGGCAATTTTTTAAACCATGCGTGTCCAGTACGCACATACTTTGAGCCAATATTTCAGAATGCAAATCCCACATCCAGATGATTTGGGAACGACCAGAATAAGAATGGAAAAAACACACATGCAAAAACTAGGGATACATGAAGGTGACATAGTAAAAATGATCGGAGGTAGAACGACATATGCCTTTTGTATTACATTGGATGATGATCATTACAACCCAAATGAAAAAAACTTTGTTTGTTTGGATGAGGTCAGCAAAAACGTACCTATGATCAGGGTAAGCGACCTGACATATTCTAATTTACACAATTTTCATATTGGCAACCTTGTGGAATTGCAGAAATCAAATGCTGTCAAGGCAAGCAAGGTACTAGTAAAACCAATTTATCCCATAGAACCTAACGAAAAAGAAAATTTCAATCTGAATTGGCTGTATGAACAAGTTATTGTGTCAAAGGGAGATCGTATAATCGGAAGACATGATCCAAAAAAGACTCTGGGATTTTTTGTCATAGATGCATCACCACCTTCTGATGCATGGATTGTTGACAAGAATACACCAGTTGAACTGTCAGATAAAATTCCTGAGAATTTCATTGGCATGATTACCAGAGGAGGAAACCTGAATAGTGTCATACCTGTTGTACAGAAAATCAAGGGCAATGATTTTGAGGCAACAATATCTGCAATTGAGGTTTATGACAATTGTATGAAGATAATCATGTATGTAAAAGACAGCATCGTACACCAAGAAGACCAGACTAGTGGACTTTGTACTCCCACAATTAGGATGTGGGATGACCTTGGAAATCATTACATGTTTAACAGATACGGAGCACGTAGTGGTGGAGGGCAGTTTGGCGACTCGCTATGGGGAGGAGCAAATAAACATGATAATTTTTCAGAAATATCACTAATTGTAATTCCTTCATTAGACAAGAAAGCACAAGAGTTGAACATATCAATTGAGCAATTACTTTGGGACATTAGAAAGCATCCACCACACAATCCAGTACCTGTAAAAAAAGGTCTACCAATTGTCATGACACCCGGAGCTCGAGTGGATGAAAAATGTGCCATTCACGGAGGTCCTTGGAATTTTAAAATCAATATTAAAGAAAAATGAAAACTGTATATCTTTCAATAATTGTAATTTCTCTGATTCTTATTGGAGCATCAAATTTTAGCACAGCTCACATAGAAATTCCACAAATTTCTACATTCAAGTCTAACTTTACTGATGGCGACATAATTCCAATCAATGGATTCGCGTTACCAAATTCAATGACAAACATCTTTTTAGTAAATAACCATGGCAATATACAAAACTCAACTCAAGTAAAGAGTAACAACACTGGCTACTTTAACACTAGTCTCGGCATACCATCCCATGTGATTGGTGGAGCATGGACTCTTTTTGCCATAAGTGGTGATAGCAATTTTGCGATGCAATTAATGGTAAATTTTCATGGCTCAAATACGCCGCCATTTAACTCTCCATCCGGATTTTCACCGCTGAAACAATTCAAGTTGGGAATTAAACCAAGTTATGTTCAATGTAGATCTGATCTTCAATTAATAATAAAATCAGAAGATGGTTCTCCAGCATGTGTCACATCTACTACTGCTCAGAAATTGATTGAGAGAGGATGGACAGCAAATTCTCAAATCACTTATCCTTGCCCAACGACTGATCCAAGTAAGATATCAGTTGATTTCCCTATAAAACTCCCCGACGTACTGCCTAAGGGTTACTCACTGCAAGGTATTGAACAAAATGGTAGGATGCAAATAGACGCATATTATGCGAACAAGCCGCTTTGTTCACCAGATCATAACTTTCAATTTCATGACATACAGCTTATTGTTGGAATCACAAAACAACGGACACCAATTTATGCTCAAGAATATTATCAACTAATTCCTCAACTGGTAGGTGACGAATGGGACATACCACTAGGTCCCAATCTCATCGCTGAACTCGCAAATAAAGGAATAACCGTTCAACCTTTGGAGATAAATGGCTACAAGGGATTTGGGTGGGTGCCTTGGGATAATCATATAGAAACTGTACGATATGACGTGATAAATCATAATAGTACAGCAAGTTCATTATTTTTCTATAACAACAATGATCAGGATGTATATTCACTAATTGACTTTGATCATCAATCAACAGTTAGGCTCTCGAACATTGCAAGGAGTATTCCACCTTAAATCATGGACAGAAAATGAAAACTCTACACCTTGTAATAATTACCACGATTGGAATTGCATCTTTTGTATCACTTGGGATGGTTTTTCTCTTTATTGATCAACCAATGAAACAATCAATGTCTCAATCTGTCCCGGCTGAGATATTCGCTTCCCTGCCTGTAATTCATCCTCCAAGATGTGAAGCATATCAAAACAACATGATTTGTCATGGGATGAACATGGAGGTTGACAACCAAATCCGCAATTATGACGAATCACAGGTATATGATTACCCTAACAGGACAGTAGAGATGGACAACATAACATTTCTTTATACTGGCTCTAGCACGCCAGAAAAAGACAATCTGAACTGTGACAATGAATTTCCAAGAACAATTAATGTAACTTTCGGGCATCATCTGCCAATAATTACATTTGATGGATACTACAAAGTAAACGAGACACGCCACTTTGCAGTACGACTTGCAGATGGATCTACAAATTCCACAATTCTATGCTGGTCTCAATTTACAAATCCCAAGATAATGGAGATGAAAGATACAGGTCTTGGCGGAGTTCCAATCTACAACGGCATGAAAATAACTTGGCTTGACAAGAACAAAACTGCCGGCATAGTACAGCACCAATACCAGACAGAGGACTATTACAACGCATACATCACGGAGATTGAAAAATGAAAACTCTACATTATTTCTTAATCACAGTCTCGTTGATAGGAATCAGTTTTTTTGTTAGCGAAGATGCGTATGGATGTCTTGGCAATTGTCCACCTATAATTCCACCACCTCACTATGCATCCCCTCCAATTACAGTTCGCACAAATCTTGAAAACTATTCTACTGGTGACAACATAATAATTGCAGGTCATGTTTTTAATCAAACCAAAGATACCCCTCTGATGATCAAGATCTATGACCCCATGCGCCAATTACAATTTGACAAGAATGTTTCTGTTTCATCAGATGGAAATTATAACTGGACACTCTCAACAGTTGACTTTTGGTCATTCAACGCTTCAGGCAATTATACAGTGCTAGCTCAGTACGGTCAGGTCTATGCAATTACTCATTTCAATCTTAATTCTACCTTGACTCAATACCTATACGCACAAAGCCCGTTATGGCAATTCAGGAATGGCATGTCCGCCCAAGATGTGCATTGCCATGCAGGTTTTAGTTTGATCATAAGAAAAGAAAACTTTGCTCCGGCTTGCACGCATCCAATTACTGCGACCAAGCTTATTCTCAGCGGCTGGGCTCTAGGAACACCTCCGATACAACGTTTCATTAGCAGTGTTGACATAAGCGGATTGCAACAAAACTATACTGTTGGTCAGCCAATTGATGCCACAGTAAATTATGCAGGATATTGGAGTGTAGCATGGGAGCCAGACGTAAAGATTTTTGATGCAAACGATACTCAAATCTGGTTCAACTGTCCAAATTGTGTTACAAATGATACCATACTTGGAGGAGGACCACATTTGCCTTCTCATGGTAATTTTACTTACCATGTACGGGATCACAATGGACACCTTCCCATAATCAATGAAACAGGAACCTACACAATGATTGTCTCGCTTGCAAACAAAACAGCAAGTACAGAGTTTAAGGTAGTAAAACCAACAGTATCAAATGGAATATCAAGTTTGGAAAACGATGTAGGAACAGTTACTTTTGGAAATCGAGTCTATTATTTTGAGACACCAAATTATACGCATGATGCTTACTTTAATCCCGTACAAATTTCGTTTCATGATGTGATCTATACTTTATTTCCAAGTGGATTCAGAGGAGGGCTACCAGTCAATGGTTGTGGCGGACAATATTATTGGACAGATGCCAAGTTTTCAGACGGCACTAGTGAGTTATTGCACATCTTTGTAGGTTTTCCAAAATGTGCTGCTCCACAACCTCCAACATATTTTAGCACCCACACAAATCCTCAGGCAGGCTTGACATTTTATGACGGGAAAATGAAACTGCTAGTCAGTACCAATACTATCAATTCGAGTGGAAACTAGAAAATGAAAACTCTCCATTATTTCATAATTGTTGGTGTTGTGGTAGCATCAATAATAACATCCTATGAAATTATTTACAATTCGTCCAAGACCTCCAAATTGGGATGTCTTGATCCAGAACAAGCAGATCTTCAGTATGACACCAATCGTTTATCCACAAGACAGCAAGTTGAATCCATAGTTTTAGATTATCCTCCGACTAAAAAAATCATAGACTCTAGTATCTATTGTGAGTTCATGTCCACAGGTACTCTTTATACTGCAAACGGGACATATCAAGGAATCAACATCAATTTGAACAATACCAAAAACCTTGTTGCACAAATTAATTTGCGAAATAATTCAGTAGTGTCATACGAACTCTTCAATCTTACGAGAGGTGCCACTGCGAAATGAAAACCCTGTATCTCTCAACTATTGCTATCTTTATTATCATCATGTCGACATTTTCATTCCAAGAGTCTTTTGCTCATGGAATAAACACCATGGGAAATCCTGTTATCACTTCACCATTAAAACAATTCAAATCCGGAATTGCAGCCAAGGATGTAAAATGCAAAGAAGGTCTTCAAATTATTATGAAAAACGAAAATGGTCAACCTGCCTGTGTCACTGCTCACACCTTTGATGAATTGATAACTCGCGGATGGGGTATAATACCGCTAGGTGGACTTCCTACACATCAAAATACGGCCAGCGACATTGTTATTTCTTACAACTATACCCTATACAAGGATGGGATATTTCATGTTACACAAGGTCAAAATTTTACTTTAATGCTAAATGTAACATCTATTCCTGTAAATGTTCCAGTTACACTTTATACTGCACCCCATAGCGGATTTACAAAAACAAATGGAATAGATTTCAAATTATCAGATACTAAGGTAAATACTCCGGCCAAAGTTATGCTGTACATGTCGGTTAGTAAGGACGCCATACCAAGTACCTATGGAGCAACAGTCAGGTTAAATGATACTGACAAGGGATCAGTTACCTACACCTTCCGTGTCACAGTAGCTGGCTCACCATATCAACAGTTCACGCAGGGAGCACATTGATTCAGTAAAATGTCATCCCCCTTTTGAGACGCACATCAAGTCCATCTCTTTTTAAACTAGAAGAATTCTACACCAGTTTTTTATGATATGTATGTCCAGTACGTGTAAGGTATGAAAAAAATCTCTGTTGTAACATTTGTGTTTTTTGTAGTTGGAGTCACAAGTGGCACATTAGTTGTTTACAGTTATCTGATAATGCATGATATTGGAAATCCTCTTTCTGATCTTTATTCATATTCTGATTATGCGCAAATGACAATAGTGCGCCTTGACAGAACCGTATTGCAACAAACGGTCAACTTTGTAGATTTATCAAATAATATAACTATAATTCCTAAACTGCAAGAAAGTATTGATCAAGTGGGAAACAAATATCATATCATGTTAGAAAAATGTAGTAATAATACCAAAATTGATGGATATTGTAACGATCTTCCTATAGATGCTGAATTTACAACCAATATTACTTCAGACGAATTTCGAACACTTGACAATACTCTGCAATTAAAACCACTTGGCATTTCTGTAAATGGCACATGGTTCTCCAACATAAAATATAGACATGATGGATGTTTTCCACTTGCCCACGGATATCAATTAGATCAATCAAAAAGTGACGATTACTGTTATTATAAAATAGTAATAGAGAAGAGATAGAAAATGAAAATTCTACATCTTTCAATAATGGCAATTCTGACAATTAGCATATTTGCAACTATGTACATACCGAGTGTGTTTGCTGAAAATGATATTTTGAAGCTAGGACCTCCAGCAAGTAATATGTCCATACAAGAAGTGAACGTGGGAGAAAACATGTCAAGTTCAAGATCTACTATTCACAAAGTGTATCCTCCGGTTAATGTAACAAAATTCATGTCAATTGTAGAAAATAGCGCGATATTTGAGGAACAAATCAATGGATATACACATTATTCTTTAGCCACCGTTATACTAAAACCAGAATCACAAAACACCAGCAATCCAACAATAGAATACAATTTGGTCTATTCTCTTTACAAGGATCCCAACAACTATTGTTCTTACAATAAAGTGTTAGTCATAACTCTAGATGTACAACTACAGATTATGAATACTACAGAATATTCTCCTTATGGTGTACCAGCAGGTTATCCACTACCTCCAATATCTTGCCCAATGAACTTTGTACCGGGCACGATAGATTACAACAAATTAGCTGGAACTATACCATGGAGCCCACCTCTAGAACAGCTAAACTATGGCATATCTGCGGAAAACGTATCTTGTATCAACGGTTTGATGCTTGTATTAAAATCAGAAGATGGTTCACCTGCATGTGTAAAACCCAAAACTGCTCAAAAACTGATTGAGAGAGGTTGGAGTTTTGACCCTTCAAATCCGCTTGAAATAACAGGACTTCGAGATTCATATGCGGTAGGAGAAATAATTAATTTTCAAGTAAAATTCAACGAAATGATTGGTGATTGTACAGAACCAAGTGTATGGGTTACGAATCAGACTAATCAAACAGTGTGGAAGAGTAAAGAAATCACCGTTCCATGTCCTCCAGATTTAACCCTTCATCATACAGAAGGAGAGATGAAATTCGGGAATTCTGAATTAGGCTATTTATCTATCAATCAGACGGGCACATATTACATTCATGCATGGTTTGGAAAAGAGATTACAAAAACAATCTCAATTATTTAGACCACCGTATTGCAGTTGACTAAAAAACATTTGTTCGGGAACGTATGAGTAGGCTTGATTTTAGAAGAATCTTAGTAAGAAAGTTACACCAATTTTTTAAGGTTTGAAGAGTGAAGAATAACATATTTTGAAAACTCTACGCCTTTCGGTAATTGTAATTGGATGTATCATGGGAGCATTTACAATATGGTATTTTACAAGTTATGATTCTATGCCTGTTACAAAACAAAATGATGGAACACTTTCTGGTGATGTAATTTTAGCAGGTGGTCCTCTTGGGATAGGTACGCAAAAAAACTATGAAGTAGATGTGTATGCAACAGATGGAGTCACAATCGTAGCGAAAACTTTTGTTGATGCTAACGCACACTATTCAATACAACTTCCAGCAGGGAATTACATAATTTACGCCCCAGATTATCCTACTAAACATACATACCATGTTTCAGTGTTTTCAAATAAGAATACGATTTTCAACATATCGTATGGCAGTGGTTATAAATAATCTGAAAATTTGGAATCTGTCCGGAATATGGAAACTTGCAACAAAATACAACAGTTGTGATATAAATGAAAACTCGCTTGTTTCTATATGGATAAACTAACAACAATTAGTGTTTAGACCACTGGATTGCAGTTGACTAAAAAACATTAGAATATTAAAAATCTAAAATGTTGCATAAGGATTTTTTTGTTCCTGTCATGCAACGTTTATCTAAAATCTAGAAATTGGTTTAATCAAGAGAGTTTTTGACCATGACCCTAAAACCGTGCCTAAATGTGCCTGTCCAAGCGGTAATATATTAAGACTTTTTGACCAAATACTTATTAACAATTTTAGAGGGAAAAATAATAGATAGGTATGACAAAAGTAGACGCGACCAGCATTTCAAGTATTTTGTTGCTAGTCGAGCTTGTGCTGTAAGATACAGCATTTTTCGGAGATAGAAAAATTATGGAAAAAATATCAGGTGCTAGGTCTTTGATGATTGCTTTGGAAAAAGAAGGCGTTGAGATTGCCTTTGGGTTACCGGGAGGTGCAAACTTGCCAATATACGATGAGCTCTACAAGAGCAACATCCGACATGTATTGGTAAGACATGAACAGTCCGCATCACATATGGCAGACGGTTTTGGCAGAGTAAGTAGAAGACCAGGTGTCTGTTTTGCAACATCAGGTCCTGGTGCTACAAATATTGTTACAGGAATTGCAACTGCACAGGCAGATTCTGCACCAATGGTTGCAATCACAGGACAGGTGCCATCAAAGATGATTGGACGCGACGCATTCCAAGAAAGCGATATCATCGGAATTACAAACCCTATTGTAAAATATGCATTCCAACCAATGAGTCCAAACGAAGTTCCAGAGGTTGTAAAAAAGGCATTTTACATTGCGTCAACTGGAAGACCAGGTCCAGTACTAATTGACATTCCAAAAGATGTTCAACAAAATGAAGCAGAAGTGCACTTTCCATCCGAAGTAAAGATCAGGGGTTACCATCCATGGGTAGACCCAGACATAACACAAATTGAAAGGGCAACTGAGATGTTACTCTCTGCAGAAAGGCCAATCATTCTAGCAGGAGGAGGAGTGATTATTTCAAGTGCATTTGCAGAATTGCAATCAATTGCAGAATTACTAATGATTCCAGTTGTAACAACCTTCAAGGGAAAAGGATCATTTCCAGAAAATCACCCACTCTCACTTGGACCAATAGGAATGCACGGACATGCAGAGGCAAACAAGATGATGACAGAAGCCGACTGTGTTCTTGCATGTGGTTCAAGATTCTCAGATAGGTCAGTTGGAACATTTGAAGAGTTTGAAAGAAACTTGAAGATCATTCACATGGATGTAGACCCTGCAGAGATAGGAAAGAATCAGACAACAAACGTTGCAGTGGTAGGAGACGTCAAAACATCACTTCGTATTATGGTAAAAATGTTAATCCAAAAAGCAATCAAACGAAACGGAGAGAGCGCATGGGCAAAGCGAGTCAAGGAGACAAAGGACTACTATAGAGAAAACCTCAAGGTACATCCTCACCCATTAGCAGCATCAAAGGTTCTCAAAAAATTAAGAGAGGTATTACCTACACAATCAATTGTTACTACCGAAGTAGGCCAACACCAGATGTGGGCATCATTATTCTTTGATGTAATCCATCCTGGCACATTCTTTAGTTCAACAGGTCTTGGAACGATGGGTTGGGGATTTCCTGCAGCAATTGGTGCCAAGGCAGCAAAACCAGATGTACCAGTACTAGATATTGCAGGAGAAGGAAGCTTTAACATGACAGAAAACTCACTTGCAGTTTCTGTATTAGAGGATTTACCAGTCATTGTATTCTTGCTAAATAATTTCACACTTGGCATGGTAGCCCAGTGGCAGAGAACATTTTACGATAGGAGAATGATTGGAGTTGACCTCAAGAATTGCCCAGACTATGTCAAGGTAGCAGAAGCATATGGTGCACAAGGAATACGTGCTACAACAATTGATGAAATTGGCAAGGCAGTACAGACTGCGATTAAAAGCAATGTTGCAACAGTAATTGATATTCCAATCGATCCACAAGAGGACGTGTTACCATTTGTTGCACCAGGTACATCGCTCAAGGACATGATCTTACCATCCTAGTGAGATACCATGTGGTCAATAATTTCCGTTTTAGTTGAAAACAAGCCTGGTGTCTTGTTCAAGATTACAAACTTGTTTAGATCAAGAAACTACAACATCGACAGCATATCAGTAGGGATAACTGAAAACCCCGAAGTCTCCAGGATGACAATCACTACAGAGGCAGACGAAAAACAACTAGCCCAAATATTGAAGCAGTTAGACAAATTAATTGATACATTAGAAGTAAAACTATTAGACGAGAAAAAGAGTATATACAGAGAACTTGTCATGATGAAACTCAAAGTATCAAAGCCAACTGACATCAAGGAGATAACGGACCTTGCAAACGCATTCAAGTGCGATGTCCATGACGTCAGAAAATCATCAATCATAATTGAGATCACCGCTACACCAGACCGTATCAACGCACTAGAGGACCTTGTCAAGGGATATGGAATCCTAGAGATGGCAAGAACAGGAATATGTGCACTAGCAAGAGGACAAGCAAATGAAGGTTAGAATTTTCGATACCACACTACGAGACGGAGAGCAGACACCAGGTGTAGCCCTCACCCCAGACCAAAAACTTGCAATTGCACAAAAACTAGACGAGCTCGGTGTTGATGCAATCGAAGCTGGATTTCCAATCATATCCGACGGAGAAAGACAGGCAATCAAGTCAATTACATCAGCAGGAATGAAGGCAGACATTTGCGGGTTAGCAAGAACTGAAAAAAAAGATATCGATGCAGCAGTTGCAGTCGGGCTAGGTTACATTCACACATTCATTGCAACGTCTGATATTCACTTGCAGTATAAACTAAAACTAACAAGAGAACAAGCGCTAGCAAAGGCAGTCAATGCAGTACAATATGCAAAGTCACTTGGACTAAAAGTCGAGTTTTCAGCAGAAGATGCAACAAGAACAGACAGGGAATTCTTGAAAAAAGTTTTCAAGGCAGTAACAGAAGCAGGTGCAGACAGACTAGACATTCCAGATACAGTAGGTTATTCCACTCCACAGTATATTGCAGCAATTACAAAAGATACAATTGATGCAACACACTTGCCTGTCAGCGTCCACTGCCACAATGACTTTGGACTTGCAGTTGCAAATGCAATATCTGCAATACAGGCAGGTGCACAATGTGCGCATGTTACAATAAATGGAATTGGGGAAAGGGCAGGAAACGCATCACTAGAGGAACTGGTGATGGGATTGCAATGCCTCCAGTTTGATAAAAAATATGAAACAAACATCAACACCAAGCTACTCTATGAAACATCAAGATACATCTCAAAGACAGTAGGAGTTCACGTCCAGCCAAACAAGGCAATTGTAGGAGAGAACGCATTTGGTCACGAGTCAGGAATCCACACCCATGGTGTGCTAAGCAATCCACTTACCTACGAGCCAATCAGTCCAGAACTTGTAGGCAGAACAAGGTGGTTCCAGGTAGGCAAGCACGCAGGTGCACACGGAATATCATCAATGCTTGAAGAATACGGAATCCAGCCATCAAAGGAGCAGGCCCATGAAATCTTGGATAAAGTCAAAAAACTCGGAGACTTGGGAAAGCACGTAACAGATGTAGAGTTACTTGGAATAGCAGGAGAGGTCATGCAACAGCCAGGGCTAAAGAGAATGGTCCACCTAACAGGTTTTTCAGTATCAACAGGAATCGGAAACATGCCGTACGCATTTGTAAAATTAAACATTGACGGCAAGGACTTTATCGCTACAGACTATGGTGTAGGCCCAGTTGATGCATCAATTAATGCCATACAAAAAATCACTGGAGAGATATCAAAGGTAAGAATAAAAGATTACAGATTAGATTCAATCTCCGGAGGATCAGAGGCCTTGTGCGAAGTTACAATCAAAGTGGAAGACCCATACGGCAACCAGGCATCTGCAAAATCAGTTGGAGAAGATATTGTAATCACTAGTGTACAAGCAATGGTAGATGGAATAAACAGAATCATGCTCAAAAAAATTCTTAAACAAAAAAACTTGGGACAGTAAATGTACAAAATAGCACTCATTACGGGTGACGGCATAGGCCCAGAATTATCAGAATCAGTAATTTCAGTACTGGATACAATAAACAATAAGCTCGGAGTAAAAATCGAGGTGACCAAACTAGAGGCAGGTGATGCGGCACTCAAAAAAACGGGCAAGGCATTACCCGACGCGACACTTGATACAATAAAAAAATCTGATGCATGCCTCAAGGCCCCAGTAGGTGAAAGTGCAGCAGATGTCATTGTGGTACTACGAAGATTACTAGACCTTTATGCAAACATCAGGCCTGCCAAATCATATCCCAACATGCCATCATTAAAGGAAAATATCGACATGGTCATAGTCAGGGAAAATACCGAAGACTTGTACACTGGAATGGAGTTTGATATTGGAGAAACAACAATTGCGTTGCGTTCAATTTCCAAGAGTGCATCAGAGAGGATTGCAAGGCATGCATTTGAGACAGCAGTGAGACGAGACAAGAAGAAAAAGGTCACATGTGTCCACAAGTCAAACGTGATGAGAAAGACTGATGGCTTGTTTGCAAAGACATGTGAGGGAATAGCAAAGAGTTACCCCCAGATTGTATTTGAGCACATGTACGTTGATGCATGCGCCATGAATCTAATACGACAGCCGGAGGCCTTTGATGTCATAGTTACAACCAACTTGTTTGGAGATATCTTATCAGATGAGGCATCACAAGTCGTAGGCGGGCTAGGGATGGCACCAGCTGCAAACATTGGAGACAAGTTTGCATTGTTTGAGCCAGTCCATGGTGCGGCATTTGATATTGCAGGAAAAAACATTGCAAACCCATCATCGTTTATCTTGTCAGCAAAGATGATGTTTGAATGGCTTGGCACAAAAAACAACGACAAGTTATGCCATGACGCTGCAAGAAAAATCGAAGACGCAGTTTACGGAATTGTCAAGCAAGGAATAAAGACAAAAGACATTGGCGGAGACAAGAGTACTAGAGAGTTTACTCAAAACGTTATCTCGCGAATCACTTAAGATCAGATACGGGTGGTTCCCGTGACCAGAAAAACATTGCAAGGCTGATTGGAACCATGATCATGATTGCAACTCCAAGTGAAATCCAGTAAAATGTCGGATCTATTCCTTTTATGAATGGCACAGGAAATACAGTATACGCCCAGACAAATGCAATAAACCCAAGAAGCACTTTATTTTTCTTGAAGATGCGCCACCCAAGTTTTCTTTTGGCAATATAGCAGCGCTTGCACCTGGTACGATCATCAGTCATGCATGACGTGCAACAGTGCTTGTCACAAAAGTAGCATGTCCTGTCTCCAAACTCAGAGCCGCAAAAATCGCATTCTTGCACAACTCATTGTGGATTTGATCAAAATTTATCTTTTTATGGAAATAGCCTTTCTGGGTCACGAGGATAGAGAACCACCTCTCTGACATTGTCAATCTGTGTCAGCACCGCCATTAGCCTATCAAGTCCCAAGCCCCAGCCAGAATGAGGTGGCATGCCCCAGTCAAATGCCTTCAAGTGGTCTTCAAACTGTGCAGGATCAAGTCCTTGCTCGACAAGCCGTGCCTTAATCTTGGCAGGGTCATGTAGTCTTCTGCCACCAGAGGACAGTTCCAGATATCCATACTGCAAGTCAAACGACTTTGAGACCACTGGGTCATCCTCTTTTTCGTGAATGTAAAACGGCTTTAGTTTCAAAGGCCAGTCAGTTAAAAAGTAAAAACCAGGATGAATCTCACCCAGAGTTCTAAGATGAGAGTCAAGCAAGTCATCTCCAAATGCAAGCGGCAGTCCTTTCTTTCCAAGCTCTTCAATTGCCTGCTTGTATGTCACCCTTTCAAAAGGCGCTTGTGGTTTTTTGATTTCAATTCCCAAGTTCTTGATGTCTTGTGAACAGTTCTTTTCCACATCATCAAATACTGCAACAACTAGTTTTTCTAAAATGTCCATGACGTCAGTGTAATCCATAAACGCAGATTCAATGTCAACACTTGTAAATTCTGTTAGGTGTCTTACGGTGTGGGATTTTTCTGCACGGTAAAAAGAAGATATCTCAAAGATTCTTTCAAGGCCTAGAGTAAGCTGTTCTTTGTAGAGCTGTGGGCTCTGTGCAAGGTATGCTTGCTTGTCAAAATATTTCAGCGAAAAAAGATTTGCTCCACCTTCGCTTGCACTGCCAATAATTTTCGGAGTGTTTACTTCAAGAAAGCCACTTTCTGCAAGTGTCCTTCTGATACATTGTAAAACATTGTGTCGTATCTTGAATATCGACGCAGTCTTTTGGTTGCGAAGATCAAGTGCTCTTGCGTTTAGTCTGTTATCAATTCCACTCTCTAGTCTGCCCAGGGGGTCAATTGGTAAAGGATGAATTGCACGTGATAAAATTTCAATTTTTTCTGCCTTGATTTCAAATGCAAAGTCTCGAGCTTTGGATTCTTGCACCGCACCTGTCACAAGAACAACACTTTGCTTTGTAAGATCCTTTACCTGAGCCAAATTCTCTGGACCTGCAACTACAATCTGGGATACTCCAGTGACATCTCGCAGAGTGATAAACGAGAGTTTTCCAAGTTCTCTCAAATCTTCCACCCAGCCGCCTACTACCACTTTTTGTCCTTTCATGGCAGGGCCAAGTGCGCCTATGTTATGCGTTTTTGTAATGTCCATCAGATTATTCCTTACTTTCTTTCAAATTCTACTACTAGATCTATCTTTCGAAGATCGTGAGCTATTGCAACAACTTGGTCCACATCTATTGGAAATCTGGCAGTCTTTTTGCCCGATACTATTACCTTTGTTTTTTGCATTCCGCCTGGAGCCCAGACTTGGTTTACTCCAAGTATCTTGATTGGGAAAAAAACATCTTCTATGAATTTTTTGTCGTCAGAGCCCTGGTGTACAAGCCAAATCTTTCCATCAAACTCTCCTTGTAGTATACGGTACAGTTCCCTGCTTTGCCTTATAGTCATGATATCAGAGCTGTTAAGGTACAAGACATAGTTTCCATGCGATCCCCTGCACGAGTTTAGCGTAAATTTTTCTATCTGCGGTATTTTTTGAGAAAGTTTTACTAGTTTTATTGATGCATCAACGTCTGCCTTGGTAAGTGTTCCTTGGTCAAGCTTTGATTCACATTGTGGGCACAGTATGCCGTTCATAGCGTCAAAGTTACAGATTGGAGTCCTCAAGGAAATCGATTTTTTGCTTGCAAAAACTAGAAGATAAACCATGCGAAAATAGGTTCTGTATAATTGACGATTGATCGTCCCTTGTTCAAAATCGGTTGATGAAAGTTTGAAAATCTATCGCTTAGGATCCCATCAAATGGTTTCTATTGAGAACATACAGAATTTGGACTAGTATCGAGATTCCAAAGACAACAAAGAGAGCTGGAATAGCCCATCTTAATCGATCTTGCGATACGATGCCCCTCTTAATCATAAAGTATGAAATTATTGAAAGGATTGCGGTAGTTATAAGGACTCTTACAATAAGACTCTGTGTTAAATCAAGCATGAAAGAACGAAGCGGCGTGAGATTAATGAAGATGTCGTATAATTATCTTCTAAAAGATCGCTTGCTCAAAACCCAAATGTACCACTATACAATAGGATATTTGTGGTTTCATTATCTGTAGATGATCTATCTGTCCAGTATCAAAGTCAAGGAAAAAAAGTGCACGCTGTTGACCATGTGACATTTGCATTTGGCGATAACGAATCCCTTGGAATAGTCGGAGAGAGTGGATGTGGCAAGAGTACGCTTGGCCTTGCAATCATGAAGACATTACAGGAAAACGCCAGTGTCTCAGGCAAGATTCTTTTTGACGGCAAATCCATACTGGAAATACCAGATTCAGAGTTTACAAAAGATGTCAGGTGGAAGCAAATGTCAATGATATTCCAAGGAGCAATGAATTCCCTAGACCCTGTTTTTACCATAAAAAAACAATTCGAGGAGATTCTAAGAAAACATAGTTTCCAAGGTGACCATATGGATGCAATAAAATCTGCAATATCATCAGTGGGGCTTGCACATTCTGTTTTGGACAAGTACCCGCACGAGATAAGCGGAGGAATGAAGCAGCGAATAATCATTGCAATGGCGCTCATTTTAAGACCAAAAATGGTCATTGCAGACGAGCCCACAACTGCACTTGATGTTCTAGTCCAGGCCCAGATCATGATCTTGCTTAAAAAACTCAAAAAAGACGGATTGTCAATCATACTAATCTCGCACGACTTGGGAATCATATCAGAGATTGCAGAAAAGGTCGGAATCATGTATGCAGGACAAATTGTAGAGTTTGGAAAGATGGAAGAGATTTACAAAAATCCAAAGCACCCGTATACAATTGCACTACTTGACTCCATACCAAAGATGAAGGAAACAAAAAGAATCATCCCACTAAAAGGAAACCCACCAAGCTTGATAAGCCCTCCAAGTGGTTGCAGGTTTTATGACAGGTGTCCGCAAGCAATGGAGAAATGCAAAAAGGACCCTCCAAAAATCAAGACAGAGTCAGGCTTTGTAATGTGCTGGTTGCATGAATAATTTATCTTTAAAATGATTTTATGACTTACTTGAGTCCCGTACCGTTATAGTACGAGTTGTAGATTCTCAATGCATTGTCCATTGAGACTTGCTTTGCTTGTGCAAGCATTGCATTTCTGTCTGCACCATTTTCATCAGTTGTTGTGCTGCTAAGTCCATAATAGTTGGACTGGAGCAATGCCAAGTGTTTTTCATGAATCTGGTTGAATATCATTACTGCTTTTTCTAGAGCATATGCTTGCTGTGGTGTCAAGTTGCGGCCACCGTGGTCCTGTTCATTTGTTGTAGTGTTTGGCTTGTATGTGAATTGTGATGGGTCTACATACTGGCTCAAGTCTACGTATACATTATCAATTTTTGCAAGTTGGCTAACCAAGTCTGCTGCCTTGGCTTCATCGTCAGCCATATTTTGTGTAATTAGAGTTTGTCTATCATAAGTTGCTGCAGAATCAGTTGTTGGTCCTGCTTGGAAGTTTGCATAGTTTTGTTGAATCTTTACTAGTTGATTTACAATGTCTTGTGCTTGTACAAGTGATGAGGATGTTGCCTCAGCAATCATGGCATTTCTGTCTCTGCCTTGAGTATCAGTTGTAGTACTGTTAAGTCCAGCATAATTGGATGATTGGATATCGGTTAATTGTTTTACGTGAATATTGTCAAATTGCGCAATTGCGTTTTGCAATGAAACTTGTGCTTGTGCATCAATGTTTCTTCCTCTACTTGTTTCATCAGTAGTGACACTGGTTAGTCCAGCCCAGTTTCTCTTGGATTGATCCAAGTCTGCAAACTGGTAGTATGTCATGTATTTTTCCATGGCCTTTTGTTCTGATGCTTGTGCTCTTGCAGTAATGTCTGCCCAAGAATCATCTGCAAAGACTGCATGGTTCAAGTAAACTGATCCAGCACTAAGCAATAGTCCTGTAATCATGAGAATTGCAAGTAACTGGAATTTCACGAAATCTCTCAGATATTATGCCTTTTAAAACTTTGCGATGATCAGATATTTCCCCACTGATCGCCCTGTATGATAACTAATGCCTTAAGATGCAACAAGCAAAGCAACGATTAGTAGATCATATCTGATCCTAGTGATTTCAAACTAGTTATGGATGATGTGATGATGGCACCTACTTTTTCATGGTCTAGTTTTATACAATGTCACACTTGTGCCATATTTCTCAAAAGTAAATTTACAAGCACCCTCCAACATGAGAGCAAAGATCATAGTCAACCACATCCGTTAAAGATGAGACAGATGCTGTAAAGGACAGATTTGTCCAGTACATTATACAATTTTCAAATGTTAGGCGTCATGATACAAAAATTACAAAAGGTAGGTTAAACTGAAATTTAATCAAAACCTATATTCTCTGAAATTAATTTAATCTCAAATGGCAAAAAACAAAACGATTGCAATTGCCGCGATTCTCATCATGATGGCATCAACTGTTACAAGTTTTCAACTAGTGCATGCAGCAAGTGCAGCAAACATTGAGATTACAAACCCCCAAGTCAGTCCATCACTAGTCAGGGTGGGAGATGAATTTGCAATCAATGCAACCCTTGTCAACAATTCTACTGATATCATAACAGTGCACAACGGTTGTGGAGGAGCATTTGTTACAGTTTTTGATAATCATGTTTCAGTTGGCGTAAAAAAAGTATGCAACTGGATGGCAGTTCAAATAATACTAAAACCAGGTGAGAGCATCCCAGTAACAAGCCTGGCATCAAATCTTGCATACAATGCATCTTCTGCTGGAAATGTAAATGCAAACGTTACAGTCACATACAGTTCAGCAAACCAAAGTCTTGCTGCATCAGATACAAGCAGTACAGTTTCAAAATCATTCTTGTTTACAATATATGAAAATAATCAAACCAACTCAAAACCAGTAACAATATCCTCACCACTAGAACAACTCAGATCAGGCATTGCATCAAACAACATTCAATGCAGACAAGACCTTGAACTGATTTTCAAAGCAACCGATGACTCGCCAGCATGTGTAAAGCCATCTACTGCAACTAAACTTGTCATGTGGGGATGGGCAAGATCAACCGAGAATGCAAATGCAGAAAGCATATCCACTATCAAGACCATCACGCTAGACGACAATGGCAAATCAATTTACATCAACAAAGGAGAACGATTTTTGGTAAAACTTGGTAGCAACTTTATCTGGAATATTCAAATTGGTAACCAAACAGTTGCAAGCAGAGTAGTCAACATAATGGTAGTCAAAGACGCCCAAGGAGTCTACGAAGTCCACAATGCAGGCAATGCAACAATAACTGGTGTTGGAGACCCACTATGCCGTACATCAATTCCACCCTGTGAAATACATTCAGTCCTGTTCAGGGCCAACATCATTGTACCATAAGATGCAATTTGCCAAAATGAATTCTAACTAAGTAAAACGCTTGATATATTTGCAAACATACAACAAAACAATGCAAGATATTCTTTCAGTGAAGAATTTAAAAAAATACTTTGTAAAAAAGGGATTCACAGGTGCTAGCAAGGAAATCACAAGAGTTGCAGACGATATTTCATTTTCAATTAAAAATGCCGAGACGTTTGTGCTTGCAGGCGAGTCAGGATCTGGCAAGACCACGATTGCACGCCTCATATTGAGGGCACTAGAGCCTGACTCTGGCACCATAAGTTTTGATGGACAAGATATAACAAACCAAAAAGATGACTTGAAAAAGATAAGGCTTGGATGCCAGATGGTCCACCAGGATCCTTATGCATCAATCAATCCAAGGATGACCATTTTGGATATAGTAAAAGAGCCACTTGAAATCCACAACATTGGAAACAAGGAAGAAAGAAGCCGTCTTGCAATGGTTGCGCTAGGCCAGGTAAAACTAGAGTCAGACGATATTGCATCAAAATACCCACACATGCTATCAGGCGGACAGAGGCAGCGAGTCGCAATAGCGCGTGCAATCGTAACAAATCCAAAACTTGTCATCGCAGACGAGCCTGTATCCATGCTTGATGTATCGGTGAGAATCGGAATATTAGAACTGATAAAAGAATTACAAGAAAAACACGGAATCTCTTTTTTGTATATCACACATGACTTGTCCACTGCAAGATACATTGGTCACAGGATTGCAATTTTGTATCTTGGAAAGATTGTAGAGACAGGGCCAATAAACGAAGTATTATCCAGTCCACGTCACCCATACACTCAGGCACTCATTGATTCAATATCAGAACCAGATCCTGACAACCTACACCGTGATAAAAAAATACGAATCAACGAGCCTTCCAATGCAGACGCATACCAAGGCTGCAGGTTCAGACCAAGATGTCCTTATGCAATTGAAAAATGCAAGCAAGAGCCAGAACTTGAAAAAGTTTCAGAGCAAAGACAGGTTGCGTGCTTTGTCAAGATAGACTAGTTTGCAACTTCTGGCACATTAGAGATTCTGTGTGATACAACATGCGATACGCCATTTCTTGGAAATACTCCATAGATGAGAGTGGCCTTTTTGACTACAGAGTCTTTTAGTGACACCATTATCATTTGGCTTCCCTTTGCACGGTCTTCAAGTATTGTAGAAAGTCTTTCAGTGTTTAATGCATCAAGGTGTGCATCAACCTCATCAAGCAAGTAGAATGGAGAGGGTTTGAGTTTCTGGAGTGCTAGCAAGAATGTGATTGCAGCCAGTGTCTTTTCACCACCACTGATTGATGTTGATTCTCTTTTTGGTTTGTTTGGAAATTGTACAAGGTATGATATTCCAGATGCGAAAATGTCATCTTCATTTTGAATCTCAAGCCATGCATTTCCTCCCGTCATCTTACTGAAAATTTCTCGAATGTCTTTATCCACTTTATCATATGATTCCAAGAAGGTCTGGCGTTTGCCCTTGTCAATTTCTTCAATGAACTTTACAATAGAGTTTCTTTCTTCTTCAAGCTCGTTCTTTCTTGATGACATGGAGCGATATCCATTGGACACATCAACATAGGCTTCAGGTGCCCTAGTATTGAGTGAGCCTGATAGGTTTCGCTTTTCCGATTCAAGTGCAACTAGAATCTGGTCAACATCAAATGATTCCAAAAGTGTGTGATAACCGTATGACTGTAATGTTTTTCTAATCCTTTCTTCATTTTCTACCAAGTCCCGTACATCACGCTCAATGGAATCAGACTGTCTTTCCATTCCGTTTACCTCCTTGCTCAGTGTTCTTTCAGATTCATACAGATCCTTTAGCTTTGAATCATATTCTTTAAGCGTTGATACCGATGTTCCAGATGTAGAGATTAGTTGTTGTTCTTTTTCTCTCAAGGTTACAAGTGTTGCATCTACTGCTTCCTTTTCTTTTGCAAGTGTTCTTGACTGGACCTCAATGTCATACTTTTCATGGTTTAGCGATGATTGTTCTTGTGACAACATTCTGACGTTTGCCTTGAGTGAGTTTTCCTCATTTCCAAGGCTGGTAAGGTTTCCAGTCAATTCTCTATACTGGGTAGATATGGCACTATGAGAGCCAAGCAGACTAGAACGCTTTTCGTTTAGTGCAGAAAGTTGACTTGCAACCCTTGCCTGCCCCTCGTCAGCATAGTTCTCCCTAGTTAACGAAATACGCTCGTCAAGTGATGATTCGTATGATTGCAATTTTGAAATGTTTACCATGATACTCTCTTCTCTTCTTCGCAATTGTGAAATTCTTGACGTGAGTTGGTCTTCTGACAGGCTTAGATTCTTGAGTTTTGCCTTGATATCTGCAAGGCCAAGGCCTACGTTTGCAAAACCAGTCTCAGAGGAATTATACCTGTTTTCAAGACTGTCAGTGATTCTTTCAAGTTTTTTGAGTTGTCCTTTTTTGTTTTGGATAAATCTCCTCAAGAGTTCAAGTGACTGGACAAGTCCATCTACTGATGTACTCAACAAAATTATTTTTGTCAAGTGGGACACCTTTGAGTTTACATCAACGATTACAGCATTTGCGTCTGCCTCAAAGAATTGCCCATCTATTGTTACTGCCTTGTAGCCTTTTTTGGAGAGCTCATATGCCTTGTCTTTTGAATCAACAAGCACAATGTTTCCAAAGATGAAATTTTTTAGCGATGTGAATTTTTCATCACACTTGACAAAGTCAGACAAGATTCCAAGTATGCCGGGCTCTTTATTGACTGATATTTTTGAATCAGATATTGCATCTAGTGGAATAATCCTAATCTTTGGTAATTTTTTTGATTGTGCAAATTCTGCAAGTCCAAGCAGTGTTGCAAAGTCATTTACGACAAGCCCCTTGAGCCAGTCAGAGCCTACTGCAAGAAGTGGTCTTTCATATTGCTTATCCCATGTCAGAAGTTCAAAGACTAACCCCTGTATGCCAAGCCTCTTTGAATCTTCCTTGAGTTTTGCAATGGAATAATCTTCATGCATTACTTCTTTTACTACTTTGATCTTGGCTTCATATTGTGCAGCAGCCTTGCTTGCCTTTTCAAAGATTATCGTGGTCTCCTCAATGTCTTTTTCAATCTTGGCACGCCTCTCACGTAGGTTCCCAAGTCGTGATTTCAGATCATTGATTGCGGCTTCGTGCCCTGCTCTCACCTGTCTGAGTTTTGTCTCAAGATTGAGGAGGTTTTCTTTTTCCTCAAGTATTGATTTTACTCTCTGTGAGTTTTGGTCAATCTTATTTTGAATGTCAGCACGTTCTTGCTCAAACTTTGATAATGATAATTTTGTTTCATTTAACTGGTCTGTGAGTTTTCTTACTGTTTCATCTACTCTAAGCTTGTTTGTTGCAATTTGTGATTGTTGTTTTAGTACCTGACTTATTTCACTGTCAACTGATTCAAGTTCTGTATTTGCTGCCTTTCTAGTTTCATTGATTGCACCAATAGAATTTTTCAGTTCCGTAATTTGGTTTTCAAGCAATGAACGTTTTTCATTTAGCATAACAAGTTCTGACTGGATCTCAGGCAATCTTGAATCAATTTGGGATAACCTTCTAGCATTTGTTGCAAGCTTGCTGTTTGCAGATTCAAACTGGTGCATCGCATTTGCAAGTTCAGAGTCAATTGTTGCCTTGGCTTGGTTGTACACATTGACCTCATCCATGAATTTTTGTTTTTCTTCTTCAAGTTTTTTTATTTCATCACGTAGCTGACCACGTTGCTCGTCAAGTTTTTTAGTTTCAGACTTTATTGCATTTAGGTTTCGTTCTTTTGATATTTTTGTAGATTCAATGTCTCGAAGTTTGTTTGAAGACTGGATTGCATACAGCCGCTTTAGTTCTTTATCCAAGACATCATACCTTAGCTGGTTGTTTCGTTCAAGTTCAAGCTCATCAATGCGTTTTTTTATTTCATCCATTCTGGCAAGTGCAATCTCAAGTCTCCTGTCTGCTTCATCTAGTTGCTTTAGCGATTCAACCTTTTTTTCATCAAAGTATGCAAGACCAATTATATCCTCAATTATCTTTCGTCTCTCTTCTGCATTAAACTCTGAAATCCTGGTAATGGTTCCCTGCTGGACAATGTTGAGCTTGTGAATGCCACAGTTTGCCACCTCAAGGATGTCTAAAACATGGTTTCTGAGTACCTTTTTCTGGTTTAAATAGTAAATATTTTCGCCGTTCTCGTCCATTTCACGCGTAATTGTAACAGTGTTAGAGTCAACTGGAATCCTCCTGTCAGAGTTGTCAAAGTGGCAGCTGACACGTGCAATCTTGGCCCCGTGCTTGGCATTATCGACATCGTGTAATAGCGAGCGAAGTTTGTCCACTCTCATTACTTTAGGTGAGTTCTCTCCAAGTGAAAATGAGATAGCATCAAGTATGTTGCTCTTGCCAGATCCGTTTGCACCAGAGATTGCAACAAGACCCTGCTCAAAGTTTACGATGGTATTTTTGTACCCAAACGACTTGAAGCCAAAAATCTCCAGTTTGCGTATGTGAACCAATGCATCCGATAATGCCTGAACCGAGATAACCGATTATTGACAAGTTTCCTTGAGCTGCTGAATAAAAATTATAATGCGAGATCTAACTGTCGCGCTTGCCTTCTACAAACTCGCCAAATGCCTTCTTTGCCTCAGTATATGGCATCTGAATTGGAGGATGTTTGAAGCAATAAGACGAGATGCTAGTCATCGGTCCATACAATTTTCTGTCAAGTGCAATCTTTAATCCCCGGATTGCGTCGATCATTATACCTGCACTGTTGTATGCATCAATTACCTTTAGTTTGAGATCGAGTTTAACTGGGATCTTGCCAAAGTATTTTCCTTCCAAGTTGATGTAACATATCTTTTCATTATCAATAAAGTCAACAAAATCACTAGGGCCTATTCTCATTGGAATGTCATAGTCTGCCATTGCCTTGACTGCACTTGTCTTGCTAATTCGCTTGTCTTCGAGTCTCTCTTCGTCAAGCATGTTAAAAAAGTCCATGTCACCACCAATGTTTAGCTGGTAGGTTCCATCAATCTGCACACCCCTGTCTACAAAGAGTTTGACAAGTGTCTTGTGTACAACGGTTGCTCCAAGCTGGCTCATTACGTCATCTCCTGCAAGTGGGATCTTTTTCTCGGCAAACATCTGCTGCCATTTTGGCTCTGATGCGATAAACACAGGAATTGCATTAAGAAATCCAATTCCTGCCTCTAGTGCTTGGCTTGCATAGTGCTTTACGGCATTTGTGCTTCCAACTGGCAGATAGTTTACTAGCATCTCTGCACCGCTGTCCTGGAGAACTTTTTTTACATTCACGTCAGGTTCTTTGGATATAGTGACAATTCTGCTCAAGTGCCTTCCTATGCCGTCAAGGGTAGGGCCTTTTTGCACGGTCACCCCCATGCGCGGCACTTCGGCCACGGTTATAGTATTATTCGGTTTTGCATAGATAGCCTCAGATACATCTTTTCCCACCTTGGTGTCTGCAACATCAAATGCTGCCACGACCTCAATGTCACCTGGCTCGTATCCACCTATGTTGTATGCTGTAAGACCTACTGTATCATGAGTATTTTGAGTATAATATTTTGCACCTTGGATAATTGCAGATGCACAGTTGCCAACACCGGCTATTGCAATTTTGATTTTCTTACCCAACTTCGATAGCTACCAAATAATCCATTATATTAATTACTTGTGATTTAGAACAGAGGATTTTATAGCCCAGAATTAATTTATGATCATGATAAAACCCGGCAAGCCTGTCAAAGACATTCGCATCAAAAAGGGCGACAGCATCAATTCAATATTTGATCAAATGTCAAAGTCAGGAGGATTTGAATCAAAAAATCTGGTTGACGGGCTCAACATCTTGACTGCCATGATAGAAGACAAGAACTGCTTAAAGTTCATGTCATTTGTAGGTGCTGTAGTATCAACAGGTCTCAGGGGCGTTATCACTGACATGGTCAAAAACAAGATGTGTGATGTCATCATAACAACATGTGGTGCTTTAGATCATGACATTGCAAGACATTATTCCAATTATTTGGAAGGATCATTTACTATGGATGACAGCGAACTTGTGGAAAAAGAAATCCATAGACTCGGAAATGTTTTGGTTCCGCTAAAAAGTTACGGTCCATTGATTGAAGAAAAAATGCAAGGTTATCTCCAGAAGGCTTTCAAGGAAGGCAAAAAAGAAATGGCAACACACGATGTGACAAAAATGATTGGAGAAAACTTGGGTGAAGATTCATTTCTTTATTGGGCAAACAAGAACAACATACCAGTAATTGTTCCAGGAATAATGGACGGTGCAGTGGGAAGTCAAATCTGGATGTTCTCACAAAACCACAAGGATTTTAGATTAAACGTTGCAGCAGACGGAGACTTGTTATCAGGATTAATCTTCAAGGCAAAAAAATCAGGTGCGTTGATGATAGGCGGTGGAATCTCAAAGCATCACACCTTGTGGTGGAACCAATACAGAGAGGGTCTGGACTATGCAGTATACATTACAACTGCACAAGAATTTGATGGAAGTTTGAGTGGTGCTCTAGTAAGAGAGGCAATATCATGGGGCAAAGTTACAAAGAGTGCCAAGCAGACTACAATTCATGCAGAGGCCACAACGATTCTACCGTTCCTCTATTCTGCACTACTTGCAAATCTCAAATAGTATAGACTGTTTTGTGATATACTTTTTGAAATCCTAGTTTAGAATAAAATTCCAAAAGGTTGTCTTTTTCGTATGTTTCAAGCATCAAAGATTCCAAGTGTCTTAAATTAACTTCATGTAGTGCAAAATCAATCAACAAAGATGCAGTACCACGATTTCTCTTACGTGGTATAGTTCCCAGACAATAGAGTCCCAAGATAGATTCTGTCTCATATAGCGCCACGCATGAGCTGTGTGACTCATCTATGAAATAATCAACAGTTGGCAGAGATTTTTCAAGTATGGAAGATACAGTTTTTGACCAGTCATGGCAATCATATGCATCGCAGAAAATTCCAGTCCAAGTATCGATATCATTACGAGTGATTTTAATCACATTTGGTTTTTTTTGTGGCAACGTATTTTTCTTGAGAACATGCTGTGTATCATGGTATACAAATCCTTTTTTTTCAAGCATGTTCTCAAATTCAGGATAATTTGACGAGTAGACATAGGGTTTAGAGTTGTTTTTCTGGAATTTTTCAATTGATGTTTCCATCATTTTTTCATCAAGGCATGTAACACAGGACAGCTTGTTGAAAAAAAGATCATCTGCAAGTTTTGGATTCAAAAAAAGCATTCCACAGTCAAATTTTGTAGCATCACTCCACACTCCTGTAAAGCCTACATCGTTTGATTCAATTTTCGATATCATGCTTTGATTCCAAATATTTCTCGTAGGCGATTAAAATCAGTTTTACTAATACTTTTGCCATTTTTTACTTCGGCGCAAAGTTCCTCAAGCCTTGCAAGGGCAGTAGGAGAATCAAGATCATCTTGCAATGCTGCAATGATATAACAAATTAGATTTGAAATCTCTTGATGGGTAACATCAGAGGCTTGCATCCCAGTAAGATAAATCAAGTCAAGCAGTTGTTTTTTTGCAAGCATATCTTTTTCAGAAAACTCCATATCATCGCGATAATGCTTTGAGAAAATATACAGCCGGATAAGATTGGAGCCATGTTTTCCAACTAGATCTTTTATCCATACGACATTTCCCAAAGATTTTGACATTTTTTCCCCACCTGAGAAGACAAGGCCAACATGAACCCAAGATTTGACCGGCACTTCAGATTCTGACAACAGTTGGTATTGTGCAAGATGTGCCTCATGGTGAGGATACAAGAGTTCCCTTGCCCCACCGTGGATGTCATAATTTTTGCTAAAGTTTTCAAAAGCAACAGCAGTATCCTGCATGTGCCACCACGGGATGCCATATCCGAATTCACTTTTCCATGAAAAATCAAAATCATCAGTACAGTTCCACAGCATTATATCTTCAGGATTCTTCTTGCCAGGACCAATGTCCAACCTATGCAGGTTTAGTTGAGATGCAGTCTGCTGGGAAATCTTGCCATAGTTTTTCACCTGTGATACATCAAGATACACATTTCCGTGTGCCATGTATGCAGCACCTTTTTCCACTAATTTTTTTACTTCATGCTCTATTTGTGATACATAATCTGATACATATGCAAGCCTGTTGACGCTTTGCACACCAAGTGACTGTAAATCATTTTCAAATGCAGATGTATAAAATTTGGCCACATCTTTGTAAGTAGTAGAATTTTCTCTTGCCTTGTTGAACACGTTTTGGTTGATGTCGGTGAGATTTACAAGAACATCAGTTTGCAATCCTTGATCCACAAGGAACCTTGATAGGAGATCATATGTCAGAAATATTCTTGCGTGCCCAATATGCGCATAGTCGTATACAGTAGGACCGCAGATGAATATTTTTACAAGGTTTTTTTCAAATGGGACAAAGTCTTCTTTAGATAAAGAAAAAGAATTGTAAAGTTTGAGCATTTTTTCTACTTAACGTCCACCCTGAGAAAGGATTGGAGTCAATGTAACAGTTGAGCGAACTTTGGGCAGTCTACGTATCTTGTGTGTGATTACAGATTCAAGTGCAGGACCTGATTCTGCTTGCAGTTTTACAAAGATGTCGTAGATTCCATATGTACCTCGTACTTCTTTTACCTCGGAAATTTTTTCAAGCTCGCCAATTATCTCTACTTCAGAACCTAGATCGCAATTGATGAGTATGTAGAGTGTTTCCATAAATAAAGACCGTTTTGGCCACATAAAACGATATCCATATGTAAAACGAGGTATTCAGTCCAAATATGGGAAACGAAGTATTCGTCAGAGAAGTCATTCCAATTGATGTAAAAGGCGGTTACCTCATAGATGGTTTTCCTTACACAGGTTTGGCAAATGCCATTGCAACTGAATCACTGGTAAACACTACATCCCAGTTTGAATTGGCAGGAGTCCTTGATTCAGAACTATTTCCGCCGATTAGTATCGTAAGAGAGGAAGTACCAAACTTTCCGGCAAGAATTCTAGTCAACAAGAATCTCAAAGTAGCAGTCTTTTCGTCATATCTTACTCCTCACGAATCAATTCACCGCGATGTTGCAAGAGCCATGCTAAATTGGGCAAGTGAGCACAAGTGTGCTTTTATCATAAGTAGCTCTGCAATCAAAAGCGATGAAGATGCACCTTTTGTAATAGGAGTTGGGAGTACCGATGCAGCAAAGAAAAAACTGCGCGAGGTAGACATTCCAGTGTTAAAGAATGGAACGATTCCAGGAATTCCAGGAATTTTATTAAATGAAGGCATGATATCGAACATAAACGTCATCGTATTGTTGTGCAAGGCAAGAGACTCAGGTCCTGACTTTAAGGCAGGAGCAGACATTTGCATGGCAATGTCAAAACTTGTCCCAGGTGCCTCATGCAATCTCAGCTTACTACTTGACGAAGCAAAAAACATCGAACAGAACCTCAAGCAAACAGAACAAGATGCGGGTCCACTAAGAGATGCAATATACGGATGATATACCAAGAAAAAGCCATTCAAAAAGAAAATCTTGAGAAATTCTTGCACACATTGGATTCAGATGAGGGTGTAAGAATAGACAACGAGTCAGATCACGTATTTATCAACAAGGCCTCAAAGAGATATTGCATAAACGTATCAGTAGACAATAAGGATGAATTCATTTACAAAAACAGTGCAGATGAAGTAATGGGTTTTCTAAAAAATTATCTAAAACAGACAACAAAGATTGTCACATACTAGAAATCATCCACAGTCCAGTTCCTCAACACTTGTTTTGCATGCATCATTGAACTTGGATATCTCGGAGTTTAATGCATCGCAGAGAAGTGGATCTTTTGTCTGGTCATATTTTTTTATATCACCTGCAATGTCTAGTTGCCTTACTGGGCAGGCATTTGATAAAATTAGTTCATACGAAGCAACTGATGCGATAAATCCAATTGCAACTATTGCCAAAATCCATCGTATTTGCCTATTGAGCATTCTAGCTTTTTGAAACGTCTACTTCAATTGTTGAGACGTTTCTTTCTTTGCCGTCTTTTGATTCAAGTCTCTCAGAAAAGATTCTCACTCCGCTTACCCTGTATCCCATTGCACTCATCCTTTTGACTATCATCTGAGATACGTCAACTGCAGTAACCATGCTTCTGCCCCTTGCTTTGATGGTCACGGTTGGCTCATTTGCAAGAAGTGTTAAAGTGGCATTAAGATATGTCAGAATGGGTTTTTTGCCAATAAATACAATATTAGGCGGTCTTGACACAAGACCACTCTTGTTGTGTTTTATTTAATAGTTAGCACAAACAAAAATACAATTTGTTACTTGCCATAAGATCTGTTTTTTGGCACTAGCCAAGATTCTTTTTTTCAATATACTTTTGCAAGATTTTTTCAATGTCTTCGGATTTTGATTGTTTTACCTCTTCGACCACATCTTTTTCTGCAATTTCATAACAATTGAGCATTTCATTTTGTTCCTTATAGAACAACAATATTTTTTCTTGATATATGCAATAGTACAGCTTGTCAACTTCCATCTTCTCAGTTCTTATCTTTACGCCTTCAGGTTCAACTACAATTGGGTAATCCACAACAGAATTACCCAGCAAGCATATTTAGATGATCCCAGACAAAAGACTCCAAATCCCAGGCAATAACGTAATAAGTATTTCAAATCATAAATGTATCATGTCTGGCAGGATAATATTTCACATTGATTTTGATTATTTTTTTGCCCAGTGTGAAGAGATACGCAGACCTGAACTTAAGACAAGACCAGTAGCAGTATGTGTCTACTCTGATCGTGGAGGCG
>JAJSDS010000200.1 GCA_028580875.1 Nitrosotalea sp.
TTGTTACAAACAGTTAACCTTATCCGTTAAATGCATGATTGAAAAATAACAATCATGTCATATTCAGACTGGGCACCGTTTAACAAAGAAAACATTACCAGAGCACCAGTCAAAGCAGGAGTATATTTTCTTGGCTCAGAGCACGAGACCACCTACATTGGTGCAAGCAACAACATCAAGGAAAGACTCTCAGAGCATCTGAATTCATCAGATGCATGCATCAAGGGAACAGTATCGTTTTGCTACCACGAAACCTTGTTTCCAGAAGCAGAAGAGGAAAAACAGTTGACGGCATTCCAGTACGAACATGGAAGGCTGCCAAAATGCAACAAGTCAAAATAGATATTCTGTGCAAACCAGTCCATCTTGATCTGAATCAACATCCTCGGGTTATTATCAACTGATAGATTCAGATCCATCTTAAAATACAATTCATGCGTATGTATATCATGCAGGGATCAAGTGCCATGGATAAGTATGATTTAAGAAAATCCGAGCAAGCCCTCAAGATGCTCCTAATTGATAGAAGTAACGAGTTTAGAATATTTGCTCAAGGTATAGGATACCCAATCAACACGAAAAACTGGGAATTAATAGTACTGAATTTTTGTCTTGACTTTGTTGACTGTTTTAATGCAATGTCGGGAGAAGATTCCATTGACCACAACCAGATTCACAAATGCATGACGCTTATGAGGCAGATTGCAAGAGGCAAGTCAAACATGACTGAAATGACACACATTGAAAACACTGCATACTTGATTGCAGAAGATTTCAAATCAATTTACAAAAGAATGGAATAACACAAAAACTGGATAGCAATACACTGGAACTAGATGTAATCCTCAGACCACATTTCCACTGATCCGGCATAGGCGCGTCAGTGACTCATTCCGTTGGTTGCTACCCGCATAGACATACACTTGATAAAATAAAAAGATGATCGTGTTACTAATTTTTTACAATAAACAAGTGAAATACATCAATTTCTTTGTGACTTGAAAAAATCTAAAATCCTTTTTTATTGTCAAGCCGTATGATATAACATTGAAAGTAGAGCTAGTATCAAAATCTAATGAGACCGCATTTGAAGATTGCATAAATGAATTCATATCAGATAAAAAGATTAGAGACATAAAATTTACCCATTTTATGGGTCATGACAATGTAGGAATTTTTTCTGCATTGATAATATACGAAGAATGACTTTTAGTTACATCAGACAAATACCAAAAAACCTAGGAGAATCTATGTTGCAGGCATAGATTCGGATTCAAGTTCAAACAGACTCTTTTTTCTAACTTTGTAGTCTTCGTGCAGTATCATGCCCGAAAAGAAACCCATTACTGCACCAAACAGCACATGAAGTACTAATGCACCCCAGATTATCGTGCTCAGATGTGCCTTCAATACAGACACTGCAAGGTACTCTTGTCCTGACGCAACAGAACCTGTTGCAGAAGTGAGTGCAGGAATCATCAGGTACAGAGTGATGGGCATGAAAAATATTGCATAAACCTCAAGCCCTGTGACTCCGCCTGCAAACATTCCCTTCCAGATACTTCTAAGATGTAGTGCAGGATGTAGTGCAGAACACATGCAAAAAACTGCACCAATAGTAGCAGCAGTTACAAAATGAACGATGCTACCAAACAGTATAGCTGGCATTCCATGTAATCCTACAGCAAGTCCTATCATCATGTAGAAACTTCCGGTGGGAAGATTCAGGCTTGAATCTATTCCGAAAAACGATGCAAGAAGAGCAACTCCACCTGCAATTCCCGCTACAGAGCCTGCTTTGGCTTTACCATACATCTCGTGCCGAGATATTGGCATCATATACTATAATGCACTTCGAAATATTTTAACTTGTACTGGAGACATTCAGACGTATTATTGATATGATTTTTTGCATGCTCAGATTTTTATCATGGGTGACTGTTTTGGCTTTTTAAAATAATTCATGATGCATTCATCATGTGTATACCGCTTGATATCACATGAAGTTTGGCAGAACCAGCAAATGCCTTTGCGAAATTTTGGCGATTCCTTGTTTTGCATACTATCATTACGTCATCCACAGTATTATCCATGATCAGATGTTATTTCCAGGGTCGCAATTTTGATGATATCAATACAGTAGACATTATTGCCATTGCAAGTACAATTGGTGCAACAGAGCTAAATTCTGGAACTGTACTAGCATCTACAGGCACCACTTGTGCAGCACTTGTACCTACAAGTTGTATCGTATGTTTGCTGTGGTGATAGTTTATCTCAAATATTGTCTCAGAAGGAGTATCTGATACTATAACAATACCATCAGAGTTGTATGGCTCTGTTATGCCGTCTATTGATACTTGAATTTGTCCGCCAAGCAATGATTTTGGAACCGTAACATCAGATACGCCTCTTGTGCCTGTCACGCCTTGGACACTAAATGATATTTTTTTATTTACAGAATCAAACGCAAAGTCAGATACAGTAGAATTGCTTGATATCCCTACAGTAAAACTTGCATCCTTGGTCGGTACAGAGAATTCACTTGGTTGTGCT
>JAJSDS010000201.1 GCA_028580875.1 Nitrosotalea sp.
AGCATGCTATGAATGCATCACACTCGTTCGCGAGTGTGATTCTCACACTCCTGCATGATAGAATTTTTCCACAAATATCAAAGAATAGACAAAACTATGGAAATTTTTCAAATGCATTATACAATAATGTCTAGTATCTGATTACCTAGAACTATGCAGCTCCAAAATAAACGATGGATGTGGTATTTGCTACCAGCACAGATTACCGCTCAAGGATTAAGCACCGTAATTCCATTGTATGTCATATTTCTGGGTGGTGATATTGGGGAAGTAGCTATAATTTCTGCTTTACAAAATGGAGCAATTGCTATTGGTTCATTGGCATGGGGAAGAATAATCGATAGGTTTCATTCTAAAAGACCAATACTTGTTCTTTCATTCTTTTTCGTATTACTTTGTAGTCTTGGGATGTATTTCACTAGTTCAGTTTACATTCTTTATGGGCTAGCAATAGTGCTTGGATTTTTCATGGTTGCAAGGAGTCCGGTTACACAACTCCTTGTAATGGAATCAGTGCAAAAGAATCTCTGGAGCTGGCTATTTGCACGTACGTCAATCATCAGTACTCTTGGAATGCTAATTTCCATGGTAATTGGAACGGTTGGAAGTTTTTATTTTGATTTAAGGCCATATTTTTTGATATGTGCAGCATCAAGTGGTATTGCCATGGTTTTGAGTACGTCAGTAAAAGGAGACGGTATTCATCTCGAAAGAAGTAGCATAGCTCATTCCTTACATGGTTTACGCTATTCAATTAGTCATCATCATTTTGTTTTTCCAAAATTTCTTGAATTATATGATTTCAGACACATAATTACATTATTCAAGGGAAGGATAAGCAATGAAATAGGTATCTTCTATCTGGCATCTTTCTTTTTCTATTTTGGAAGTAACATGTATTTTACCGCATGGACACCATTTTTGAAAAATCAGAATTTTTCAAATGCAGATGTCTTTTTGAATTATACTGTTCAAATGATTACCATGTTACTAGTATTTTTCATCGCTCCAAAAATAATATCAAGATTTGGAGAAGAGAGATCAACTATTCTAGCACACATACCTCGAATTTTGGCAGTAATGATTCCTGCAATTTCATTACTTTCCATGGTAGGAACTTTGGGTTTTCCAGTGACAATAACATCATCTTGCTTGATGGTAATTGCATTTTCAATTTTTAGTACCTCCAGTTCTGTGATATTTTTCAAGAGCATTCCACAAGGATTTGAAGGAAAATATCTTGGTGTAAATAGTGCGGTTACAGGAGTTGGCATATTTGCAGGCTCACTTGTTACAGGAGAACTGACAAAATTCCTAGGATATGCAACTATGTTTCTTTCTGCCTCAGCTATACTAGTAATATCGCTGGTCTTTTACCAGGCATACTTCCGCTACAAACTATCACACAATAGTCTAGACGTAGCGGGCTGAGGAAGATTGACCTACAGGCATAGAGGGCAGCTTGTCGTTGATTGCTGCCTCTGCAACTGCTGAAGCTTCTTGGAGAATCTTTTCTGATTCTTCGCTTGTAGCACTAGAGTCAATTCCAAAGTCACCACTGTGGAATGTGTCAGTCATAAGACCGCCTAGCATTTCAGTCATTCCAGTTAGCTCACGGTCTGCCTCTGGCATGAATTTGACTAGAGAAGACTTGAGGTTCTTCATCAAGCCTATTGTTGGCATGATTGTTACCACTGTGTCTCCTAGATCGTGGAATGTGCTTAATCTAAGCTCGATTTGTTCTAGAGCAATTCTGGCGTTTCCTAATAGCTTTGTTACTTTTCTAACTTCGGATAATTCTTTTGATAGAACTTTGCTAGTAGTAATATCATGGTTCTGTGTAGCGACCACAATTCTTTTGAATAATTTTTCATCTCTTTGTTTTAGCTTTGTAATCATTCCGTCAAGTTTTCCAATTTGAGTCTGGAGTCTTTTTATTCCAGTTTCTAATCTTGGTTTTAGCGCACCTTTTGGTTTTATTACATCATTAAATTTTTCACCAAGGCTTGGTGTTTGCGGCTTTTGCCAATTGTTTGTAAATGTTGTCATGGATACCACTGATAAAGTTGGTTTTTAATTTCAGGTGTGAAATACGGTTAACAGTATACTAAATTTAGCTGACAAAATACCAAAAAGTCCACTTAGCACACGCTCAGTCTTGATTTTTAATAAAAACCAAAAATTCGTGGATAACCTCGATTGGATACATCCTACGACTAATCCCCGCTCAGAGTTTTATTGCATTATTTGAATAGCAGTGTTTCTCTGTGGGTGGATTTTCTTTAGGTGAATGACCAGTGCCTGATTCGACGGCTGGGATTCACAACAAAGTGGACATTGTTCCATTTTATTTAATGCGGGTTCTTCAAAACAAATGTATTTAAGGTTTTGCTTAAGTCAATAAAAATAATTTTAAAATAAATTTTTTGAAAAATAATTGCTTAAAAAAATTAAAAAATAATTTTTTTTGTGTTTATTTAAATAGGAATTTGCAAAATATATTTTTAAAGAAGAAAAAAAAAAAAAAAAAAAAAACAAAAAAAAAAAAAATAAAA
>JAJSDS010000202.1 GCA_028580875.1 Nitrosotalea sp.
TCTACCATCATCATGTGTAGCAATAATGCTTTATCAGATTATTAAAGAACTAGCTACGTTAATTCGAAAAAATACAACATGGTTTTAGAGTTTAGTCTAGACATAAAATAGGGCTCAGACTTTGATGCCAATCACAACTGGTATACCTTTTCTATATACAGAAATATTTACTAGTTTTGCCATAAGGCCATACTTTTTCTTGCGAAGTATGATTGCTTGTTCTGATTCAGACTCGTTTGCAAAATACGCAGTTGCTGCAATCCAGTTTCCCTTGGGTCTTCCTTTCAGATCAGATGGCACAATACGTACATTCTTGTTGTTATTCAAGCGTTTAACTTTGCCAGTAGTGGAAGGTGTGGTGACATAGATTATACCATTATGAACAACAAACCAGACAGGTGTTTGTACTGCTTGACCATCATTTCCATATGTTTCAAGGTTTAGATATTTTTCTTTTAGAAATTCAGTAAGATTATCAGATGACATGCTCTGAAATATTCAATACAGATTAAGATTAAAAGATGATGTATAAAAAATCAAAGATTAACCGTGTCAGTGTGAAAAACTGTAACTATCTTACATATTGTTTCCCGTGATGATTTTTACTTCAGAATTTACGCATAGTGGAAAATACAATGTTGTTCAATGTCAAATAGATATGGATGATGAGAATAAGAGTTACAAAACCAACTAGTGTTATAATTACATGGTCAGCTGTACTAATGCTTTGTACAGGAATGATTTTACCGCTAACAAGTACTGCCAATGCTACAAACTCCATCACCAAGGTGCAATCAGGTCTTGTTACGTCAGATTCACTTACCACTGGAGATACTGGCAACTGGACATTTGCAGGAACTGCAACCTCACATGATTATTATGAAGACTCGCAAGGACTTCACATAGGCATAAAGGCACCACAGAGTGGTCAGTGGGTCAATTACTATGCATCATATTCTGCCTCACAGCCCAATGCAGAACTTTTTCATGCAATTGTGACAATCCCAGACACTATGGTACCGGATGGCGTATCCAACATTGGCCTGTATGTCGAAGGGTCTGACTTTATCCCTCATGTGGGGTGTGAAGCATATGCAGATTCCACTGGATATTACTGGGTTGTCGAACAATCAAGTGATGCTGGTCAGACATATACTATTTTGTACATAACACAACCAAGCAGCACTCCTCAAACCCAAGACTGTACCATAATAACAAACGGCAGTAATTACCTCAAAGTCTACATTGGTGGCAATGTTGTCTTTTCAAGCACCACAATGAATCTTGGAATGTCTACTCCATTTCATACGTATGTCCAGGATGATACATCATCTTCAAGCTCAATGCATTATGCAACCTATTCCGATTATTACTCAACAACAAGTGAAGATATCAAAGTTACAAACAACCCGTCAAATGCTGCAACAATAAAAATCACAGGTTCATCAGGGCAAGTTCTTTCTAGTGCATCTGTGACATCAGGTATTGCCACACTAAATGTGGGCAAATATTCATTCCCTCTGGACGGAACAATAAACGTGTATGATGCAAACGGTAACATCATTGCATCAAGCCCTGCAAGCATATACGGTGGAGACATATTCTCTATAACAAACACGGCAAGCACACCACAATCTCCTACTGGACTTGTAGCAACTGCTGTTTCATCTTCTCAGATCAATCTATCCTGGACTGCACCAGGTGATGACGGGGGTTCACCAATAACAGGATACAAGATTGAAAGATCTACCAATGGAGGAACATTTTCAGTCTTGGCTTCAAATACAGCAAGTACCGGTACTTCATTTTCTGACACCAGTCTTGCTGCAAGTACCACATATACATACAGAGTATCAGCAATCAATTCCGTCGGTAGCAGTTCTCCATCAAATACTTCATCTGCCACTACAAATCCCACAACGTCAACATTAACAGTTAACACACAAGACTCGGACAGAAATACAATCATAGGATATTATACAGAATTATATCAAAATGGAAATCTGGTGGATTCAGGATATACGCCATACACCTTCACTCTGAATAATGGACAAACATATACTGTGGATGTGGTGGATTATGGCAAGTATGAATTCGACCATTGGCTAGATACCGGCTCGGTCTCGGCAAACAGAGTGATGTCAATATCATCCAATACCCAGATTACTGCAGTGTACAAAACAGTACCCCAATTTCCAACAGGATTAACTGCCACAGTGGCGTCTTCCACGCAGATAAATCTCTCATGGTCTGCACCTACGGATAATGGTGGCTCTCCTATTACAGGATATACAATTGAGAGATCATCAGACAGTGGAACTACATGGAGTACAATATCATCCAACACTAGGTCTACTGCAACAACATTTTCTGACACCAGTCTTGTTCCAAATACAACGTACACTTATCGAGTATCAGCAATCAATGTTGTTGGGACAAGTTCCACATCAAACACTACATCTGCAACTACTACAATACAATTACGTTCCATAACACTTGCACAACCAGGTCTTGTGGTGTCAGACTCGTTGATAAATGAGACCATGACAAAGG
>JAJSDS010000203.1 GCA_028580875.1 Nitrosotalea sp.
GAGAAACAATTGGGCATTGTTGACACACTCAAAACAAATTCGTCCGTGATTCCCGAATTTCCATTTGCAATTCCCGTCATGTTGACTGGAATCGTATCTATACTAGTATTTTACAGAATTAAACTGTGGATGTAAAAAATGCATGTAAGAAAATATTGATTATTTTGGAAGTATTATTGTAAATACAGTTGGATTTGTGCTGGCAGTTATTGTGCCACCATGTTGCTCAATTACATTTTTACAATATGGCAACCCAAGCCCCGTGCCACCTTTCTTGGTTGTAAACATTGGGTCAAATATCTTACTGAGGATTTCATATGGTATACCTGGACCGGAATCTTCGATTTCTATTATGACATCATTTGTGGTCTCTCCGCTTCGTATGATTATTTTTCCATTATCCCCAATGACTTCAATTGAATTTGCAAGCATGTTCATGAATACCACCTGAAGTTTGTTAGGGTCACATTTGCAAATGATATCGTGTTCTGGCAATTGCACCAAGACAGTTTTTGGCATTTTTACAAGTTTTATGGCATTTGTCAGAATCTGGTTGAGTGATTTTCTCTCCAATTCAAGGGTCTCACCTCGTATAAAATTCATCAATTCCTTTATCTGCAAAAGCATGGATTCTGATGCGTTCAGGATGCTCTCACTTCTCTTGGTTACTTCCTTGTCTCCTGCCTCTTTTGACTGAATGGTCATTAGTTCAGCATTTAATATTATGATATTTAGCGGGTTTCGCAGATTGTGGTTTATTTGGGACATTCTCTCTCCAATTATTGCAAGTTTTGCAGATTGCTCTTTTTCCTTCCGTAGTTTTTCGTTTACGTCTTCGAGTTTTTTGACTAGCTCAATCATCTCTTGGTATTGTTCCTGCAATCTCTGATTGTTTGACTCTAGTGTTTTTTGGATATTGTAAATTTCAGTCATATCTCTTAATGAGACTGTTCTTCCAATTACTTTGCCAACAGAATCGTTAATGTTAGTACCGCTAAGCAAAGCTGGAAATGTAGTACTATCTTTTCTTTTCATCCATATTTCCTTGTTAATTATATTTCCACTGGTCTTCCATTCTTCGAACTGTGAAGACATTTCGGTCATACTATTTTCAGCAGTATGATCCAAAATTGACATTCCTATTGCTTCTCCCCTTGAATATCCCAGACTTTTTGCATATGTGTCGTTACAGTCTGTGATAATTCCCTCTAGATTTATGGAACGCAAAAGATCCGGTGATTTTTCATATAGGTTTCGATATTTTTGTTCGGATGCTGTTATCTGTTCACTTAAACGTATCACATCTTCATATTGCTCTTGCAATTTTTTCTGGCTTTTCTCCAATTCTATTATGAATTTTTTAGACGAGTGCACTGTCTTTCTTGCATACAGCCCAAAGATTGTTACAAACGTGACTACACCTACAATCATTATGTATAATTCATTTTGTGCAGTTTCATAACCTACAAATGATTCGTCATATGGTTTTATTGCAATCATGACCCATGTTGAAGATGGGGTTTTGATTGGATGGTATGAAACAAACATCTTTGTGTTCTCAAGCGTCTCAAATTGGCTTCCAGTCTCTCCATCTAGTGCTTTTTTGAAAACATCAAGATCTTTTAATGCAGTATTTTTTAATATTGCCTGATTTGTACTGGCAACTATGTTCCCACTCTGGTCAAGCACTGCCACAAGCGATACTTTGCCTAAATAGTGCAAAGACATGTAATCTTGAATAAATTGCAGTTTTATTGCACCTCCCCAAATTCCAAGTAATGTACCGTTTTCAGAAAAGATGGGTGCAAAAACCACTGTGGTGTTATGATTGGTAGCCTGTGAGTGATACACTTGACTAAGATATGGTTTTTTTGCAATAATAACTTCTTGATAATAATTAAAGGAAGTAAAGTTGTCTTGTTTGCGATTTGTTTGATTTTGGTATGGCTCTAGCATGTACATGTCACCGTTTGGCAAAAGATACCGAACTGTTTCAATGTCTTTTACATTCTCCAGTATGTTTCTTGCAACTTCTCTTTTTGGTATGTCATCATTTTGAGAAATCCCATGTAATGTTTTGTTGATAAGGTCAATTTTTGGCAGAGTTGTTACGGATGGCAATCCGCTGGTACTAGATATTATATCAAACGTACTGTTTAGCCTGTCTCCCAAAATAGTTGCAAGGTTGTCCAAGTCCGTATTTCTTTGATCAAATGTAAGTTGGTATAACTTGTTATTTTGAGTCTCAAAAAAATATGTTATGGTCACTATTGAAGCAAATACTACAAGAATGAAAATAACTGGCAGCACTAGATTGTCATTCATTTTTTTGACCGCATGAAACCTTGTGACTTGTACTGTACTAAACTATAAAAGGAATAGGATGTCCTTTTCGTTTTGTCACATCGTTTGGCCATAAGCTTGCACCATGGATTAAAATGAATAAAAAACCAGTATCTGATTTTAAGAAGTACCATTTTTATAATTGCCAATTACAAAATCTTGCATGTCAGATTC
>JAJSDS010000204.1 GCA_028580875.1 Nitrosotalea sp.
TCGTAACATCAGAGGAGGTAAAGGAATACTGCAAATCCTTGAAGTTGGATTATGACTTGGTCATACGTTATTCTATATGGCGAAAATATTTGGTTCGTATTTTCAGGGGCGTGTTCTACGTAAAATCTATCGAAGAATTCAAGACGGGAAAGAGTAACTACAATCATCTCGAACTTGTTGCCAAAGGTCTTGAGCTAAAAAAAGTAAAGAATTGGTACTTTGGTCTTCACACAGCCCTGAAACTCAACAACATGACACATGAATATTTCACAATAGATGAAGTAATCAGTGATTCAGTTTTTAGGGCAAATCCTGTAAACATGGTGGGTCACAAATTCAAATTCGTAAAAATAGTTCCATCTCTACTTGATTTTGGCGTAGTTGAGTACGAAGGAAATTATACTATTCGGTATTCTGATCCGGAAAAAACAATACTGGATTTCATATATCTCTCAAAAAACAAAGACAAATCACCAGAATTGATAGCTATGGATTTGAAGGATTGGACAAGTAACATATCAAAAAGAAAACTTCTCATGTATGCAACAAAATATCCAAAGACTGTGGAGAGAATAGCCAGGTTGGTGTTCAAATGAATCTGGAGTTCATCAGCGCATTAGCATCAAAGCTTGGGATTGATAGAGTAGAATTAGTGGAGAAAGATGTTCTACTACACCAGATTCTAACTGACTTGTCAAAAGATCCGTTCTTCTCAAAAAACTTTGTTTTCAAAGGTGGCACATGCCTGATAAAACATCATCTGGGATATTTCAGGTTCTCAGAAGACATAGACTTCACATGGAAAGATCAGTCCAGATTCAGAGGAAGCGTAAAGACTGTGCGAAGAGAATTATCCCAGGTAATAGATCAAGTGGGAAAAATCATGGAATCAGTTGCGGAAAAAAGAGGTCTTGATTTCAAATGTGTAAAAAGCGATAACAGGTACGTAGAGCTGGGAGGGGGTAACAAAACATGCACCTTCAAGATATGGTATAGTCCTCTGGAAAAAAGGAACACCAGTTACATCAAGGTCCAGATAAATTTCGTTGAGACTGTCCATACTCAACATGAAGAGGCCAAGCTGCGCAGCATGCCGCACAAAAAAGATGAAGAGATGGCAGCATTATACAATGAATACAATGAATATTCAGATGATATTCCATTTTCAGTTTATTCTGTAAAAGAAATCCTTAGTGAAAAAATCAGAGCAATACTGACTAGGAAGGGAAGAAAAGCCAGGGATTTTCTTGACGTATATTTTATTCAAAAGCAGTTTAACATCAAACCATCTGATGTCGAAAAACAATCCTTGGAGAAAATCAATCATACATTAGAACACTACGACAAATATCGTAAGAACCTAGAAAACAAAAAGAAGCAGATCGAAGAGAATAATATTTTTGAATGGGGAATGGAAAAAGATCTTCTCTTAACAAATATCGATGAAGCTGATTTTGAGAAATTCTTGGGCGAATTTATGGGATATCTCAAAAAACTAGTTAAGAAACTCGATTAACCGATGAACTGTCACCAGATCTCTTTGCAAATCCAACACATCTTATGCAAAAATGGAATTGCTTCCTCTTTTGTAATCACTACAGGCCGTCTATCAATTTGTCTTCTCTAGTCATACTGTTACAAAATTAATTATAGAGTTGTCGAAAATCTACATCCAATTATTTCCAGTTGGATATGTTGTTATCAGATATGACCAGAAAATGGGTCCCAAATGTTTAAAGATTAATTTCATTTGTAGAGATTAGTAGTCTACATATCGCAGAGATATGTAATATTTGGTGAAGCCTTTAGTGGCAATCGAGGTTTGATGGATCTCAGAAAATGAGATCCATCATGTTTTTTCATAACTAAAATCATTATTTGCCAAATCGTAATCCAGTTCAATTTAACAACATGCGCATAATGCAAAGAATGTAAGCGTTTCCTTGTTACGAATGATTATGCCCTTTCTAGAAAATCTTATATTCTTTTTTTCTTTCGGTTTTTTGCTTTGGATGACCTAGTAAAAGAAGCAGTACTTGAAGAATTCAAAAGATTCATCAAAAAAGGAAGGGCAATCCGCTCAAGATATGCAAACAAAAACGCAGTTCCACAACAAATGCTGGATTATCTCTACCCTAATGACAAAAAAACCAGGCAGGAAATAGAAGACAGCCTTGGCATCCAGAAACCCTACAAACCTCATCCCCTAGACAGACTCGTAAAAAGTGATCATCTGAGATTTGAAACTGGCCCTGATGATACCAAGACGTATTCCCTGACCCAGTACGGTAGGTGGTCTGTGATTGCAAAAAGACTCGGATTATCTTTTATGGAACTTTGTATTCTTGCCGATGCGTATGGTATTCATGGCAGATTCATAGGGAATGATAAATCCGTTAAAAACAACATAGAGCCATTTTACATACAGACAAAATTCTCAGAATTATTTCCCCATCACATATATTCAGAAAATACACTGAGATCATTTTTTGAAAAGATCAAAA
>JAJSDS010000205.1 GCA_028580875.1 Nitrosotalea sp.
GGAAACTGGATAATTCCTCTCTCGGTGAGAACAGGAAGCAAAACAGTCACCAAACTAATGAAAGGGTCGGTAACAATCCCCTACAAGGCAGACTGGTTCAAGGTAAATGATGGCCAAAAGGGATTCTATCGAGTAAAATATGACAAGGATGCAAGAGACGCACTTGGAACACAAATTGAAGAAAAAACAATATCAAATGTAGACAGATGGAGCATCCATCATGATCTTTTTGCATTGTGCATGTCAGGTCAGATATCGTTTAGAGAGTATCTTGACTTTGTAAGACATTATGAAGACGAAGATGACTATGTAGTTTTATCAGATATTATAGCAAGCCTGAACTTTTTCTATATCATATTATCAAAGGAAGAATTCTGGAATGAAATAAAAGAATTCAACCATGATTTCTTTAACAAGATATTTGCAAAACTTGGATGGGATCAAGTCAAAGGTGAAAAATCAACAACCGCTCTTCTTCGTGGACAAGTAATAAATTCACTTGGAAGACTAGAGGATGAGGAAGTTGTTGCAGAAGCAAAATCAAGGTTTTCCAATTTCTTAAAGACTAGTCAGTTAAACCCAGACCTCAGAGGTCCAATATATTCCATAATAGCATGGACTGGAGATTCTACCACATATCAAAAAATGCTTGCCCTGTATCGCAAGGCACCAACACAAGAAGAAATGGTCAGACTACTCAGTTCACTTGCAAACTTTCAGGACAAGAAATTATTGTCAAAGACACTCTTGTTTACACTCTCAAAAGAAGTTAGAACCCAAAATCTATTCCAACCAATTGCAAGGATGGTGACAAATCCGCAAGGAAAAGAACTTGTCTGGCCATGGATAAAGCAAAACTGGAAAGGAATTGTCTCAAGATTCGGAGCAGGAAACCCACTTCTAAATAGAATAATTGGTAGTGTCTCAATTGAGACTGATTTTGAGAAAGAAAAAGAAATAAAAAAATTCTTTACAAGACATCATGTTCCAGGAACTGAGATGAAGCTTGCACAAACATTAGAAAGAATAAGAATTCATGCAAGATTTTCCCAGAGTACAAGAAAAGAATTCAACTAAACCATTTCTTAAAAAACACCAAACAATTCTCTGAATGTTTAATAGTGTCAGAAAATCAAACTCGCTAATGAATAATCCATCTCGGCGTAGACAAGGAATCATCACAATCATGTTCTTTATCGCAGGAGTCTGGGGCTTATTTATGGGATTAATTGTATTTACCAAGCCAAATTTCATTCTGACTGCACTTGGAATGGTAAACATTTCGCTTGGAATTTTTATGGGATTTAGAATTCTAAGAAAAGACAGACAAGAGTTAAACAGAAGAAAATAATCAAAACCATACCAAATTTAGGAACCATTTTTATAATTTGACAGCAATAGTCTAAAGATGTCAGAATTAAGTTTAGGTCACTTTTTGTCAAACGAATATGTAATCCCAGTCTTTCTTTTGACAATATTTCTTGCTTCACTAATTGCAACAAGAGTAAAGATTCCATATACAATGATCCTAGTTGCAATTGGAATTTCAATATCAGTAATGGACTATACAGGACACGGAATCCAAAACATTGCAGGATTCAAGGTTGATCCAAAACTTATCCTCTATTTTGTCATTCCACCTCTAATTTTTGAGGCAATGATGAAAATTGATCGTGAGCAGTTCAAAACAATTAGGATATCAGCCCTTGCATTGGCCACAGTTGGAGTTGCACTTGCCACAATAGTTGGAGGACTATTACTATCATATCTAGCAGGGCTTCCAACACTAGTGGCATTTGCATTTGCTGCACTGATTGCTCCAACTGATGCAGCAATTGTAATAGAGGTCTTCAAAAGAGTAAAGATTCCAAAAACACTTGCTACATTGATGGAATCAGAAGCAAGTTTCAATGACGCCACAGGTGTAATCATATTTTCTTCAATCATGGCAATAGCAGCATCACAAGGATCGTCTCTTTCTACAGAAAACATATCAGGAATCAATGTCAACATTTTAGAAACAATTGGACATTTTGCATGGGTGTTTTTTGGAGGCATTGCAATAGGAGTTGGCCTTGGAGTAGGTTCACAGTTTCTACATAAACTAATAGAAGAGCCATTTTCTGAGACTGCACTGTCGGTTGCAACATTATTTGGTTCTGTTGTAATTTCAAACGCACTTGGTTTTTCAGGACTTGTTGCGGCAGCAGCGGCAGGATTATGGTTTGGTGTAATAATGAGAAAGCCCAACATCATGGGAGAAAAGGTAAGAGCATACGCGTCAAACTTTTGGGAGATGATTGCATTCTTTGCAAACTCTGTAGCATTTTTGTATCTAGGGTTAAACATGGACATGGCAAGAATAGGACAAAATCTTCCACTAATTGCACTTGCAATTATCGCAGTTTTGGCTGCAAGAGCTGCATCTACATATCCAATACTTGCAGCAACACATCGTTTTACAAAGGAAAAGACAACAGGAGCATG
>JAJSDS010000206.1 GCA_028580875.1 Nitrosotalea sp.
AATTTATCTGGACTTCCTGTTGAAATTACAACACAATTGTATAGTTTTGCAATTTGAATCCCAAAAGTTCCTACGCCAGAACCTCCACCCATGATAAGAACTACCTGACCAGGACGAATCTTTGCCCTGCCAACTAGCATATGCCATGATGTAAGTAATGTCATGGATGCTGCTGCAGCTTCATCATAGCTTACTCCTTCAGGAATCTTTGCAACATTGACTTCAGGAAGATGTGTCATTTCACAAAAACCTCCCCACAATGGACCTGTCTGAAATCCCCAGACCATTCTGTTTGTGCAGTCAAATTCTCTTCCATCGGTACAAGCTTGGCATACTCTACACGACAAGTTAGAATGAGACACTACTCTGTCTCCAATCCTCAAGTTTTGTACTTCATTGCCAACTTCCACTACATCGCCTGCAATATCAGAGCCTGAAATATGCGGCAGAGGGACAGGAACTGGTTTTCCCCTCATTCCCCATATGTCATTATAGTTACATGCGGCCACTTTGACTTTTATTATAACTTCATTTGGTTTTGCCTTTGGTTCGTCAATCTCTTTTACTTTCAGTATTGATTTATAGTCATCATTTGGTGCATATGATTCGTATACTACTGCTCTCACAATCCCATGCATTCTAAACTGTTATTTGTATAGGAGGTTTACGATGTACTACTTTGTCTTGCTACTAGTTTAATCGTTAACAAAAAATTATTGCGATTATGAAATCCGCGGATACAGTGATGAAGAATGGTCAGTTTGGTACTGCAATTAATTGTATAGACGGTAGAGTACAATTACCTGTTTTAAATTGGTTAAAGGAGAGATATTCTGTATCACATGTAGATGCCATAACAGCACCTGGGGTTAATAGGATCTTTTCTGAGACAAATATGGACAAAATAGAACAATTAAAATCTAATGTCATGGTATCGATAAATGCACATGGATCTGATATAGTGGCAATTGCAGGACATCATGGTTGCGCAGGTAATCCGGTCACAAAAGACGAACATCTAAATCACATTAGAAAAGCATCAGAGATTATCAAGTCTTGGAATCTTCCAGTCAAAGTGGTTGGGCTTTGGGTAAACGAGAACTGGGAAGTTGAATTAGTAACATGAGAGTCTAAGGGCAATAGCATCATGGTATTAATTTCATGTAGGGGCATCTGCATACGTTACAAAACAGTCAACAAGATTCTACGTCATACAAGATATGGATCAGGACAAAAGCGGTGTCAAATTTGTGACCTTTTTCTTTTCTGGGAGGGAAGAAATTGTCCATGTTGTGGATATATGCTTAGAACAAAACCAAGAAATTCAAAGTTCAAAAACAAACTTCGTTCGCAGAATTATAATCAATAAGATACAAACCACATGTGTCAAGTTCTGCCAGAATTACTACCATGCAAAACAAGGCTATCTGGAATCTTATTTTTTGGAGGTCTTTTTGGTTCTGGTATTACACAAATTTGATCCAACTCACCACCCTGGTATTTTGTTTGTCGTGTTTTAAAGGAGGGAACTAAACTAAGTGAACCAATTCCTCGAGGGGTATTTTTCTAAAACAGATGTCTAAACTAGTTCATCAGGTATTATTGTTTAAAATCCAACTTCATCTGATACAGGTTTTTCTTTGATACCACGACAGTCTTGCCTTCTTGATTGGTCCCTTCAAAATCTACTGCAATCAAGCCAAACTCTTCATTTACCTCTCGCTTGTCTGAGATTCGAAATTTTATCTTTAATTTTTCCCCAGTGTAGAGTGGTTTCAGAAATCTTGTCTGCCTGTTCTTCCATTCTGGGTCGCCATCGATTCCATAAAAAATCAAGAGGTTTCCGTACATTTGCTCTAGTCTTGTAAACTCCCCTTCCATCTTGGATAAAATGGCCCGGCCTGAAACCATTCTTTTTTCCTTGTCTGATTTTGTATCGTCATAGATTATGTTCTTGATACCTGAAAATTTCAGGTATGCATCAAGTTCTGGAGATGATATATTGCACTCGGAATAAAACTCGTCACCGACATTTAGATCTGCAAACGTTTTCATCAAGATCTGGTTTCGTCTGGATAATAGATTATTTCTGCATTGTTGACAGCTTTTCCAGAAGTAAGATAGTTTACTGCCTTCATGATGTTGTCGTTATTTGACTCTGTACCGTCCACGCTTCCTGGCAAAACCAAGTACATCCTAAGTTTTGATTTTAGAACATCACTTAGCTCCTGGTTGACAGTTGTTGCAAATGGTCGCAATGCTCCTCTGAATACTTCGGCTCGTGCCCTCTCTGCACCTGTGACCTTGGCACCTGCTGGCATGTCAGGACCAATGATTATCATGCTTCCCTCTTTTCCCTTGAAAAGCGGTGGGTTCTTTGCCCCTCCTGGAACAAACGTGCCAATTGTTTCTTGCATAAATATTGCTGGCGTGTTTATGAACTTGTCAACCATCATATC
>JAJSDS010000207.1 GCA_028580875.1 Nitrosotalea sp.
TGTCCTTTAACGGTTCGAAATGGTTATGCGGCCCAATGGGTATGGGTATTTTCTTTTGTAGAAAGGATTCAAGTGATCTAATAGAACCAATTCAAGTAGGTGGAGAATCTGCGATATTTCATGAAGATAAAATAGTGCACAAAGAAATGCCTGCTAGGTTCCAGGCGGGTTTTCGTAACTGGTCAGGTGTTGCAGGTCTTGAAGCATCAATAGTTTATCTAAAGAAGATAGGAATTTCATCCATAAGAAAGAAGAATCTCAAGCTTGCAAATTTGTTGCGCCAAGAAATTTCAAAAATTAATGGTGCAGTTTTGTATGGACCAGAAGAGGAAGAACGGCGTACAAGTATAGTTTCTTTTTCAATTCAAGGCCAGGATTCAAAAACTTTGGTCACTAGACTTGAAAAAGAGAACATAATACTTGCAGTAAGAGATATCTTTTCGAAAAAGATCGTAAGGGCTTCTCCGCATTTTTTCAACACAGAATCAGAAATCCACGCTGTAGTTGATGCAATAAAAAGAGGCTAGAATTTTTCTTGCTCTTCAATTACCATCATAGTTAAGGTAGAGTAAACCTTGTCTATCTTTCTAATTTTATTTGTAATTATACTCCTTAGAAGATCCATGGAATCAGCAGTTATCTTTATGATTATATCATAAACGCCGTACACGCCCTGAACCTCATACTTGATACCACTTTCACCATCAAGTATCTGTTTTATCTTTTGAATTATTTCAACATCAGAACCTAAATCAGAGTTAATCAGGATGTAAGTAGTTGGCATATTCTAATTCGAGTTACGACGATATTTAACCTTTGATTAGAATTCAAAAATAGTTTTGTGGATCTTAAAATGTCTCTTTAGAGTATAAATTGAAATCTGTTTTGTTTGTAGTTTTTAGAAAGTTTACCATCTATTGCTATTTTATTACTACAAAAATTACAGTTGTTATTATCGTCAAGATGCCATCCTTGAATATCAAAACCATATCTTTTGACAACAATTTTCTTACATTGTGGACAGTATGTATTTTCAAGAGGATGTCCAGGAACATTTCCCAAATAAGCATAATTGAGTCCAACTTTCTTTGCAATTTCATAGTGTTTTTCAAGTGTAGCTATCGGTGTTGATTCAAATTCCATCATCTTGTAATCTGGATGAAATCTAAGAAAATGTATTGGCATGTCAGGCCCAAACTCGTCATAGATGAATTGACATAATTTTTTGGCATATTCCAAATTATCGCCAACTCGTGGCACTACCAAGTCAGTTATCTCTACGTGGATCTTGGTTTTACTGTGAATTTCTTTGAGAGTATCAAATATTGGTTGAGGATCTGGAATTCCGATATATTTTCGTGAAAATTGTGGTTCTGCATTTCCCTTGAAATCTACTGTGATGCAATCAAGAAAATCATTCATCATGTTGACTGTTTCTGGAGTATCATACCCATTTGAGACAAAGATATTGAATAATCCATTTTTTCTTGCCTCTACGCCACAGTCACGTGCAAATTCGATGAATATAGATGGCTGATTGTAAGTATATGCAATTCCATCAGAACCTGATTGTTTTGCCAAGGCAACTACTTCTTGAGGTGTCATGTCAGTTCCCTCTATTTTTCGCCGTTGACTAATGTCATAATTTTGACAATATTTGCAAAGCCAATTGCAACCTGTTGTGGCAATTGAAAATATGCTAGTACCTGGTTTGTAGTGAGTCACTGGTTTTTTTTCAATAGGATCTACATGACCAGTAATTACTTTGCCGTATGCAAGAAGATCAAGTTTGCCGTTGTTATTTGCCCTGATTCCACATAGACCAATCTGATCTTTTCCAATTTCGCAGTATCTAGCACATGCTGTACATTTGACCTTGTCATTAGGTAATTTTTGGTAGAGAATTGCTTCCTTTGCCGTCAATTAACATCAGTCAATTTATCATATAATTGCTGGTGTCACCAATTTTGATTTTGGAGCCAGTGGTCTCATCTTCTGTATTGCATTTTCAAAGTCTTCCTGTGTTATCTTGATTGATTTTACATTCTTCTCTTTCTTGTCTACATATTGTCTTATGGAACTCATGGCTGCTCTATTGCAAACCCCTTCTATTTCAGCGCCACTAAATCCATTAGTCAATTGTATCAGTTTTTCAAAATTGATACCCTCTGCAAGTGGTTTCTTTTTTGTGTGTATTTTGAATATGTTTTCACGTCCTTTTGTGTCTGGAAGTGGCACCTCAATAATTCTATCAAATCTTCCTGGTCGTAGTAATGCACTATCAATGAGATCTACTCTGTTAGTAGCACCAATTATTAGCACATCATGTAATTCTTCAAGCCCATCTATCTCAGTTAGTAGTTGAGATACCACTCTTTCTGTGACATTAGAGTCAGAGATTCCTGAGCCTCGACTTGGAGCCAATGAATCAAGTTCG
>JAJSDS010000208.1 GCA_028580875.1 Nitrosotalea sp.
TGAATTTGCTCAGCTCTTCTCTTTTTGATTCTGAATCCGTCTCGGCAAAATTTTTCTGCAAGCTAGGTATCACACCATGAAAATTATTGGTATATTCCCATCTTGAATCAGTTGACTGGGATTCATAGGAAAACTTGACTGCCTCTTCGCTCCCGTATAATATCACTTGGAGTTGTTTTGCACTCATCTTGTTTATAGGGGTCATTAGGTCAAAGCCATATTTTTTCCCGACATCTCTTAGGGTTTGGCGCCTAAATGATGAAAACCTGCCTGACCATGGAACTATGGCTCCATCTAGGATTGATTTTGTCTTGTCTGGGATGAGCAAGTCTGGCTCAAACTCCATCTTTACTCCCAAGCCATGGCATGTCTTGCATGCGCCAAATGGAGAGTTGAACGAGAAACCCCTTGGTTCTAGCTCGCCAATTGAGATTCCACAAAATGGACAAGCATTGTTTTGGGAGAAAATCTTCTCTTCGGTATCTACAACCATCACGTCTCCCTTGCCTGCCTTGAGTGCAGTCTGGATTGATTCGTATAGTCTGCTTTTTTCTTCCCATGATGCCTTGACTCTATCTACTACAATCTCGATGTTGTGCCACTTTTGTTTGTCTAAAACTGGAAACTCGCCGTCAAGCTCTATAATTTCTCCGTCTACTCGAATTCTTGAATATCCTTGTTTTTTTACCTGCTCAAAGAGTTTTTCATATGTTCCTTTTTTTCTTCTGACAAGTGATGCACAAATCAAAATCTTTTTTCCTTCAGATTCTTTTAGTATTGATTCACAGATTGACTCGACTGACTGGTTTGATATTTTTCTTGCACACTTGGGACAGTGAGGTGTTCCAATTCTTGCATAAAGTAATCTAAGATAATCGTAGACTTCTGTGATGGTTCCAACTGTAGACCTTGGGTTTTTGCTAGTTGTTTTTTGCTGGATTGATATTGCAGGTGAGAGTCCCTCGATTGAATCAACATCTGGCTTGTTCATCATCTCAAGGAACTGTCTTGCATAAGCCGAGAGTGACTCGACATATCTTCTCTGGCCCTCTGCATAGATTGTATCAAAGGCAAGTGTTGATTTTCCAGATCCTGATAATCCTGTGATGACTACAAGTTTATTCTTTGGAATGTCTACGTTGATGTTTTTTAGGTTGTGCTCCCTTGCACCTCGGATAATTAACTTGTCATTCATTTCGTAATTGTTTTTGTATCCTTGTCAGTTTATCGCGATATTCAATTGCATGCTCAAAATCAAGATCCTCTGCATAACGCTTCATGGTTGTCTCTATCTCAATTGCCAAAGTCTGTATGTCGTGCTTTGACATGTGCTTTGTCTCATCTAGTACTATGGTCTGTTGAGGAATTGCTTTCACTATACTAGCTGGGGTGATTCCCATCTTTTGATTGTATTCTATCTGTTTTTTCCTTCTTCTGTTTGTTTCAGATATGGCAAGTGACATTGACTGGGTCATCTTGTCTGCATACATTATGACAGAGCCGTCTACATTTCTAGCAGCCCTTCCAAATGTCTGAATCAAACTTGTAATGTTTCTCAAAAATCCTTCCTTGTCTGCATCAAGTATGGCTACTAGTGCCACCTCTGGTATGTCAAGACCCTCTCTTAGAAGGTTGATTCCAACTAGTACGTCAAACTCGCCTAGCCTTAGCTGCCTGATTATCTCAGTGCGCTGTAGGTTTTCAATCTCTGAATGCAGATAGCGCACCTTTACCTGATGCTTTGACAAGTATTCTGCCAAATCTTCTGCCATTCTTTTTGTAAGTGTTGTAACTAGGACACGTTGGTTTTTTTCTACTCGTTTTTTAATCTCTATGATCAAATCATCCATTTGGTTTGCAGTTTTTCTTACTTCCACTGTTGGATCCACAAGACCCGTTGGTCTTGTCAACTGTTCAACAATTTGGAAGCTCTTCTTTTTTTCATAATCTCCCGGCGTTGCAGAAACAAAAATTGCATTTTTGATGTATCTTTCAAACTCTTCAAATTTTAATGGTCTATTGTCAAATGCACTTGTGAGCCTGAATCCGTAATCGATAAGAGATTTTTTTCTAGTGTGGTCACCATTATACATGCCGTGAAGCTGAGGCAATGTTACATGTGATTCATCAATTACAAGAAGAAAATCCTCTCCGAAAAAATCCAGCAAACAAAATGGCGGTTCGCCTGGCTTTCTTCCATCAAAATGTCTTGAATAGTTTTCAATTCCTGAACAGTATCCGAGTTCTTCAATCATCTCAAGGTCGTACTTGGTTCGCATTTCCAATCTCTGTTTTTCAAGCTCTGGCAACTCTGTTAATCTTTGTTTTAGTTCATCTCTGATTGACTGGACTGCAGTCTTTCTTACATCTGCTGCAACAAGATAGTGTTTTGCAGGATATACCTTTATCTTTGAAATTTGTTTTTTTTCTTCAAG
>JAJSDS010000209.1 GCA_028580875.1 Nitrosotalea sp.
GAAACAGCAATGATTCGTTTCATTTGCTGATTTGACGTGGATTTAATTTTCTATTTAAGCGTTTTGTAGATTGCCAGTGATCGAGCCGATTTTGGCCGGTTTATAGAATTTGAATATTATGAAAATTTTCCATCAAGACTTTGATCTAGAAAAATATGGGTCTGAAATTATCCTAGCAAGTGTTGGTCAGACAAATATTTCAGCAGGTGTGAAAATTCTGTTTGAGTGATTTCATTGTTTTCGACTTTCATTGCAGAATTAGTAACCCAGAAAGGCACATGTGTCCCATTGGCACCATAATCAACCAGCAATTCCTGTATGGCAGACGGATCATTTGGATACCTCAGCCAGTTGCTCATATCTACAAGAAGGTCGGCAGGACTGGCATTTTGTAGTGTACGTAGCATCTGCTCACTTGAGAGAATTTTATACTCTGGATAACAATTCAGCATGGAATAGTTCTCGGCCTTGTAAAAATACCAGTTTTTACAATCTACGTCATACTCGTATTTTGAATTGTCATACTTCCAGTCAAACCCGTTTTTTATTGTAGAATCTGGGTAACCATGTCCATGGACAAGTGTTATTGTATTGTCAGTATAGTTTGTTTTTACCTCAGCATAGAGTGCATTAGGATACAAAAATATCACATCGGGGTGGCTTGTTATTGCATCAAACTCTTTTTTTGTGACATACTCATTGTGCAGTACGATTACTCTATCATATTGCTTGAGAATTCCAGGATTTTGGTCAACATCTTGATCCGTTAAATATGGATAGTTTAGCAGCTTTAATACCCATGCACCAGCAATGCTTGATGCCTGATATCCATGTACGTCTGCAGGTATTGGGACTGTAAGACATTTTGTGTCGCATTTGTTGTTATAGAAATCATAAAATCCATTTTTGCCATATGCTGCCTGCGTAAAACTTGGATAGATAAAGACAATATCACGAGGTTTATTAAAAAATCCAATATCTTGATACAAGCTATTCAGTTCAGGCTTTAATCCTAAGGAAAGCGAGACAAGCTTTCCATTTTCATCATTGTGTGGAGTGACATTGAAGAGAAATTGGCTGACTGGCAAGTGTAGGGTCTGTTCATTGCCCTCGGTGTTTGATACTACAACAAGATAGTCTGCGGGATTGCCCGGTACATCATATGTAGACTGTCCATATGAGGGATGCAAGAAAGACAAGACTGTAAGACACAAACCTATTGCACATAAAGTGACAAACTTCATACTCATCGGCTGCAATTCCCCACATGTTCAGGTCTGCATCAGGTATTTGTATTTATACAAAATATAGATTTGAAAATTAGATTATAGAATTGGAATCAGGCAAGCAAATTTTTCTGGCGTAGGTGTTCTAGCATGTTGGAAAAATCATCCTGTGAAATTTCGCCAGAGATGTACAGGGTTGAACAGATGCGAACCCAGTGTGGTACATGTGTTCCCTTGATACCATAGTCACTTAGCAACTTTACAATCGTATCTTGATTATCAGGAGATTTTGACCAGGCATTTAGATCATCTGATAAATATGTAGGATTTTTGTCCTGTAACATGCGCATCATCTGTCTAGTGTGAAGTATGGCAAACTCTGGATAGCAGTTTAGCATGGAATAATTTCCTGACTTGTAAAAATGCCAATTGTTACAATCCACGTCATATTCATATTTTGAATTGTCATACTTCCAGTCAAATCCATTTTTTATTGTAGAATTCGGGTAACCGTGTCCATGGACAAGTGTTATTGTATTGTCAGTATAGTTTGTTTTTACCTCAGCATAAAGTGCATTTGGATACAAAAATATCACATCAGGGTGGCTAGTTATTGCGTCAAACTCTTTTTTTGTGACATACTCATTGTGCAGTACAATTACTCGCTTGTACTGTTTTAATATGCTAGGATTCTTGTCAATGTCTTCGTCTTTTACATGCGAATAATTGAGTAGTTTCAAAGCCCATGCACCAAAGATTGAGGAAGACTGGAATCCGTTTACCCTGGTAGGTATTGGCACGGTAAGGCAGCTAGAATCACAGTCTTTGCGGTAAAAATCATAGAACCCTCCCTTTTCGTATGCTGCCTGCGTGAAACTTGGATAGATAAACACCGCATCATGTGTATTCTTGGCAACCTCAAGATCCTTGTACACATTATACAAATCAGGCTTGCGTTGCATTGAAAGCGATTCTAGGTTTCCGCTTTGATCCGTGTGTCCTATGATATCAAATAGAAGCGATTCTCTAGGAATGTGCAGAGATTGTACTGTCCCCTCTGTTGTAGAATTTATCTCTATGAAATTATTTGTAATTGAAATTGATGCCGTACTGTCTGATTGTTCTGCATATGCACTTGATGAAAAAATGAAAAGGCCTGCAATCATTACACCATACAACAGAAAAGACATTTGAAAAATAACTCGCAC
>JAJSDS010000020.1 GCA_028580875.1 Nitrosotalea sp.
ACACCAGCACCAATCAGTCGCCATCGCTCAGAAATTCTTCGACTTATTGCCACCTTGCTGTTCTCAAAAATGCACACAGGCCTTTTGAACTGCAATTCTACTGTTTTACCCCTCACACTTGTTACTTTGGATAACAGTGGGGCAGTTCCAAGACTCAGTCTCAGGGATTCTCCGGTCTGTATTGCAGAAACTTTGATCTCTTCACCAGAGCCTACTGCAGTATCAAACAGATTCACCTCAATTTTTGCATTGTAGGAATTCTCGGGTAGGGTACCAGGCTTGCCTATCACCGAACCTATCAATGAATCACTTCGGGTCATGGCAGGATCAAGTTTGGTTGCAAGTGCAATCAATCCACCAGCCTTTACTTCTTTTACTATGCCTGCACCTGTCCCAAGAGATGCAATCTCTGTAAAGATTGATTCGTATTTTCCAGTCTTTTCATTTGGCAGGCCTGGCTTGATCTCAATTTCATCTCCTGCCTTGAAAATTCCTTGTATGATACTTCCTCCAATAACTCCCCCCTTGATGTCCTTGATTTTAGTTCCAGGTTTGTTGATGTCAAATGATCTTAGTACATGCATGACTGTATCCTTTTTGTCATCACGCTCAGGAGTTGGTATCGCGTTTTCAATGGCACCAATTAGTGCATCGATATTTAATTTTGACTGGGCAGATATTGGAATGATCGGAGCCTTTGCAGCACTTGTCCCCTTGACAAATTTTACTATATCAGCATAATTTTCCATGGCTTGCTCGTATGATATCAAATCAACCTTGTTTTGAACGATAACTACTTGCTTTATCCCAAGCGTCTGCAAGGCAAGCAAGTGTTCCTTTGTCTGCGGCTGCGGTACTTTTTCATTGGCAGCAACAAGGAGCATCGCACCGTCTATCAAGGCAGACCCTGACAGCATGTTTGCCATCAGACTTTCATGGCCTGGGCTATCTACAAAACTGACAACACGGGATAATTCACTTTCCTTTCCACAATTGTTACACTTGGGTGTTACTGAATATCCCAGTGGCACCTCACAGCTTTTACATTTGTAAAATGCAGCATCTGCATATCCAACTTTTATTGTAATTCCTCGCTTTAGTTCCTCGCTGTGTGCACTAGTCCACACACCAGTCAAAGCTTGGATGAGAGTAGTTTTTCCGTGATCAACATGACCTGCAGTTCCAATGTTAACACATGGCTGGTATCCATATTTTTTTACATACCAATCAGGAAGAGTCTCTTTCCAGTGCACGTACAAAACTATGAAAAGCTATTATGTTAACCTATGCCTTTTTCTCGGCAGATTCTTTTTCTTGTCCTTCAGCTGGTTTTTCTTCTACCTTGAGTTCTCCGTCATAAAAACAATTTAGCTGATAGACTTCTTCTGTAATTGTATTACCTCTTACAAGTTTGCGAATTCGTTGTCCCTTTTCAGCATCGCGTAGTCCGACACCTTTTGATAACAAAATATATTTTCGTGCACCGCCGTGAATGTCTTCTCGCAATGGAACTCCTGACTTGTCACTGCCACCAGTTATCTTCAATTTTCCTGCTTCTCCTACCAATGCAGCATCAAGTTCAGCGCCAACAGTCAAGCCCAAAAATGGTCCGGCCTCTTTTTCTTTTACCTCTTTGGTAATGGTCTTTCCCTTCTTGTCAGATATGTTTAGCTTGAATGTAGCCAAGTAGTAAAAAAAATCTTTGAACTATTAATTAATCTTTGTTCCTAAATCTTTTAAAAATGCAAAAGCGTTGCTATACCATTGAGCGAATCAATCAAGTGTCCACGCTGCGACAAGATAATGGTTGCAATGCAGGCATGCCACATGATATGCACAAATTGCGGTGCACATTTGGATTGTTCAGACAAGGGATCGTTTTGGTAGCTAAAAGCCCGGCCTATCAAATTGAAAGTTTTCTGCCATGTCTCCCACCTTTTGCCTCATTAGATTAAGATAGTCATCATATTTTGCCTCAAACCCACAGTGGGGACACTTGACATTTGTTATCTCGTCATCAAGTATTGCAACCTTGTCACATTCTGGACACTTTGCATCCATGGGATCAATTTGTTGATTAAACTATATAATGTTCGCTTGGTTTGTTAATTAAGCCTGTGAATGAAAATACCGGCTTTGTTTTGTTTACGTCTGGATTCTTAAATGGCATTATTATCACTGTCTAACTTTTCAAATACAGTACAGGATAATAAATTTTAGGTGACGTTTGGTGATGAACGGCCCGGTGGAGTTCCATGAAAACAGTTGTAGTGGACACCACACTAATTTTTTATTTAAAGATGCAAAATTATAGATCAATCATTTTTTGTTCTTGACTATTACATTGGTCTTGCCCAACCACGTTCTATCAAAATATTGGCGGTATCAGGTTTTGCACATGTTGGTAAATCATCTTTTTCTTTGAAAATCAATTTGAAGTCTTGGTTACACACAACGTTACTTGCTGCAACGCCAGATTCAAACTGCTTCAGAGGCGATAAATTTGGCAACTGGATTGAATTACCTGTAACAATGACTGTTGGTTCTCTATGACACCCATCTGACAGAGAAATAACGCCCAGATTCCCGAAATAAATTTGTGGAGAAATTCGGTAAGAACCTGATTTGAGAGCTTTGATTGTAATTGAAAATGGAGTTACCTCATTTGGAGAAATATTAATTTTATACCCATGTGGTTCTTTTGAAACTACTTCCCAGACACCAATAGTGGTTGAATTAGACCACATCCTAAACAAACCTGTCATATCATTTGTTACGGAACTTACTATCTTGCCAGATACGGTAAGAGTGCTACCAGTTTGTAAGGACTGATTAGACAATACTATACCATCAAGTCTGCCATAACGACTTTGTAATCCCGTACATATGCCAATGGCTGATACATTTTGCAATATTGGAAAAATCAATATCAACAGGATTATAATCGTAAGAAGAAAATTTTGCATATTAATTTTTGAGTATGAAAGTTTAAAAAGTTAATGTAAAATTTCTCTTACGCATATAGAGAATAATCCACCATATTTCATTAAATAATTAGAGTACATTCTAACCTCATCTCTTTCCATACTCTGATTACCACAAACAATAATGGATATGGTACTTAGATTAAATAAAAAAAATGAAAGGGTTTTAGTCAATATGACATTGTATCATAGCAAGTACTTGTATTATCAGATACTGTTGCCGGATAATCATTTGGGACAGTCCAACTATTGCAAGAGGCAACTGGACTTCCTTGACTACTTGTAGCCCAGAACTTAAGATAATAGGTTACAGCACCACCCCATGACTGATCTGATTGACCAGAACTATTTTCTATTTCTTCCATATCAGAACCACCATATGCTGCGAAGCTGCTACCTGATGGTATATCCAGATTCAAATTGGCACCACTATCACCATAATTCACATTCATGCTTTGACCTGAATTTTGGTTATAATCATACACATCAAGTGAATAGGTTCCATCATTATTTGCGTAATTGTCTTCAAATATGGTATCACCAGAACTGGCAGTTATTGAAAGCGCTTGTGGAAAACTCAAACTGGTATCTTCACTACCGCTAGTACTCCAAGAATCAAAGTTCGCATACCAACCAGCTGTGCTTCCTAAGATGAGTGCATCATCATACATTATGCTGCCTTGCATCCAATGTGATTGGTCTACATTCAAGGAGTTTAGTGTTTGTAGAAGGTCAACAGTTCCTGCTGACAAAGCCTTAGCAGCATGTTTTTGTTCCATGTGTACAGCAGTATAATACGTTGTACTACTGTAAGTATAGGAATTGGGCTGAGCGTATGCTTCATAGATGGTAGTTCCCCCTGATGCATCAAATGGCCTCATGCCACTCTTGACGCTATTGATTGAAGAATGATGCAACTGTGGTTTATAGAAAGGACTTTTACCCATAGGCCCAACATACGAGATCTTTACGTTGCTACCTTCCCAGCTTACTACTGCTTCCCAACCGGGATGATTATGAATTTGTTCACGAGCTTTGTGTGTTATGTTTTCTAGTTGATCTGCAATTGTGGCAGGTACTGATGGAATATCAGTATACTTTGTTTGAACATTATCCGTAGCGCCTACATTAGGTATCACAGTAGTTGGAGACAACATTATTAATCCAATTACCATGAATGCAACAATTGTCGTGGTTTTTATTTTGTTGTTTTGTATTTTCATAGTTATTGCACATCCGGTACAAGAAATAATAGATAAGTCTTGGCGTGATAATTGATCAAAAATGATCAGAGTGATCAAAAGTGATCACTTATCCCCTCAAAACTTAAATCACATTACGAGATAATGAGTCCTTAAAATTAAAGTTCAAGTGAAATAGATTTTTACGCAAGAATTTTTCTCATTTTTCATGGTTTCATCTTCATGTTAGTTATGATACTGGACCATATTGTTAAGTTTTGGAATTTTTTTATCTGTGTAATTTTTAATGTCCTCGAGGGGTTTTATTCACTAGTTTAGTTCCCCCCTTTAAAGCACGAATAAACTGATTTTGGCTCGTCCACAGGATGATATGTTATCACAGTTATTTTTGGGTCCACTGAGAGTACTGAATTATTAGTCAAGTTTTTGAACCACTGGTTCAATATATTTACACAAGGTAATAATTTCAAAGTGTGACTTTTTTGTTATCTTTTTACACTCGGCATAAAATCTACTGCTTGTTTGTAACCACTTCGGTATAATTCATACCGGAAATTATCTTGACTGAAGTAACATACGCAATAAAATTAGGACAAGACCTTCCCAAACGTACATCTAATGGAAAATCTGATACTTTTAACTGTGAAGCATTATAACCTACAGCCATTGGGTATTGTTCGCAAATACCATGTGGTAACGTGTAATCGTAGATTCCTTTTGATTTTGGCATAGCATGGATTTTGTATATCACAGTAAAAGTAGATCCTGCGTGTATGTTAGTAACATTAATTGAATTCTGGATAGCTGTAAGATTGAATGATTTCATCCAATCTGTAAACTGTGAATTAGTTGTATTTGTAGAAACAGATCTTGCATGTGTTTTAGTTACATTAACTGAATTGAGGATATCGAAATCTGCGATTCCCCCGGCCCAATCGTGACTAAACTTATAAGTTATACATACAATGGCGGTTGAGTTAGGTTGTATCAATAATACGATAACTGAGTCTACATGTTTTTTGACAATATTCTTTCCATTGCACTCCACATCTGAAATTGGCAGGGTTGCGTGACTCGTAATACTATTAGTATGATTTTGGAAATTGAATATTGTGAGATATGTTGCAAATATCGATACTGTAACGATTAATATCAAGATTACATACATACCTTTCATACCTTTAATCTAAAATTAAAAAAATAAAAAGTTAGTTGGTTTCCTCTATGTAGGCATAGCAATCTCCACTTCCGTCACATGAGGTTGAAGTGTATGATGGTTGATAGTTTAGGTTGTTAGTCTCGGCTGTTTGGTCTGCCCATCCTATTGATGGAGTGTATGCACTTGGCTCTGAAGCTGTGATAGTAGTATACTCTGTGGCATGTGAAGTAAAGTCTGCATTGGAACCGTCTCCCTCTCCTAGTATTGTTCCAGTGACTTCATTCCAATTACCTGCCAAACCATCATAGTCATCACGTGTGATTGCCCAACAATCTTGTCCTGAACTGTTTGTTTGTGTACTGCAGAAATTGGCTGTAAGCGTAGCTATTCCACCACTTGAACCTGTAGAACCATCCACGTATGGGGCGTATCCTTGATTCAACGTTTGTTGTGGAATAGTTGCACATTTATCGTCAATGACTGTATTGGCACTAATATCCCATTGCTCTATACAGACTCCAGCAGCTGTATTGGGAATATCTTGTGCCAAAAACTGCACCCAGTCAGTATCGAAATTACTACCAGTGAAATTATTTGTATTGTCTTGTATGCTAAAAGCTCCACTTCCACTACGTGAATCCGATTCTCCACTAAATGTAGACAAGTCTATCTGAACCTCACCAAAGTTAAGATTACTGTCACTTGTATCGTCTATTCCATGTGTGCCATATGAACCTCCTTCATTTGCTAAATGAAGCTTTTTCACCATTTCATCTGACATGCAAGTAGTTGTTTCCCATCCTGTCTTTTCAGAATAATGATAACAACCTACTTTGGAAGGTGGGCGTTGAGGTGATCAGAAAACGTATCGGTCAAAAATAGCAGATCTGGAGGTAGCAGGACTTCATAACGCTAACCAGTTACCACCACAAATTATATGCAATTTTCAAGGATAGTCTCCTCCCCATTGTATTTCCTTATAAGTCATTCCTGATACTATCTTTACGGAATAAACGTCTTCAATAGTGTTGAAACAGGGAATTGAAAAATCTGCATGAAATTTTGTAGCACTAACCTCTGAGGCGTCATATCCTACTGCTAAAGGATAAGAAAGACAGCCGTCAAACGGAACCGAAGTATCGTAGAACCCTTTTGAGTCAGATTTGGCATGTATTTTGTATATTACACTGATCTTCGAACCGTTGTAGGTGCTTGTCATATTAAACAAAGAGGGGTTTGCCAAAACCTCAAACTTGTTTGAGGATACAGAATGGTTTGTATTCCACCCCATGCTGATAAAGCAGCAAGTATCTAGAATTCCGCGAGGATAGAGATCTTTATTTTGATATGACTGCCATCCAGATTCAAATTTATATGTAACACAAACCGTCGCAGTAGAATTTGTGGGCATCATGAGAACTGGAAAAATCCTTTTCTTAAATTCACTAGAGGGTACTTCAGTTCCTTTACACTCAGATTGATCATCCAGTGTAACATACGGGACAGGTTCTTTTGCCCATCCTCTTCCGACCAGTTTTTGAGCAGTATCGGGTTTTACACATGCAGGAGAACCATCCTCTACCTTGATGACTAGGATAAGACCAGTAGCACATTTTACGTCTTTTGCTGGCATCCCCGCTTGCACTTGTTCTATTGGTGAAAGAATACGAGTATAAAGCAAATTAGGATTTAGAGTGGGTATGGCATAATGGACAAATGGATTTGATGTCATATTTGTGATCTTAGATTGTTGCGTTTCCGCAACTACGAAGTTCAAAAAGAACGTTAATGACACAAACCAAACCAAACCTACCGCGACGACAACATATTTCATCTATCAACACTGAAAAAATAAAATTTAAAAATGTATTGCAACCTTATTCTGGTTTCATTATCAATGTAGAAACCAAATTTCACATAGTATCTTACAATAGCTTGCTTCTTTGGCATTACATTAAACATGACAAGGTTGTTGTCAATGTTATAATCTACTTTTTCTGATATCTTCTCAAGAATTGTTATATTGTAATCAGCAAGAAATCTAGACCATTTTATTCCTCTGTTGTGATGCAAGATCATCTTGTGTTTGACGTCAACTGTATGCTTAAAAGAGTACCATCCAGAGTACCTGCCAAACTTTTTGTAGTACGATTCGATGACATCATTGAACTCTGCCTTGCTACCAAAAAGCGATAATATAGTACCAAAATTTTTAGTTGACTGCTCTAGTGCTATCTCGTGGAGTACATCAGGACTCGTTTTGTTCAAAATTGATTGAAAACATGGTTCTGCTATTGTGACAGTTCCAATTGTTTGCAAGGGAAGATCAAATGTTAGCCACTTTCTCATGAGCCTGGCAAGTAATGCGCTAGGCGACACATCCAGGTTTAAAGCCTCCGTATCAAATGATGCAGTCATATCCCCTGGCAAGCTGTACGACCTGCGCACCGATCTGTGTTTAGATTCTTCCATCAAGGCTTTGTCTTCCAGTCATAACAATATAGTTAGCATCTATACGGTTCAAGGTGGGCTCAAACATTTGATCACGTACGGGACACTTTCTATTTAAGAGTGGCGTATGATATTTACCATACAACATTAACGACTCATAGGAACAGGTTTTCATTGATTTTCACCTGTAATTTATGGTCGATACCCATATGATTAATTGATCATACCTGTATATTCACACAGCATATCGCGGTTATTGTAAAACATGTACGGTACTTTACATAGATCATTAATAAGATGGTAGGATTAAAGTGGAGACAAGTGATTCATTGTGAGCACAAGTGAGCACAAATATTTTTATGAAACGATCAAACTACAAGAAAAAATATTATTGTTTTGCATTCCACTACGATTTTGTGTTGTATAATGTCATTGCAGAAAATATGCGATTATCTTATCTAGTGTGACGTCTACATGAAATTTATTGTCTTACGATCAAGAAAGGTCCAGAATATACTTTACACTGTCTGAAGATGTTGCCAAGTTGTTAGAAGAGGAGGCAGAAGAAAGTGGTATTTCACCAGACAAGCTCTTGGAGGATATAATAACAAGAGCGGCAACGTTTGACATTCCCCTGTCAAAAATTGATATGGTAGAGTCTCCACTACCAGAATTTTTTAGCATTCTAGAGTGTCTCTCGGAGCAGGACATTAAAGAGATAGCAAGAAACGAGGCAGAAAGAAACTTTGATCGAATCTTATCCCTGTTTTCTGGAAATCATGACGACTTTGGTTCCGTGATAGAGAAATTCTATGAGAGGTTTAGCAAGTATTCAGGATGGTTTACTTTTAGATATGCGATCACAGGAAGAAAGGGGCTCAGGCTATCGTTTGAGCACACCTATGGAATAAAGTGGTCGATATTTCTATCAGAATACAACCAAGTTGTATTGGATAAATTCTGTAGCAAATCAAATCTACAGACTCTTGACAATGAGGTCATCTTTGATGTGGTTCTAAATCAGGATTGAGACTAATGGATACACAAAAATCATTTTACACTAGTTAGTGGACCAACAGGATTGATTCGGTTATCAAGATATTGACGATTAAAAAATGATTAGATTACAATGAACAAGTATTACAAATTCTAAAAATTAGGATTGATATGATAATAGAAAATGGAATGAAGAGTAACAGAGATCAATGTGTAACAGATGTTAGCAAACATTAGACAATCTAAAAAAATTATAAAAATAAAAAAGAAATGCAGGAATCAAATGTTAAAAACCAACAGAAAAGGGTAATCTAAAAACTATAGGGTTTTCAAGGAACAGAAATCTAGACAGAAAGTCTAGATGCTGAAACTGTACAAAGAAAACAAAACAAAAAATAATAATACGTATAATATGGCGGAAAGATGCTTTTTGGTCAAAAACAAGGAAATTTTTACAAGTGGCTCATTCATGAATATCAAATTTCCTTACTGTTTTTGCACGTTTCTTTGTGTAGTCGGTTCCAAAACTTGGTGCAGTCTACATTCATCAACAAGAAAACCATATAGTTTTTGATGCCAAAACCCTATAGTTTTTTCAAAAGTTTTGTATCAATATAGTTGTACAATGAGAACAGCAAAATGACCTCACGGCTGGTAGCTGCTAAAAAAATCCCTTACTATCTTGTCTGTTATGCCGTACTTGCCACCAATCTTTTGAACTAAATCATATTCTATCAATTTGGTTAGGAATTTTGGAAGACTTGTCATCTTAAGTGCGGTCTCCTCTGCAATATCAGATACAGTCTTTTGGCCAGTACCAAGGCAGACAAGTATCTTCCAGTATGCTGTGCCCTTGTAATCAGAACCCAGGTCTTCTGTTACGATGTAATTTACATAGATATACAGTGCACCAGTGGTACTTGTAAGCAATTCTTTGTAGGTATCTGATAATGGTACATCTTTTTTGTATGCATGTGATAGCATTACAAGATAAAATGGATGCCCCCCTACAAGATCAAATGCCAATTGCGCATCCTGTTTGCTTGCAGCAGGCTGCGATTTTAGAAATAGATCTTCTGCATAGTTTCTTGCCAATTCCTTTATCTCAAGTATGACAAAATGGCCAAAGAGCGGGCTGCCACCCTCTGCAAGAATGTTTCTCAGGTAATGTATTCTTGAGCCGCTTACTATAAACGAGACATTCTTTCTGCGTTCAAGTATTGCCCTGATGACATCAAGTATGTTTTTGAGATCATCGAACTTTTTGTACTCTATGATATGCTGGAACTCGTCTATCATTATGACAACCCGTCTGCCTGAGGCCTTGGATATCTTGTTTGCATAATCAAATGTATCCGTTAATGCCTTGAGATAATTCTCCTCTCTTTCTTTTACGTACGGGTCTATCCCAATTGTTGGGCTTCCATGTTCGTCAATTCCTGCAACAAGCCTTGCACGGACTCGTTTTATCTCCCTTAGCTGTGCTAGTGCAGATGTCACCTTGGATTTGATCTTTGATGTGGCAGGCAAGGTATCGTAATAGGCTTGCGTAAGCTCCTCGGTCAATCTCTCGGCAAGATCAACTGGCGAGTATCTAAACTCTCCAAAATCTATGTATGCCATAATCAGTTTATCTTCCAACTTGCGCCTTACCTCTCCAAGTATGGTCGACTTGCCAATCCTTCGGTGTCCTATCAAGGCATAGTTCACATTAGATCTCGGATTCATCATGGTATCTACTATCTTGCCCACCTCGTCTTTCCTGTCGACTATCTTCTCAGGCGGTTTGCCTACTATCATATTCTATACAGAATATATGCTGAGTGACATATATTCTTATCAGAATATACTTGAACATAATGTTGAACTAGTGGGATCAATGCTATTCAGAATTAGATAAGGCAACTAATCCCTTTGGGTGTTTTCAGATCTCATTTTTAATTTTTCATGGTTTCACTATTGATGTATCGTGATACCAAAAATCTATGCAAGAAAAGTAATGAAGATGGGCCGCGAGCCTGAACACTCACTTATGGTTACAATACCCAAGAAGATCTATGAATCTTTACAGATAGAAAAAGGCATAATACTTTATTTCAAGCTTGAAGAGAGCAGATTTGTTGTATCAAAAGATATCAAGTCTCTTGATGGTATAACAAACAACAACAATTATACCATTACAACAATTGAATCTACAAATCCAATAACAAAAGAAAACGGTAACAAAAAGGAAGAGGTTATTGTGGATGATGTGTCACTTGTTGAACTCCAGTACTAGATAACATCTGACCAAGCTTGTAGAGTCCTGTTGCGTTAGAGTATACAGGATCTTTTACAATTCTAAGATTTTCTGATACCTTTCCCTGCAAGGATTCGCATAATCCAGATACGAGTGATCCTCCACCTGATACATAGATCTCGTATTGCTTGTTCAGCCTAGTTTTGAAAGATGTCAGTTTGTTTGCAAGAATGCTAGTTAACGCATCTATCCTTTTTTTGTCAATGATATTTTTTTCATATTCTAGGTAGGCAAGGTCATCTCCATCATACAGATAATCGCAAGCTTGTGGAATTGATATTCCAGTAACTGGTTTAAGGTTCTCAAAGAGCACAAGCTCAGTTGTTCCCTGTCCTATTGATAATACCATACCAGTCCTTGCACCCTCGGAAAGCAATGTGCCAATCGATTGCGGAATAACAAGAACTTTTCTTGGCCTCAAGCTTCGTTCAACCAGCTTCTCAAGCTGCTGTTTCTGTAATGCTGCACCATATGGAAGTCCCATTACAATCAAAAGTGAGCCAATGTCTCTCTCGCATCCAAGCTCTCTTACTGCCTCCCGGATTATAGCTACAAAGGCCTTCTCCTCTGCCATCTTGCCCTCAAGTACTGCCCTTACAAGTACAGTATCAGGATAGATGGACATCTTTACAGCCTCGTATCCCACTGCCTCTACGATACCTTCCTTTGGATCCTCCCACTTGGTCAGTCTCCTTGATGCATAAATTGATGGAAATGATCTTCGCAGGTGGAATGAGATACACTTGACAAAGCCTGTCCCTGCATCTATTGCTATTATGTTGTTATTGGTTTCACATGCCATCATACTTCAATAGTATCGTACAAAATTAAAAAATCAGTCGTCTGGATTGTCTAGCTTGTTCTCATGATACAAATCCGGATCATCCAATTTATTCTCTAAATATGAATCCGGATCATCGAGCATGTTCTCGTAATGTGAATCATAGTTGTATCCCCTGCTTTTAGATCTGACAAGATCTTTTCTGTAACGCCACTTTGTTCTGCTGCCAGATCTTTTTTGTAGGAACTGGCGTCTCTTTTTCTTTCTTTCTCTTTCCATCGTTGCTCGAAGCTTTACAAAATCGCTGTACGATACAGCAACAAGATTCATCTGTAACAGGTGGTTCCAGACCAGCCTGTGTATGTGCTTTCTTGCATAGTTTATCCTGTCCATTACTATATCATAGTTGAAAGTTCTGTTGCGTGTATTCCAGTATGCATCACTCTCTTGCTTTGCGAGCTCTTCTTTTTTCTTTGCAAGTCTTGTCTTGTAGATCTCTTTCATGTCCTTGTACCTTTGAAATTTTATGACACAGGCCTGTGGTTGCTTCTTGTCTGTTACAAAGTTATTATTTTTGTATATGGTATCATGCACAAACTCGTCTAGCTGGTAGTCAAATCCGATCACAATCTCTGTATCCGTACCCCATCCATACCTGTTGCATACCTTCCTTGGTATCAGCACATACCTGCTGGACCTGCCGCTTTTCTGTATTGTTGTTGTAACTGTTTTATCATGTACCGAGTTTGGTGGTAGCTCGTTATTCCATAGGCTCAACAGAAAGCATCGTGATCCTTCTGTTACATCATAGAAATAACGAAACCTTGAAAAATTCGCAAGTCTATTTTCTATTTCTTTATTTTGAGAGTCAATCTTTCTCTGTAGCTTTTTTGGCAGAGATATGATAAATGAGCTCTTGTCCAGTTTCTTTTTTGTCTTTTTCATTTTCCTGATAAAGTACATGATATTCTTGATCTAGAAACAGTTTGTCAGAAATTAAAAAGAGAAAAATCCTTTCTGAATTTCAGTTTATTATCCTGAAATTAGTTCGTCTCATTATATACAGAATAAGATCAACGGTGAATATGGAAATAGAGGTAAGCACTAAGTATCTGAGATAGGTTTGTTCATACTAGATGATCATATGTAGAAGCCAAGAATTTTCCGCCTTTTATGCCATGAAGTGAATTCTCTAGTAAACAAAGATAAACAAAAAAACGTTTACCTTTGTTTACTTGTCCAAGCCAAAACTTTTCCCATAAAAGCATACTTGCCATACGCTAGAATTTCAGTTAGAAAAGGTATGGCGACAAGATTGATCATGTGCGTAAAGCAATCACGAATACAAGAAATCTCATTTCATCAGTAAAGATCGGAATATTGAGTTCTATGAAGAGATTTTTGGCTGCTAAAATGATCAAACGACCCTTCCTAAGTGTTTAAAAACATCTCATCTTTTGACAATATGGTACTGCAGAGCTGTGAGTACTGCAAGGATAAGGATCTAGAGTATATCTATGCCGAAGGGATTGCAGCTGAGGACATTGTCCGCTGCAAAAAGTGCGGCCTTGTGCAAGACAAGGAACGAAAAGCGGAATTTTTAGCGCGTACTGATTTTCATGGAGATTCTGATACTAATAGTACAGTAGATGAAGACGAGTTTGTACGCCCTGGTACGGGAGGAATAAGACACTTTAAAGCTGCCAACAAGAGCAGCAAGCTTGATCCTGATCAAATAAAGTCTATCAAGAGGGCGCAGGTGTATGTACGAGAAGAAAAGACAGAGAAACAGAGACAAAGAGAAAGAGCGTCGGTAAAAAAGGCCTTGAGATTATTTTATGACTCCATTACATTATACTATGATACAAAACATCTCAAAGAGGACGAAACAAAACTAACAAACAGAATTTTGAATCTGACAGATATTTTAGGGAATCGTCCTGATGATATCCTGATATCAAGTTGTGTTTCAAAATTCATAAACGACAAAGTAGAAGAGAGACCTGCCTTTTCCCAGTATTTTGATGCCAGAGTTATAGCTACAAAGAAGAGATGGAAGCAAAGAGAATCAAGAAACATCTCTGGAAGAGGCAACCAGCTTGGAAAGAAACGTAGTGGATACAAGAAGACTAGACCTGATCACTGTATAAAGTGCAATGTAGACTTTGGGCCTGGGAACTGGTGCAGAAGCCATGACATAAAGTTTCATCCCAAGATTCCTTACCATCAGTACAAGGATCCAAGATATGGATACGTAACGGTACCATGTGTTGCAGAAGAACCAGAGGGTGTAATATTGAACTGCTCCAAGTTCAAGGAAGATGAGCTATCAAAAAAGAATAAGAAAGAATTTGGGTTTTGCAGAAGATGCAACTACGATAATGCAATTATAGAAAGACAGGAACTGGTAATTAAAGGCAACAAAGTGGAACGACTCAGAGCAAGGCATAAAGATCCGTCAGGCAAGTGGATTACCTGTCACATCAAACAGAGAAGGGTATGCCCTGGTGTAAATTCAACTCAATCGAACTAATAACATAAAATCAAAATTATCACGCTCTGATCAAATCAGTAGTTTCATTATACACGATTCCTGCGTTTTTATAATTTATCCTGCATATGTCTGCTTATTTGTTCTAATTGTAAAACGTCAACATCTGCTCTCATGCCAAATTATTGCATGTCACCAAAAGTCAAAATTTAAAATCAATTTTAGAAAATGTCACCTAAAACGTACTTTTTATAGACTCTAGCAAATCTTTCAGGTTCTTTAATTCCATGACATTACCATTTATGACGTGAGCAAAATTAGCGTCCAAAAAGAGCTCCTGATAAAACTGCAAGAAAAAATGGAATCTGTAGAGAGAAAGATTAAAAACCTTGAAAGGCTGACAGGGTAAAAACCTAGCCTAGTTCTCCCATTAACTTTGTTACTAGTTCCTTTAGTTCTGCATAATCCTTCTTTAGTTCCTGTATATCGTTTGTTGCCAGGGCATCATCTGATATTTTCTGTCTTTGCAAGTTTATTGCAAATATTTGATCCAGTATGATGTTACAGTTTTTGCATCTAAGGGCATGAGGGGCAAATACCCGGGCACATCGTGGACATTTCTTTGTTTTTAAAATATTCTGACTTTTGACCTCGTCTTTGTTTATTAGATCGTGTTCTTTTAAGAGAATATTTTTGATGTTAGAGCTTGAGAGGTGAACGTACCTTTCTGCCATCTTTGATGTGGACCATGCTGCAAACTGCTTCAATATCTGGTCGGAATACTTGGCTCCTATCTCTGTGAGTTTTTGGTGTCTTAGCAAGTACCAAAATACTTTTTTTGTAATGCCTGCCTGGTGTGCACATTTTTTGATTATATCCTTGAGGTACTTGTAGGTCACAACTTTATCCTGGCCATATTTTGAATACCATAATGGCGCATCCTTGTCATGCCTGCGAGGATGAACCTCAATCCAGTCAAGCAGCGGCCTACATGCCAGGACACTTGGAATGACCTTTGGGCCTGTCTTGCCTGAGACTGAGAGGGTCACAATGCCGCGATCATCAAAGATTACAGAGCCCACAGTCATTGAGAGAAGCTCGCCTGGCCTCATTGCAGCATCAAAGGCAGCATAAAGCATGGCCTGATCCCTTGTAATTGTCATTGTATTATTACTGACTGCGGGAACAGCTTGTACCAGTCTTAGGAACTCCTCTCCGGTCAAGAGGTCCTCTGCCTTTAACCTTCTCTCTTTTGATTTTACTATATACCGCGTGGGTGCTATCCAGTCAACCTCTTTGCTATAGTTCATGCCCCTTCTTTTTTCAACAATGGCACCGTCCTGTTTTGCAAAGCTGACAAATCTTTTCAGAATGATTAAAAACTTGAAATTGACCGAGTTGCTCCAGTTTTTCTCAAGCATCTTTCTTACTATATACTGGACATCCTCCTTGCTCCAGTCCTTTACAGGCTTTGTATCAAGAGATCGTAGTATGTTGATGACATACCACGCACCAACCCCTACAGATTTTTCCGAGATGCCATGCACTATCATGGCATCAAGAAAGCTTGTCCCAAGCTGGCCGTTCTTAAATTCTGCAAGCTTGCGTTTTGAGCTCTCTATCTTTTGCCTGCTCAGATGGATGTCTTTAGCTATCATGATATCATTTCTCCGTACCGTATAATACTGTACTTTAAAATTAAAAGAGAGCAAAGTTTATTCATTAGGTTAGGCACGAAATTGGACGTACCTATATAATGTTAGATACCAAATCTCGATCCAGCGGAGTTAGTCCAGCCTGGCAGGACGTCAGCTTCCCAAGCTGAAGGTCGCGGGTTCAATTCCCGCACTCCGCATTTTATTTTTTATTTTCTATAATTTTTATTATATTTTCAAATTCGCCTTCATCAAGTGATGGCCTTCTTGAAAACATGCTATGAACCGGACCTGCCCCATCAGATGACATTCTAGGAACGATATGCACATGCACATGTGGTATCTCCTGCCCACTTTCCTTTCCGTTATGAATTGCAATCAATGCAGAAGGAGAGATTGATTCAAGTTTTCCAGACATAATCCTGACTGTTTCAAATAGATCCTTGTTGTCTGACTCGCTCATGTCCTGAACTTTGCCATAATGATTTTTTGGAATCACAAGCGTGTGGCCTCTGACAAGTGGAAAGGCATCAAGAAAAACAAGAGAGTTTTTTGTCTCGTACAGTTTTTTTGCAGGAATTGTTCCGTTTACTATTTTACAAAATATACAGTCCATTTATTTTAAATCATGAAACGAGCGTTAAATCCTTTGTGAAAACATTACAGTTCGGATATTGCCTGCTCAATTCCTGCCCTGTCACGTGCTTCAGGCATTTGCTCAAGATATTTTTCAAAGTCTTGTTTTGCAGCGCCTAGTTTTTTCTGCTCATATCTTACCAGTCCACGGTTCTTGTAGATTGGTGCAAATCTTGTCTGGTCAATCTCCAGAGCTTTAGTATAGTATTTTTCTGCGTTGGCATAGTCTTTTGTCTTCAGGTAATAATTTCCAAGCCCCCTGTATGCAAGATAATATTTTGAGTTCAGTCCTATGGTTTTGGTATAGTAACTTATAGCATCACTGGAATTTTTGTCATTTAGTATTCCAGCCAAGAGACACATTGCAGTAGAGTTTGACTTGTGAATTTCAATTGCCTGCTTTAGTGTTACAATTGCCTCATCAGTCTTGCCCTGTAGCCGTAGTTTTTCCCCGTCAAAGCACAGCCTGTTGGATCTTATTTTATTTTCATCAAATGTATTGATGTCTGGAAGTATGTCCTGTGGAACCAGCAAGATCATCAGTCTGTCGTCTTCTTGCCACTGCTCGTCAAATATTTTTTCAGGAATGGCTCCTATTTTTTCAGGTTCGGGGATATAGTGAAAGATTGTCTTTTCTGTTTCGTCATAGCCAACAACAAGTGATGCATGCTGGACTACATCTTTTACTCCTGGCAGTATAACAATTGGAGGAACACCAATGTCTATCATTTTTTTGAGTTCTTTTAGCGTAGAGTTTACTATGACACCCACTAGGCCGTGTCTTTCTGCAAGTTCAACTCCCTCTATGAGTATGCTGCCTTTCATGTTTGGATATTTTTTTGCAATTTCTGCGGCCTCTTTTAGTGGCAAGTCCACTCCCCAGTATTTCGAGACTGCGCTGACAACCAGTGGAAGACAAATATTTTCTTCTTGTACTATCGGTATCTCTAATGTGTGGGTTGGGTCCATCAAGGAACAAACAATTTGTACAATATTAATTGATTCTGCCGATGACTCATTTAATATTAGAAAATTGTTCCAAAAGTAATCTTCCATCTGGACTCATCTCTGGATGAAACTGTGTCCCAAAGATGTTTTTGTTATCATACCGGAATATCTCAAACTTGCAATCATCAGACGAAGCTATTTGTGTAAAGGAGGAACCAAGTGTTGATATCATGTATGAGTGGCTTTCAAAGGCGTCAATTTTTCCGTTGCACAAAGGATTTGCTGTCATGACTTGAACTTTATGCAATCCATGACGAGGGGATACCATTTTTTTTATCGTTCCACCAAGGGTGAGTGCAAGTATCTCTGCACCATAGCATATGCCAAGCAATGGTTTGTTCTTATCCAGTGAATGCAAGACTAGCTTTGAATTTGTCGCATTCATAAGAGAGTCATTTTTTCTTCTTCCTGACAATATGACAGAGGAATAGTTGTCAAGATTGATTTTAGATACATCAGAGAACACATGATGTTCAAAATTCACACCAAGACTTTGCATACATTCCAAAAGTGAGGAGGTGTAGACAGAGCCATTGTCTACAACTAGCAGCAACTATCGTACACCTATAGTGATATAGTGCAGTTCTGGTATGTTATCGTCTACTGTTACAGCTCCTAGTTTTACAGTGCCATTTTCTTGCCAGAACAGTATCTTGTTTTTAGGCTGGACAAAGTTTTTCACAAATTCTGAGATGAGACTCTTGGTATTGTCCAGATCAGACTGTTGTGTAAAGGAGACCCTGCCCTCCTCAAATGTAAGCGGGAACTGGAGTGCTATTGGTGTGAGTATGGTAAGCTTTTGATCAGTGAGTATTGATTTTATCGTATTTGTCCTGGTAGTTTCATCCAACTGCAATGCAACGGTGACGTTTGATGGAGCAACACCGCTGACCTTTGCTAAATAAGTAGCAAATGCTTGCTGTGGAGTATTTCCTAGGCCGACAAAGTATTCACCATCAAATGCAGCACCTACTGCCGCAATCGTCCCAAGTTGTGTTACCACACCACCAGACCCTGCGGTATAAACAGGAATAAAGTAAACATCATGATCCCCAATCTTGTACAAGATGTTATCTCCCACTCTTGGGGTTCTCAGCAAGGTTTGCAGTTGAGCAAAGTCTGATTCCCTAGCTAACGCTTCACGTACAGCAGATGGTCCAAGAAGTTTTGTTTTGGAGTCAAGCGGAACCTGATAGAACTGCATCTTGCCAAGGTTTGGAACATCATTTTGTACTATCATGTAGCCAGCCAAGTTTCTTCCCTGGGATCCCCGTAGTTCAAGAGATAACAATCCAACATAGGTAGGCTTGTCAAATCCAGGAGGTTTTTCTTCTACGTAATAGGTTCCAAGTCCATCTGGTACTTCATAGAAGTCTTTTGCCTGGATAAATGTAGAAGTGTCTGTTACATGGTAAACATTGAACATGTCAACTTTCCAGTTAAAGAGAGCCTCTGGATATCTGAGTTGTTTGTCAAGCCATGATGGTATCGGGATAAACTGGTCACCATATTGACTTGTAAACATGTCAGTGAAAAAGTCATCACCAGTTTTTATCAGAGTAACTTTGCCGTCATAGATATCAACTAGCGCATATCCCACCAGTCTCAAATATGGATTACTAAATGACCATGGAATGTTTTTGGTATCAAATCCTACAATCAGTGGTACAAGCCAGTATGTTTTCTTACCATCGCTGACTGGAAGAATATCTAGCTGTTTTCCAAACAAGTCATACTGGAAATATGGATAGAGCAACTGCATTCTGTCGTGCACGTCTCGGTATCGAATTATATGAATCGGTTCGGTCGGATAGGACAAGAAGAAGTTTGGCTCAAAGAGTTGGCTGATAGGAGGCTTGACGTCAATTCCTCCACTTCCATTATATGTTGCATTGTTTAGTTCTGCAGAGGTTTGCCTGTTCTGAGGATATGCAGCCCAGGTATCTGAAAATAGACCACCTTCTCCATAGTATATCATTCGCTGTTTGAAGAATTGGCTGCTATCTACAATTGATCCATTTTGAGCGTTTAGCGTAAGAAAACCATTGTCAACGTGGGTATAGACAAGATGCTGGTTATACCATTGATTTTCCGCGGTAACCGAAGATGGTAGTATAGGTTTCATTGATGCGGTCCAGTACAATGTATCATTGAATCGTAGAATATCGTTATTTTCAAAATCCACATACGGTATGAGGCCAATCTCAGGCTTGAGCTTTGCAAATGCAGCATCCCAGTCCCATACTCTGATTTTACTTAACAGATCATTGTTTTGTGCAACATAGTTTGGAATGTCACCTACAGGAACAGAGCTTAGTTTTACGTCATGAGGTACTATTGTTATCTGGTCTAATTGTCCAAGATATCGGTTTACACCGATCTGCTCTGCCTTGTATGGTCCAAGGAATTCTATCTTTCTTGCATCTGCAATGCTATTGTTTACCATCATTACGGAACCTGCAATGAGTGCAATGACTATCAAAGTGATTACACGAATGTAGATGTCGTGTTTTGAAGGAAGTATGATTACTCGCGACTTGAATTTATCAATGAAATAAAATGCAATGAGGGCAAATCCTGCAGCAAGTGTACCACCTATTGCATATTTTGTATTGTAGTCAATCTGGTCTGTGAAAAACATGTTTACTCCAGCCCAAATTATTCCAATTCCAATTATTGCCTCAATCGTGGCTACATAATCTAGAAACTTTGGCTTGCCCTTTGCTGCATCCTGGAGATATCTGGTGACAAGTCCCACTATATTGTGCAGCCCTACATAGAGCACTAGTCTGAGACCAATCACGGCAAGTAAAGGAGGAACAAGAATTGTAAGCGATGGAATCATCGGTACTACATGTGTTGCAGCATAAGAGGGGTCGGTGGGTGGTGTTACAAATGGCAGTGAGAATATTTTCCATACATTGTTGATACCTAAATCGTGTCCGTCAAGCATGTATGCAACGGCAAACCCAAACATGAGATTTGTAAAGAAGGCACCAAAAAGTACAACCTTTGTTATTTGCCAGATGATAAAGTTTGGAACACTCAGTTTGTAGTCCTTGAAGCTTGGAATTGTATCTGATACAGAATAGTTGCTTCCCCTCTTGAAAAATGTCAGGACAACATTAAGTCCATACCAAGAGATTGATGATCTGTTTTTTACATTTACCCGTACCAGTGTAATAGATGCCAGAATCACTGCAGAGATTAATGAAAAGTAGAGCGGTTTTGTAAAAAGAGTGCCAAACTCTTGCGAGTTCATGTACATAACTACCGCCTGATTGCTTGTCAGTACAAAAATTACAATGGCAATTAAAGCAACAATACCTATTCTGACATATTTTCCTGCATCGCGCGGAGGTGGGCTGGACTGGGTCGAAGAATTATACAAAATCAGGCTACCTTCCTTTGTGTCAAATTAATTTCTTACCTAGTTCCTTTTACAAAACACCATTAATAAGTCAAAAGAAGCTTGTCAGACTGCATTTCCCAAGCCTTTGCACAACATGTATACTGCAGCATACTTTGGCAAAGAAACTATTTCATTATTGTATGGACCAAACTTCTTGTTTTTGAGCCTAATCTGTAACGGACAATTTGCCATTATACTCACATCATCATTTCCCAAAAGACATGCTTCCAAAAATGGATCAAAAGAATCCAAGTCCATACATTGGATTTTTGAAAGTCCGCTCTTGCTGTTAATAGATCCTTCAAGCCTGAATATGCGGTGAATATCCATGGTTACTTTTGGATCTACTCTGACTCCCATGGTTTTCTTGATCTCTTCTAGTTGCACTTGAAACGCAGGATACCCACTGGCAATTATTTCCCTTGTTACTTTGGGTACCTTGGATTTTGACGAAAATAGTTTATGGGCAACTCTGCCTCGCCAGCCTTTTTCCTCAAAGGTGGGAAGAGATGCCTTGAAATTGTTTTGTCTTTTCATTCCAAAAGATTCAGGTATTGCACCGTTGAACATGATGTAATCCACCAAGTCAGCCCTTTCTTG
>JAJSDS010000210.1 GCA_028580875.1 Nitrosotalea sp.
GGATCATTTCCTTCTAATGACTGGATGTACGATGTTACAAAATAGATTATCCCACAGATGGACATGAGAGAAGAAACTATCAATATTGATCTTTTCGTGGTTTTGTTCAATGGTTTTATTTGATGTCAGCCCATTTAATGCCTGTTGGCCGTTTTCAACAATGGGAATGGAAACGATATTTTTATGAGCTAAGCAAAACCTACATGAATGATTGATAAATAATTATGTTCTTCTTGCTGCCCATGTGGTAGTAGGTTTTATCCTGGTATTTTATGCTGCAAAGGCTTACAAAAAAACAAAATATCCACCAATGCTCCTTCTTGTGATTGGGTTTTCGTTATTAGTATTGGGAGAGACTGTCATTGATGATGCCTTTTCATTTTTACATAGTGAAAGCATGCAACAGATAATAGAAGAATGCTTTGAGATTGCAGGTTTCATAGTTTTGATCTTGGCTGTAAAGAAGAGCTGAAATGGAAGATCAAGACGAGGACATAATATCTGTACTTGCAGACAAGTATGGACGAGAGATACTTTCACTCTTGACTACTAATGAGCTTTCTGCACAACAAATGTCTACACGGCTTGATATTCCTGTCTCTACTACTTATAGGAAGATAAAGTCTTTAGAAGATTTGAATCTAATAAAAAAGACCAAAGTGATACGAACACATGAAGGTCTCAATGAAAGCTATTACAAAAGTCTGGTATCTGAAATTGATATTAAATTTAAGGATGGAAAAATTTCATATCATGTAGAGCGAATAAAGATGGATGACAAGATAATACGTCTATGGCACAAGTTTTCAGAAAAATAAAAATTGATTGATATTGAATAAAATTACTAAGATTCGTTGAATTTCTCGTCTTGTTCGTATCCTTGTTCTAATTCTGCTTGGTGAAGTTCCTCTTTTGCCTGTTCATGTTCTAATTCTAATCTCTCCTCAATCTTTTTTGGTTTCTTTGATTTCATGATATCGTATATGTGTTCATTTAATATTAGATCAACATTTGATTATCAAAAACGATAATTAGATATAATGAATTTCAAAAACAAACTCATTATCACATTTGATAATCATGTTTTCTCTTTAATTATTGATGTGTGCTATATTGTATCATGTCAAGTACTGCAGAAACAATCTATGATGGATTTCTTTCAAATGTTGAAAAGGCATTGGGGAAAATAGACATGGAACTTGCTTTACAGGTAATGCTCTTTGAAAGAAAGATGCCTGACGCATATCCTATGGTAGAATTGCAAATCCATTACAAAAATGGTGTTGATACTGCTTCAAAAGTATCCTACGTACGAGATAGGTATGGATTTCTAGTTGCAGGTCACGGTAAAAATGAGGTCCTCGCTAGAGGAAACATGAGTATGGATATGCTTTATGAAATTGCACAGGATTCGCAGATTGAAAAATTAACAGGCTCTGCATCTGTAGCATCATATTAAAACAAAGCCGTTGGTCACTAATGTATGGCCAAAATGCGAAGAAGATGCTATATACTCAAGTCAGATGGACGATCAGTCCCGTTTAATTTTGGAAAAGTAAAAGCTACTTGTATACGGGCAGGAGCTAGCAATAAACTGGCTACACATGTAGCAAAAAAGATCTCAGAAAAGATTTACTCTGGTATTAGCACTCGCCAAATTTACAAAATGGTGCTAGAAGCACTCAAAATTGACAATCAAAACATAGTGGGGCATAGATATAGACTAAAGGAATCAATAATGCAAATGGGTCCTGCGGGATTTCCATTTGAGAATTATGTGAGTACTATACTTGCGGCATATGGATTTGATGTAAAATCTCGTAGATCCAAAATACAAGGTACTTGTGTTACACATGAGATTGATGTAATTGCAATTAACGGTAATGCAGATAAATACATGATAGAGTGCAAATTTCACAATTCTTCTGGAATATACACTGGAATCAAAGAGGCATTGTATACACATGCAAGATTCTTGGATCTAAAAGGACAATTTGACAAAGAAATGCTTGTGTGCAATACCAAGGTGTCAGTTGATGCAATAACATATGGAAAATGTATAGGACAGGAAATCTTGTCTTGGCGTTATCCTGAGGGGAAAGGACTGGAAAAAATTATTGAAAATAAGGGTTTGTATCCAATTACAATCTTGGGATTGAGCAAAAAAGAACTGCAAAATTTATCAGAAAATAACATAATGCTGGCAAAGCACCTACTAGATCTTGATTTTGATCAATTGTCTAAACTCAAAATTCCTATACATAGATTACGAGTATTACAACATTTAGCAAAACAGATCATTGGACAGACTGTATGAGTAACTAAAATCCGATTTTATCATACTCTGTATGCACTGCCGTGCAATGCAGTCCCACTTGTTATATCAAATTAAAAAAAACTCCATACATGCAAGTATTACTACACG
>JAJSDS010000211.1 GCA_028580875.1 Nitrosotalea sp.
CACTGTTACGGTTACCAAGTAGTGAATCTACTTCATCAATGAATAAAATAACTGGAAGACCTTCTTTTTCTGCCAAGCCTCGTGCCATCTGGAATAATTTTGAAACATTCTTCTCTGCTTCACCTAGCCACTTGCTCATCATTGATGCTGCATCTACGTTGATAAAGTAGCCATCAATCTCATTTGCAGTAGCTGCTGCAATGACTGTCTTACCACATCCCGGCGGGCCATAAAGCAAGATTCCTCTTGGCCATCCAAGTGGAAACAGGTCAGGTCTTTTTGCAGGATATACAATTGATTCTCGTAAAGCATTCTTTGCATCATCTAGACCAATAACTTCTTCCCATGTTACGTTTGGTTTTTCCTTCATGATTAGTGAATCTAGTTCATTTTTAGCAAGAGATTGTTTTTGTTCCTCAGGAGTTGCCTTGGGATCTACTGCAGGCTCTACCTCTACATTGTTCATCTGTAATGCTTTGATGCGGTTCTGGTATGCAGCAGTCCTCTCTTGGTACACTCGGTTTAGTTTGTTTTCGGGATAAAGTTGGATTAGCTTAACAAGTGATTCAATGGCTCTTTGGTAGTTTGCAATTGCCATACCTCGTGCGCCTTGAGAATCAAGTTTTATTGCTTCTGCTGCAAATTTGCTTGCACTATTTTCTAATTCTTGGGGGGCTAGACTCATAATATTATCAACTATATCTCGACTGCAGTTCTTCCAAGGTAATCACCAGTGTTAATTCGTCTAGCAGAATTTGTTAAATTAATTGAACCAACATCTGGTGTAAAAATTTCAGCCTTTATAGGCACAGATTTTACAGGTTCCACTACTGGCACAATCGCATCCAAAAGAGACGGAATCTTGAAATCATCAATCTTGGTTTGAGACACTTTTTTGAATGCAAGATTATCAACGACTTCATCGTGCAGTGTCTGGATTTGGTGTAATGCAAACTCTGCAGATATGGTCAAATCTTCAAGTTCATCTTTCATGCCATTAACAGAATTTGCCGCATGCAATACAATTTCAACAAATTCCTGCAAAAAGTGCTTGATATCTCGTTTATCTTGATATTTTGTTAATAAATATTCAGCAGCATGCATGACTTGTCTGATGTCTTTTAATTCCTCAACAGAGAGAGATTCAATGAAATCGTCATTTTCTTTACCTTTTTGAGATATCTTTAGTTCAATTTTGGAAGAGAGTGTCTTTATTTTATCAAGGTGGCCATTCAAGTCAGATTGGCCATCACTCTTTGTGAAATTAAGCATGCTAGGCCTTACCAGAAATCTAGATTAGGGAACTGCTTGCATATTTTAGAGTCAGCGATTAATTTAGCTTCATCTAGTAATCTACTTGAGGTTTCATTTGCCTTGGCAAAGTCTAGAGTGGTGCTACCCAAATGGGCTGCATCTATTATTATTCCACCTAACAACAAAGATAGTTCTCCCAGTTGAAAGTCCATTGCAGGCATAAGGGCCAAGAGTTTTGACCGAATTGTCCTGACAACAGATATCGTAGGAGATAGGACGGTGGGAACATTTCCAAGTCCAACTATACAGTCAAGGCTTCGCCTTACCTGTCGTAATGATTCTATAGTATACGCAAGTTCAAGTTCGTATCGGACCTGTTTTTCAAGCGTAGTAAGAGATTGACAGTTATTGTCAAGTCGTTTATACAAGTCCAAATTATTTTGGTTTACGTCTTGTCGATGCTGCATGAGAATATCAAGTAGACTATCTACAATCTCAGTTGCATAATCAATTCTTGGCTTGATAGTGCTTGCACGTACAAGATGGCCTTTATTTTCATTTTCAATCACCCATTTTGATTGGTTTATCATTATACCAAGAGACCAAACTTTGTACTTATACAGGCCTTGTTACATCAAGTGGTGTCACCACGGTAACACTGACAGAAGATACAGCTTAGTATTTTTTCGAATCTTTGTTCAATGAATTTAGCTATTCAGTTTACCTTCCAACTTGTTAATTCCACTCATGGTTAAAGGTCAAGACCTAGCCGTAAGCCTAGAAGAGTTTGGATTGAGCAAATACGAAGCCCAGGCCTATGTCACACTAATTACAAAAGGTACAATCTCAGCAGGGGAGCTTGCATACTATTCCAACTTGCCAAGAACTAAGGTTTATCCAACACTGCTAAAACTTGAAAGAAAAAAGATTGCCATAATATCAAAAAGCAAACCAATCATGTGTACAGCAATTGCGCCAGAAGATGCCTTTGATGAAATCATACAAGAGCAAATCAACAGAGTAAATGCAATGAACAGTCTCATTACAAAATTAAAACAGCTAAGCGAAGATAGCAAAAAAGCTAGAGGTTCAGAAGAGCAGCGATATTTCCACT
>JAJSDS010000212.1 GCA_028580875.1 Nitrosotalea sp.
TGCATTGCACTTTTTGTATCTGATTTGAGGATTGATTCCTGGTCCATCAATTTGAGGCAGGCAAAATTTGACTTGCCCTTTACTGGCATGAGAAATTTCAAGTCTTTGGAATATTGATCCTGTAACTGTTTGGAAGCGGTAACTATGAAGGAGCTACCAAAATATCTTGCAAGGGTTGCTGCAATAAGTGATTTTCCAACTCCAGTTGGTGCTGACAAAATGATTGTCTTGTATCCTGATTTGATTTTCTCTTCTATTCCCTGTATGATCTCTTTTTGTATTTCTCTTGGTTTGAATCCCTCTGGAAAATATTCAAGAATAGTAGTCATGTTGATTTCGGATGATTTATTGTTCAAAACTACCCTGATATATAGAGTCAAAAAATAATCAATATTATGAAAACTAGGCTTGCAGTCTTGTTTATTTGTAGTATACTACTGTTTTCATTAGTTGCAGGTGTATCAAGTGTAGATGCCCATAGATCCACACATATTTCACAACTCATTCCTGCTAATTGCAAGTCAGTAAATGGATTACCAGATTCAAAATGTACACCTGGTGCAATAAATCTTCAAGTAACACAAGACAACATCAAGAATACTATTTGTAAAAGTGGTTACACAAAGACTGTAAGACCTCCTGCTTCCTACACTGAATCATTAAAGGTCAAGCTCATGAAATCGTATGGAATAAAGGATTCTATGAAGGATTATGAGCTTGACCACTTGATTCCTCTTGAAGTAGGTGGAAATCCAACTGATGTCAAAAACCTCTGGCCTGAGCCTAGATACGGAAACAATACTGCTTCTATGAAGGACAGTGTTGAGAATTATTTACATGAGCAGGTTTGTTCGGGCAACATCAAACTCGGAGATGCTCAGAAGGAAATTGCTATAAATTGGTACAAGTACTGGATGACAATGAAGAACTAAAGCCTTCATTTAGTCAAAATTTTTCTAAAATCTGTTTTGAATTATTATAATAAATTTTGAAAAGACAGTCTCTTGTAAAACCCTCAACAGATTACGGAGCTCCCCCCAGCCCAACTTTTAGTGTAGATGTATATTATTCAGTAGCCATTTTTATTAATTCAGCAATTTGTTTGCCTTTTCCCTGAGAGATTCCTGATATTCCTCCAGTCAAACTTTCAGTTGCAATACCCTTTTTCCCAAATACTTGCACAGCATTCAGTGAAGTATAACCTGCCATGCAAACAAGCAATGATTTGTGAGATCCCTCCAGAGCCTTGCTCAAATCTTCAGGAATTTGTTGTGCCATTAACAATCGTTCTGCGTCTCTTGCCTTTGGTACAATGATCTTGCTTTTATCAATACCCAGAGTTTTTGCAAGCAATTCTATTCCCTCCTCACGTGGAGTATACTGCGTGTGGATCCAGATTACTTTGTCATAATCGCCTACGCTTGATACTGCCTCTTCCAAAGAAACCTGTGTTCTACTCTGCTTCTTTGCCATCGATTCTAGATTCTTTTTGTACTTTTGTATTCCATCTGCAACTATCACAACAAACTTTCCTCCGACACCGCCAAAGTTTGCCATCTGCATCACTGCGTATAATGCAAGAGCACTGCTTTCTCCCATGTCATGACCCTTGTCTACAAAGAATTTCAGCAAACGCTTTGCCTGTTCAAAATCTACTTCATGCTGTCCGGCATATTGCTGAGGTTCGTAAAACTTGAGTCCCTCTGCTTTGCTTTTTGTTCTAATTCCTGCAACATCTTGGGCTGCAATAGGAAATACTACGTGTATTGCTTTTTTGCCATATTTTTCAGACATGTATCTACTCAATCCTCCAGATGTTCCACCTGTACCAAATGTGCAGACAATTCTAAAGTCTTCTAGAGAAAGTCCTTTCTCGTGTAATTGTTGATCTATCTCTGGTGCAGTAACAGTCCTGTGAATCTCAATGTTTGATTCGTTGTCATATTGTTCTGGACAATAGCAGTTGTAGATCTTTGCAAGAAGCTTTGCCAAGTTTATGATATCTTGTTTAGCTAATAGTTCTTGAGCTTCTGTTATTGCATTCTCAAAAATGGTTGGATCAAATCCAAGCTCAGATAATTGTGATCTAATATTAGCTGCAGTTGCTCTTGCAGCCAAAACATTTGGACTGTCTTTCATTCCAGGAGCAGGGCATATGTCCATGTCAAGATTTATGATGCGAATTTTCTCATTTCGTAGTTCTTCGAACACTCCATCCTGTAGTTTTCGTGATACTAGGGCAACCACATCAAGTCCAATCTTTGACAATTGTCCAAGTGCAATTCCAAAATTGCCTGAAGTAGCTTCGAATATTGTCTGTCCACTTTTTAGTTTGCCTGTGGCAATTGCGTCATGGATTATGTTTAC
>JAJSDS010000213.1 GCA_028580875.1 Nitrosotalea sp.
CAAAAACAACTTAATATCACTTTTATAAACACTGGAATTGATGGCCTCAATGTTAATGAAATTGAAATTAAAGGGATTCATTCTGTAGATTTACGAATTCCGCCAACGCCAGTTCCTCCTGGTAAAATCTTTTCTAAACTAGTAAGTTATGATTGGGCAGGAGATCCAATTGATATTTCATTAATTACTACACGTGGTTCTATCTTTACACATCATCTAGGTACGCCTGCTGATGGACAGTTAATAATTAACAAGATAGCAAAACAAGCAGATGGTAACTTTTCTTATTATGGTGATCTGGGAACTTTCTCAATTAGTACTTCTGGTAATCATAACACTGTAAATCTTGATGCAAATGGCAACATGATACTTACAGGTACAATTCGCGATTTTAATGGTTCCGCATGGCCACATGGAGCAGATCCTGATTTCGAAAAAGTATGCCCATGTAATTTTACGGTAGTCAAAAATATTGTTATGTCAAACCTTGGTTCTGACGGAGAACCAGTTTACAACAACGGAACTTCTTATTCTCTTGATCATGGATATCGATGGTTTAATCAGTGGTTTCATGACAATTCTACTCTTAATGTGAAAAAACAATTGAATATTACGCTGACTGAACAAGGCACTAACCCTCAAACGTGGAAATATGACAACCAGGCATTCTTTCCCATAGATAATCAATTATTTGGAAATAGTGGACAAGATTCACAAGGTAATTGGCATAATTTTGGTTTTACATACGAGATTCATAATTCTTTCACCTATCAGGGTGGAGAAACTTTTGACTTCGCAGGAGATGATGACGTATGGGTCTTCATCAACAAAAAACTTGCTATGGATTTAGGAGGTGTTCATTCAACAGCTACTGGTACAATAAATTTAGATGCCCAAGCCAGTGCTCTTGGGATCACACGAGGAAATGTGTATTCTTTTGACTTTTTCTATGCAGAGCGTCATACGACAGGTTCTGACATGAAGATTACTACATCTATACAGCTTGGAAATCCAGGAACGGGCAAGTCCGGAGTATTCTTTGTAGATCCTGGGATATACACAATAGGAGAAACTCCCTCTCCGGGATGGACATTACAAAGTGTGATATGTGACAACAACTATTTTCAACCTAATGCCACCAAAGTTACAGTAACAGTACCTAAAGGAGTAACTACCTGCACCTTTACAAATTTCCATAATTAAGTCATAAACTGCTAATCCTTGTAATTATTTTATATGACATCCAGAATCCTTTATCGAAGATTAAAACTACTATCATATGAAGTTTGAAGCGATGTCTTTAGCTTACTATGTAAATTATTATGAATTAACTTGTATTTCATGCAAGGATGAATGTTATGAATAGAAGAGGTATAAGCACAGTTGTAGGAGCAGTTTTTTTTATAATAATTTTCACAACAGCAGTAACATTTGTCACATATGATATGAATCTACTAAATAATTTCACTGATGCATTTGTTACAAAAAGCCAAGCGGATGCAGATGCAAATCATGAAGAATTTTCAGTAACTAAAGTAACAGTAAATAATAATAAATTCAATATCACGGTTCAAAATTCTGGTAATATTCCTATCACTATTAACAGAATATGGGTTCAGAATAAAACCGATGTGACATGGGGTACTTCGAAATATGATATTGCTCAAGTTGTATATCCTGGAAATTCTCTTTACAACATTGGGCAAAGTATTCCACTTTATGTTAAATCTACTCAAGGATATGATATCAAACTAGTTACTATGCGTGGTAACGTAAAGGAATTTTTTGTAAACTCTGCAAGTCAAGCACCAGTAAATTTACAATTATTTGCATTGCCAAGTTCTGGCTCTAATGCTTTTAATACTACATTACTTCTTGGTGTTACAAATAATATGACAAATGGTGGTTACCTTTCCAACATATTGCCAAATTTGGTTGTTACAAATATGACAGGTTTTGGTAAAACGACTCTGATTTCAGGCCCAACTCCAACCTCATATCCACTTCTGAATACTGGAGACCTGACATTTTTCAGATGGGATTATAAAATTAATGGTACTAGTGGCTACAAAGTAAATTTCAAAGCATCTATTCAAAATGGATATTTGTTTAACAACGCATCGCAAACTGTTGCAGTATACTCAGCAAGTACTGTTAAACCGCAAATAAATTTCACAAATCCTCTTTCTCCTGGAAACGAAACTACTTTTACAGGGCATATGAGTAATCTGTTAGCTACTATTACTCCTCAGGTTACTGGTAGAGTTGAAATAGCGATTTCAGGTTATACTCTTAATACTGTGAAAAATGGAACTTGTAGCACTGACATTCGAATAGGAACTTCGTTAATTTCACCACAAGG
>JAJSDS010000214.1 GCA_028580875.1 Nitrosotalea sp.
TGAAAAGACATACCAATATCTCAAGGGACGAAGATATTCGCCAGAAAATTATGACGAGGCTGTGAATAATTGGCGCGAAAATCTAAAAACAGACAGTGGCGCAAAATTTGACAAGTCATTTACACTAGGTGCAGAAAACATTGCACCTCAGGTAAGCTGGGGGACAAACCCTGCCATGACAACTGATGTTACAGGAAACGTTCCATTCCCAGATGAATATGGGAAAGGAAATCCCGAGGAACAAAAGGGAGCAGAAAAGGCATTACAGTATATGGGCCTCAAGCCTGGTATTGCCATTACAGATATTACAATTGACAGAGTGTTCATTGGATCTTGCACAAATTCTAGATTAGAAGATTTGATGGAAGCGGCCAAAGTTGTAAAGGGGAAGAAAGTTTCAGCAAAAGTTCGGGCAATGGTTGTGCCAGGATCACAACTTGTCAAGAAGAACGCAGAAGATCTAGGCCTTGACAAAATATTCAAAGATGCAGGATTTGAATGGCGAGAATCTGGTTGTAGCATGTGTCTTGGCATGAATCCTGATATTTTATCCGCAGGGGAGAGGTGCGCAAGCACTTCGAACAGAAACTTTGAAGGAAGGCAAGGCACTGGCGGAAGGACACATCTTGTAAGTCCTGTGATGGCTGCAGCTGCTGCTATACATGGGCATTTTGTGGATGTACGGGAATTGGATTTGAACTAAGATGCAGCCATTCAAAAAAATAAAAAGCATAGCAACACCACTTGACAAGGTAAATGTTGATACTGATCAAATAGTGCCAAAACAATTTCTAAAACTAATCCAAAGAACTGGGTTTGGACAGTACTTGTTTTATGATTGGAGATATGACAAAGGTGCTCCAAAGCAAGACTTTGTCCTAAATGATCCGGCGTACAAAAATTCAAAGATCTTGCTTGCACGAGACAACTTTGGCTGTGGCTCTAGCAGGGAACACGCTGTATGGGCCCTTGATGACTATGGTTTCAAGGTGATAATCTCTACATCATTTGCTGATATATTCTACAATAACTGTTTCAAAAACGGAGTACTGCCAATTCGAGTCCCTGATGAAACACTGCAAAAACTGTTTTCAACAAAATCTGAAATCGAAGTAGACTTGGAAAGCCAATCCATCGTAGCGGATGGTGCGCAAATTCCATTTAACATAGAACCACATTGGAAAAAAATTCTGTTAGAAGGCCTAGATGATATTGCAGTAACACTATTGCATGAAGATGCAATTGTGCGATACGAAAGATCTCACAAGACCTAGCCGAATTTTTTTATTATCAAATCAATCAACTCTTTGTTTCTTTCAGCACGTGTTGGTGAGTCGATGTCTAGCCACTGGGTTTTTCCAATGTCATATGCAGCAATCTTTCCTTTCTTGGATAATGGTTGTAAAATATCATAGGACAAATTGAGATCTTTTTTCTTTTGTTTTTTTATCTTGATTGTATTGATTACCTTTGAATCTATGATGTATATTCCAAGACACTCTGACATCTGGAGTTCGATTGTGGGTTTTTCCTTGAATTCTTTTATGATTCCATCTTTTACTATTGCAAATCCTGTCTCTTCATCTCTGTATCTTCTAACAGCTATTGTGGCATCTGTCTTGGAATCTTTGTGAAATTTGTACATCTTTGTAATATCGACTGGGCACAAGTTGTCCACAAACCACAAGAGGAATTCTTTGCTTTTGCCAAGCGATGATTTTAGGTGAATGAGGTCTCCTCCTGTACCACTCTGAGAATCTTGGATGAACTTGATTGGTTTTTTAAATCCAATGTGGTTCTCAAAATATTTCTCGATCTGCTTTCCAATGCCTGAAAAATTGCCCAATATGATTACTTCGTCGACAATGTCAAACTTGGCAAGATATTTTGCGATATAGTAAACAAGTGGCCTTCCCTGGACTGGAATCATTGCTTTTGGGATGTAATCTGTAAATGGCCTCCCGCGTGTTCCGCGGCCTCCTGCCAAAATTACAGCTTTCAATGTTATCTGTAGGACTTCTGTTTTCTTCTTCTAGCACCAGGGCCACCAAATTTCTTTGGTTCCTTTCTTCTATCGTCACCGCTTAACAGGTGCTTGTCAAATTCAGTCAATCGTTTTCTGAGGTCTTCTCTTACTGTTCTTGTGAGTGGATGGTCTTTTGGTTCCTTTCTTGATTTTGTCCAGCCTGTCATTGCTCTTGACATTGCAATTGCACTTGCATAAGACTGTCCGACAAAACCTCCTCCCTTGACCTTGACTGAAAGATCCACTTTGTTTCTAAGTTCTCCTGCAACTTCTAATGGGCCTAGCATAATTTCTCGTGCGACTTCTTGTTGCACCATCTCTACTGGAAT
>JAJSDS010000215.1 GCA_028580875.1 Nitrosotalea sp.
GATATAACATCAGGCAAGGTAAATGCGTCTGATGCCACTGCATTAATTCCGCCAGATCTATTGAAGCGCACCTTTGGTGCAGGTCAGCTTATCGGAGGCATAATTGCAGCCATAGTTCTTGCCATAGGTGGAATCAAACTAGAGTTAAAAAAAAGATTAGCACCTTGTTCCGATTTGCCCCACTGATATTACTTGGTGCTGACATTTCATTTCCTTGGTGGCTATCTCTTTCATTTTTTACATTTTGGCTGACATTCTTTTTATTGGATGTCAAAAGCACAGTTAGATTCAACGAATTTATCAAATATGAGACAAATGTAATGGTACGATTGTTTTCTCGTAGATTTACCCCTAAACAATCACTGGTACTACAAATTCTATTTGAAATTGTCATTATTTTCTCAGGGTCTATTTTTGATCTTAGGCTTGATGTATCCTCTGCAGGCATCATTGCTCTGGTTTTTGGGATTACACACATGACGGCATGGCGTTCAAACAAAGAATTTATTGCTGTGTAATTATATATCATAATATCACACTTTATGTGATGTTATGATATATATCAGAATATCACATATAATGTGAGGCTGTGATAGAAGATGAGAATGAGCATAATACTAGACAAACTAAGGATTGAGAACAAGGAGTTCGTAACAGCCAATGAGCTAAAGGAATACTGCAAGTTGACAAAGATGGACTATGATCTTGTCATACGCTATTTTGTATCAAGAAAGAAATATCTCGTAAGGATCTTCAGAGGGATTTTCTATGTAAAGTCGATAGAAGAGTTCAAGCTAGGAAAAAGTAAATACAATCACCTGGAACTTGTATCAAAGGGTCTAGAATTAAAGGGAGTGAAAAAATGGTATTTCGGCCTGCATACTGCATTAAAGCTAAACAACATGACACACGAGCATTTTACCATTGAGGAAGTGATCAGTGATTCTTTATTCAGGGCAAATCCAATAAACATAGACGGATACAAATTCAAATTCGTAAAACTTTCTCCATCTTTACTGGATTTCGGAATAAAAAAAGAAAATGCAATGCTGCGTTACTCCGATCCAGAGAAAACAATACTTGATTTCATATATCTTTCAAGACAGGATGGTGTACCTGCTGATAGAATTATTATTGACGTATCTGATTGGTGTAAAAATATTTCTAAAGACAAACTCAAGAAATACTCAAAGAATTATCCAAAAACGGTGGCAGAGATTGTTGACAGGGTGATCCAATGATACTAGATTTTGTAGATAAAGTATCAGCAATTCAGGGAATTAGGAGGAAAGACATGATAGAAAAGGATCTCCGCCTACATCAAATTTTGTTAGATCTCTCAACAAACAAATCATTTTCCAGCAAATTCATTTTCAAGGGAGGCACATGTCTGATAAAACATTATCTTGATTATTTTAGATTCTCCGAAGATATTGATTTTACGTGGAAAAACCAATCTAGATTCAATGGAAAATCAGGAAAACAAATCAGCCGAGATTTATCAACAATCATTGATGAGACAGGAAAAGTTTTCGAGAAAATATCTGCAAAAAGAGACCTGGATTTCAAATGCATCAAGAGCAACAGAGATTATGTCGAATTAGGTGGAAGCAACAGAATCTGTACGTTCAAACTGTGGTATGATTCTGCCATATTGAAGAAGAAGACTTTCTTGAAAGTACAGATAAATTTCGTGGAGAAAATGTGTCTGAAACCTAGGAAAGGACGCCTAAGGAGCCTCATGACAGGAAAGAACAGCGAATTGGAGGTGCTGTTTACCGAATATTTGGAATATTCTGAAACTATACCCTTTGAGATGTATGACGCAAAAGAGATTTTGAGTGAAAAGGTAAGAGCGTTATTGACAAGAGAGGGGATAAAAGCTAGAGATTTTCTAGACATATTCTTTATTTCCAAAAATCTAGGCATCCAGCCACAAGATGTGGAAAAATGTGTTATTGCAAAGACTGATTTTGCTCTTGCGCATTTTGAAAAGTATAGGACAAATCTGGCAGATAAGAAAAAACTTCTTGACAAAGGAAAAATATTCGAATGGGGATCTGAAAAGGATCTGTTGTTGACAAAACTAGACGAAAAAGAATTTCATGATTTCATAGATGTATTTACAAAGTATTTGAAAGAACTTGTCACGAAATTAAGAAACTGATCTTCAAATGAATCACTTTACTTTGTCTAACAACTGTATTTTCTGACAGGCCAAACATAGATTATAAAAATACTAATCAATCATTGTGTATTTTTATAGAATTCGTTATTTCAAGTTGTGACTTCAAAAATCATTGCACTTGACGCAAACATAGAACAAGTGCAGGTCCTTGATC
>JAJSDS010000216.1 GCA_028580875.1 Nitrosotalea sp.
CTCGGGTACGATGTATGGTTTATAGTTTTTTCAGACAAACACAAACAGTATGTTGTAGATACAATGAACAAAAATAACATTGCCAAGCAGTTTTACCATATTATACTAATCCCGCCTGATATAGTAGAGCGACTTGGTAACATACAGAACAATTCTGTAACTTGCCTAACTAGGGAGGAACTTGATGTGTACAACATACTAAAAGGCGGTGGTACTACGCAATCTGTTGCCTACAAGGCAGAACTTTCTGCATATGATGTCATGGGGATTTTGTGGAAACTTGAACAAAAAGGCGTGGCAGAACGTGGCTATATTGAGACTACCCATACAAAATTTGCCTTGGAAGGAGGGAAAAACATTACCCAGACCAAAAGAGAGGAATATTTCATACCTACAGAGGAGGGCAAGAAACTTGCTGAAAACTCCAATTCACACAATTTGGAAGCAGAGAAGAAAAACGACACGGCTGTATTATCCGATACAAAAGACAAGAAACCAGTAGGGTTTGATTTTTCAAAACTCAGCGATCGAGGATTAAAGGACCTGGTATTAGATCCAGAAAATGGACCTCTTGCAAAGACCATACTTGAAAATAGGGGAAATTATGTTCATATCAAAAACGGCAAGGTAATGACAAGAAAAAAGCCACGATGATATCTACAGGCAACTAGAGTACGACTTTGTCTTTCTGTTGTTGAGCAAATGAATCCAATGAATTAGAATTAGGCCTGCTGTGGACTTTCTCAACGTGTACTTGAAACCCTTCTTGTGAATAAAAAACAATATTGCATTCTTTACAGGTGGGCATGCAATCACTAGAACAGTTTTTGATTTAATGGATGTGATTGAAATTCAGCTATGTTGTAATCAATAATTGTTTGTTATGGTCTTCTATCTGATCCTCGCCTGTTTGATATGATCATGTTTGATTACGCTCTTGTACAACTGTTTAAAATGAAAATGGAAATCATATGTCATGAGTGAAATGATCGCAGTACCAAAAGAACTCTTGACTAAAATGCAAACAAAACTATCGGAAGCAGGAAAAAAGATCGAGTATCTTGAGAAACTCATAAAAACTAGATGATAACTTCCTTTTGATTCAAGATTCTGGCTAGTATTTCCTTTAGTTCATTGTAATCTTTTCGCAGCTCTTTTACATCATCTGTGTATCTATTATCCTGTTTCTTCAAGTGCTCTTTAGCACGTTCATATTTTAGAGCAACAGATTGGCTCAGAAATGCCGAGCATTGCTGGCATCTTACTGCCAATGGTGATTCTATTCTTCCACACTGCGGACATTTCATGATCTTCATCTTTTCGTCTCTTTTTTCTTCTGGTTCAAGACCTCTTTCTCTGCGGATTGCAGTGTGAACATCAGAATTTATCACGCTAAGATATGTCTCGGTAGTAGCAATTGAGGAGTGACCAAGAATCTTTGATACTGTTTTTACATCTACCCCAGAAAGTAGAAGATTCGTACCTCTGCTATGTCTTAGCTTGTATAATGATCTTTTACGAATGCCTATTTTCTGGCAGGCCCTTCCGATGATCTCACGCAGATGCCCATAACTTACATAACCTGATCTGGATCTCTTTGAATAAAACACATAAGAATCAGGATCATCTTTGTAGGGACTCTTTGATACTAGATCAAGCAACGGTCTGTAGCTTAAAAGAAGCGGAATGTTTCTACTGGGACTCTTTCCACTCTTTACAGTTACAATTACTTCACCATCTTTGTGGTTAAACGTTAATTGTTTTTGTTTTAACAATATGCCTTCGTGGGTTCTAAAACCACCTTCGTAAAGGGTAAGAATTAATGTTGATACAATCTCTCCATCTGATGTCATTTCTAACAATGTCTGAATTATCTTCATGACTTCTTCCTCCGAAAACCCTTTTCTGTTTTCTAGTGTGGTATCATCTGTTTTTCTTCGATACTTTGTAGGTCGTATCCATGCTACAAGCTTGGGATACTCGTCGCCATTGTTGAGATCTATAATCTTTTTTGTTTTTGCATATGCTACAAATCTTTTCAGGGTAAAGGCAAATCTTTCCCGGGTCTCACTTGACCAGTCTTTTTTTTGCATCTGGTTTATGACATATTCCACATCCTTTCTTGTCCATTGAGACACTGACTTGTCATCCTTCCAGGATATGATGGTCTTGACATTCCATGCAAGAGTTGACACACGAGAGACGGAGATCCCATACGTTACCATTGCCTCAAGGAAGGCAACTGCCATCTTTCCATTTCTGAAGACGGATATGTTCTCCTTTTCCTTCTCAAGGCGCCGCTGCGAGTTGTGTAGATCTGCTTCCATTATACCAAAAGGCC
>JAJSDS010000217.1 GCA_028580875.1 Nitrosotalea sp.
GGTAGTTTTACTGATGCACCGTGGAGTGCCTTCTTTGCTGCTTCAAGATGTTCCTTTTTGACATGTGCTTCCATTATCACTTGGCCAATTTCAATGCGTGCTGCTAGACTTACAGCTTTGCCAAATGCACCTCTCATTCCTTCTGACAATCTGTCTGCACCTGCTGTAGAAATCATCTTGTTTTCTCTTAGTAGAATGTGTGGATATACTCTAAGTGTTGAATAGTAACCTGTTTCTCCAGTAACTGTTTCAATTGCCTTGTTTGCAGACAATCTTGCAGATTCAATTGCCATGTGTCTTATCTGCATTTTTTGGTTAGAACATAATTGTACGCAATAATCATAATCTCCATCTTTTTTTCCTCCGTAAAACTTTGCAATTTTTATCTGTGGCTTACCCTTGATGTACTTCTTTCTTGTATATGGTTGGCCATTTCCAACGCGGTAATTTGCTCCGTGCATAATAACACTTTTTTTTGTTTATTAAACCCCTATATTTTAACCGTGAGATCATACAACATACTTTCTAGGTGCTGTTTGAGTTGAAATAACTCAAGGCATCCTTGATGTTGTTAATCTCTATTACTTTCATGCCATATTGTTTTTCTGTCAATTCTGAAAGTGATACTTCTTGTGATGTACAGGATCTATAGGTAAACGCTCCTTCTGTTCTTTCACTACATGACTGAACTTGGGTTACTGCTTGACCTGCTGGAACTAAGAATATTTTTGCGCCATACTTGCCTGCTGCGTCTGCTTTTTCTGACACGCCGCCAATTTCTCCAATAGAGCCGTCATCTTGTATGGTTCCAGTCATCAACACTTTGCTGTTTATCGGTTTTCCAGAAATGTCTGATATCAGTAATACAGTCATTGCCCCGCCAGCACTGCCTCCATCTACTGCCTGTAATTCTTGATTTTGTGACGAAATTGAAAATATCACATCTTTTTTTGTCAAGTCAACATGGGTATAGTTTTGAGCAATCATTACAGCTGTTCTTGCAGAAGTTTGAAAATCAACACCTGTGGGTGTAGCGGTATTAACAAGAACCAGTCCTGTCCCGTCGCGAATCTCTACTGTTATCTTTAGTACTGTTCCCACATACGAGGTAGTTTCAAAAAATCCGTCGCTTTGAAGTATTGGCCTTACAGCTACTGCTGATATTGACAGGAAATTTGTGTCATTAGCATTAGGCAATGGGGTAATTTTTACACTTGATTGATTTCCAGGATTTGAAACTGGAGTAGGCTGGATGGTTTTTGATATGTTTTCATTATTGATACTTTGTTTTTTATATTCTGCAATGCTTTGCTGGAGATCCTGCGTTTTTTCATATTGGATAAAATTGAAAGCAATAGAAACCAGAATTATTCCTACTAGTAAAAATATCAGATATCTATTTGACATTTAGCCAAACAATGAATTGATGAGGTAAATAGATTTTTGCAAAATTGGCAGGATCTAAAAAGTAATGTTATATTGATACACGTTTGATAGTGTTTAATGTCAGAATTAGAGTCCAAGGTAGAAGGCATACTGGTAAAAGATCACGTTCTTGTATCTGACAAAGACATGCAGCACATCTTGGAACTAAAAGGATTCGGAGAGATGATGAAAAAGAAATTTTTCCTCAAACCGTTTGAATCATTATACTTGCTTTATGTTGACAAGCTCAAACTGTTCCGCGGAAGTCATGTGATTGATTTTGATTCTCTTATGGCAGAATGTATGAAAGTTGATCCAGACTCTTTTACTAAATTTCTCATTTACCGAGATCTTCGAACCAGGGGATACGTGGCAAAAGATGGTTTTGGATTTGGGTCTGACTTTAGAGTCTATGAGAGGGGACAATTTGGAGAAAAAGGCGCAAAATATGTAGTATTTGGAATGACTGAAGGCAAAAGGGAAAAAATTAGTTTGCTACAAAAACAAATCGAAGACATCACTACGATGGGAAAAGAACCTGTACTTGCAGTAATTGAGCGACGTGGCGAGGTAATTTATTACAAAGTTTCTAAAATCCAGTTCCACCAAAATAAAGACCAACCCATGTTTTCAAGTATAGAGTCTTAAATACAATAAAATAGTTTTTTTTGTATATGGAATTCAAAGAGATCTACTGTTTTAATTGTAAAAAAAGTTTAGGCAGGTATAATGAAAAATATTTTACAGATCAAAAAATGGATGAAATCATAAAAGCAAACCACTCTTCACACATTTATGAAGGACATGAAATTGTGGTAAAAAGAATCGTAGTTGATTGATTTTGTGGTAAATTGAAATCTGCTTAAATTTTTTTACTTAGCAATCATG
>JAJSDS010000218.1 GCA_028580875.1 Nitrosotalea sp.
AAATGAAGTCGATATTCGTGTAGCAAAACAATGTAAGACAAAGTAAACTTAAACTAAATATGATGTAATCAAGAAACCTCTAAAATATGAAAGCTGCCGTGTTTCGTGAGATAGGTAGAGAACCTTCTAAACTTTTGAAGATTGAAGATATAGAGACTCCAAAGATAAAACCAAATGAGGTCTTGGTAAGAATAGAATCAACTGCGTACAATTATGATGATCTCTGGGCACTTTATGGACATCCTATAAAAGTTCCAATGCCACACATTTCAGGTAGTGACGCGGCCGGTACTGTAATGGAGGTTGGAGAAGATGTCACAAAATTCCAGGCTGGTGATAGAGTCGTTATACACCCAAATCTTAGCTGTCGTGTATGTAATGCATGCAATTCCGGAAGAGAATACGATTGCGATGATAGACTTGTTTGGGGATACCAAACAGGACCTCTGTGGGGAGGATTTTCACAGTATACCCATATGCCGGATACCAACCTTGTAAAGATTCCAGACAATCTCTCGTTTAAAGAGGCGGCTGCAATTGCCATGGTCGGTATGACATCATGGCATATGCTAGTTGGCAGGGCAAAGATCCAGCCCCGACAGACAGTTCTAGTCATGGGGGGAGCCAGCGGTATCGGCATGGCAGCAATCCAGATTGCAAAGATTTTCAATTGTACAGTTATTGCAACTGCAGGTAACAAAGAAAAAATTGAAAAATGTTATTCATTAGGAGCAGATTTTGTTGTCAACCATAGATCTGGATACTGGGATAGAAAGGTCAGAGAGATAACCAATAGATCTGGAATTGACGTGATAGTTGAACATATAGGCAAGACTCATTTTCCAATAGAGATTAGGCTCCTAAGAAAAGGCGGCACTCTTGTATCTACAGGTGCTACCACGGGCTATGACTCTACAATAGATCTGAGATATCTTTTCTTCAAAGGCATAAACATCCTAGGTTCCACACAAGGAACAAAAGCTGAGCTTGAGGAAGTAGTATATTGGACTAGCAAAGGAAAGATCAAGCCTCTAATAGATACAATTTTACCTTTTGGTGATGTTGCCAAAGGGCTTGAGATGATGAAAACAGGAGATCATTTTGGAAAGATACTCTTAACCCCCCAAAAGATATGATAATCAAAATTGGAATGGAACAGTTAATGGTAAAAGGTAATTTCTACAAACGTATTGAATAGGAAAGATCTCCCACTACTTTTTATTATACGAAATTGAGGTACACTAGTGAAAAATACTAAAGACGATCATGCAAAGAAGAAAACTGAGACAATTACTTTTAGATTATTGTCAAAACTGGTTGAGGATCTGAAAAAGGAAGCAGAGTTAGAGAAGATCAATCTAAACGCATTTGTTTCCAAGATACTCACAGGCCATATGAAATGGGGCAGATATGAAAGAAAGGTCGGACTCTTACCAATGACAAAACCATTTGTAAAAGATGCCATAAATCGTATGACTGAAGAAGAGATTGTAAATCTAGCACATAAAATAGAAAAGGATGATTTTACAAACATTCTCGTCTTCACAAAGGGGGATCAAGGCGTCGATGAATTTATCGAGATATTACATTCTTGGTTAAATGTGGCATATATGCAACACTATATAGAAAAAGGAAATGACTCGTTCCATTTTACAATCCAACATGACCTTGGAAATAAATGGTCATTGTATGTGAAGACAATGATATCGGAACTCGCCCATGATGTACTAGGAAAAAAGATCCAGATGAAGACTACAGACAGTACCGTCTCCCTTGTGTTTCCCTTGGACTGATTCCTTGGTTATTGATCTCTGGTTTGCATAAATGTAAATTTGCTTTAGTCATGTGCATGATTAGTGTATTGATAGACTAATTCTGTTGCACTTTAGAAATATTTTTTTGTAAACATCTTGATACCTTTGATGGGCATTACAATATTAGTTCAAAACCCACTAAAGGTTTGTTCTACAAGATTCATGGGTGGAATTAATCAGTTAGTCTAGTTCCCCACCTGATAAAAAATTAGCACCAGATCAAAAAGAACCCGCCAGTGCGTCAAAGACAAGCTTGACAGCAGTAATGCCAAGCACAAGTGTTACTGCAATCCTGAGTTTTCTTTCGTTTACATGCATAGATAATTTGCTTCCAACTAGTCCTCCCACAAAAGAGCCAATTGAGAGCATCCCTGCCTCATAGTAATTTGGGTGCCCAAGTAACGAGTGCACTATCATGCCAGAGGCTGCTGCAAACATTAGTATGAATTGAGATGTTGG
>JAJSDS010000219.1 GCA_028580875.1 Nitrosotalea sp.
TTATCAACAAATTTGGAGGTAAGGTTAAACGATCTCACAAGGAATATGGATCTTCGCTACTTAGTATAGATAATAATTCTGATCTACTTGCAGGAATGGGTCAATCAACAAGAGCTTGGATGAGCCATGGAGATGCTGCAGAAATTTTACCTGAAGGATTTAATGTCATAGGACATACTGAGAATTCTTTTGCAGCAGCAATTGCAAATAAACAAAAGATGGTTTATGGCATTCAATTTCATCCAGAGGTAATTCATACTGAGAATGGAACTCAGGTTCTTAAGAATTTTGTTCTAGACATATGCAAGGCAAAACAAGATTGGACCTTGGAGAATTTCATAGAAACAACAGTATCAGAAATTTCAAAGATTGAAGGCAATGTATTATGTGGGATAAGTGGAGGTATTGATTCTACAGTAGCTGCATTATTGATTCAAAAGGCAATAGGAAATAGACTCAAGTGTGTTTTTGTGGACAATGGCCTCTTACGACTTGATGAAGAAGTGGAAGTAGAAAAAATGTTTGAAAATAATTTTGGGATGAATTTTACAGTAATAAATTCCAAAGAAAGATTTCTTACCAGACTAAAAGGGATAACTGATCCTGAACAAAAACGAATGATTGTTGGAGAAGAATTTGTCAAGGTATTCACTGAGTTTGCAGAGAAGAATGGACCATTCAAGTGGTTGGCCCAAGGTACACTTTATCCCGATGTTATAGAAAGTGGTGTCTCAAAAGGTCCTGCAGCAGTAATCAAAACACATCACAATGTAGGCGGATTACCGTCATGGCTGAATCTACAAGTATTAGAACCACTTAGATTTCTTTACAAGGACGAGGTAAGAAAAGTTGGCAAAATATTAGGTGTATCAGACAAACTTCTTAATCGCCATCCATTTCCTGGACCTGGTCTTGCAGTAAGAATAATGGGTGAGATAACTCCAGAAAAATTGCAGATCTCAAAACAAGCAAGCAAAATTGTGGAAAATGAACTTATTTCATCAGGATGGTATGACAAGGTTTGGCAAGCTTATGCAGCAGTAGGAGATGACAGAGCAGTAGGGGTTGTTGGTGATGAGAGAAAATATGGCCATGTTGTTCTAGTCAGGATAGTAGATTCCATTGATGCCATGACTGCAGACTGGACAAGACTACCCTCTGAAATACTTGAAAGAATCAGCAATAGAATTACAAATGAAGTAGAAGATGTAGCATGGGTAAGCTATGTAATTTCAAGCAAGCCACCAGCTACAATAGAACCTCAATAAAAATAAAAAAACTATAGGTATAATTCACTGAATTTATTTTTAAGAGAAAATTTTAAAATTAAAGAGTTATGGGACCACGTTTATTCTGGCAGTTGGTGGGTTCTGATCCTGAACTACCATAATCTTTACTGTACTTGAATCTGTACCGTATTGGTTGCTCACTGTGAGTTTGAACTCTACTAGTTTCTGTTGACCATAGTCAACAGATGGTGAGTAGAATGCTGGGTGAGCAGTAGTACTCAATATTACAGTCACTGGGTCACCGCTGATTTGTTCCCATTTGTATTTGATATTTGTACCTGTGCTAGCACTGCCATCTAATACGACTCTGCTGTTTGGTGAAACTGTTTGATCTGGACCTGCATTAGCAACTGGTGGTTGTCCTGCTACTGGAAGATTATTGATCTTGACAGTGACAGAGCATGATGGAACGTCAACCATGTTATCAGATACATCTAGTGTAAATTGAAGTGTACCACTTGGACCATTTGGAGTCGGTGCCACAAATGTTGGGCTCATATCAGTGCTAGAAGATAATTTTACTGGCTCTCCAGAAATCTGTCTCCAGTAGTATGATATTGTATCACCACTTGGATTTGCAACAGACACTGGCAATCTAACTAGTGAATTAGAATTAACAGAAGCATCTTGGCATGTTATGGTTGGATCTTGATGAGTACTTTTAACGGTAACTTTAGTCATAGCAGCTGCTTTTCCTCCATGACCATCATCAGCAGTAAATACGAATAGCAAAACTGTAGTTCTGCCTGGTGCTACTGCTGGAGCAATAAATGATGTATCAGTATTATCAGTTGATGATAACTGTACACTTGAACCAGAATATTGACCCCACGCTAATGTTAATGAGTCGTTGTCTGGATCTGTTGCAGTAGCCTTGAGATAGACTTGAGTTCCTTCGTCAACAACTTGATCAGGATTTACTGTAACTACCGGAGGATGATTAACGTGTAAAACTATAACATC
>JAJSDS010000021.1:0-7662 GCA_028580875.1 Nitrosotalea sp.
TTTTGTAGGACGTGACTCAATTTTGGTCAGATTGATGTTGTTGGCATTGAATTTTTCAAGAATGTTATAAAGTGCACCTGGGATGTGTTTTATCGTAAAAATTATTGATGTCTTGTCTTTGGATGTCTTTTCTTTCCTCTGGTTTGCCAAGACCAAAAATCTTGTATAATTATTTGGATTGTCTTCTATTCCTTCTTTTATTATTGGGACGTTGTAGATTTCAGCCGCTTTTTTGCTAGCAATGCAGGAAATATTATCCTTGTTTAGTTCAAGGATGATCTTCACACTGCCTGCAGTATCATAAGTTGGTATGGGTTTCAAATGATTTTCTTGTATGAATTTTCTACACTGTCCGAGTGCTTGTGGGTGAGAATACACTGTATCAATTTTTTCCAGATTTTGTAGACCGATAAGGCAGTGTGATATTCTATGATATGTTTCACCTATTACATTGAGCTTGGTGGTAAGTAGCAAATCATAGCTCTCAGGTACGCTTCCCTCTAGTGAATTTTCTACTGGAAGTATGGTATAGTCTGATCTTCCGTTCTCTGTAGAACCTAGCGCATCGTAAAATGTAGGATACGGAATTGTCTCAATTGATTCTCTGAAAAAATTGACTGCGGCAGCTTGACTGTATGCTCCTGACTCTCCTTGGAATGCTACTTTTAACATATTCTTAGTTGGAATTGAATTTTATAAAATCGCTGTTTCCAAACCTAGTTGATAATTTTCTTTCTTCAATGTATCCACAATCTATGCATTTTATGTTACTGCCCATTGCTATGACCTTGGCTCCACACTTGTTACATTGTGTGAACAAAACTCCAAGTTCAGGTTCACTGATTGTGGCATGTACAACACCGTTTAGAAGATTGAGTATTTTTGCAGCTACTATATCGCCAACTCTTACTAGGATTCTTTTCTTTGCACCCTTTGCCTGACAAATGCATTCCAGACCAGAGTGTGTCGGTTTTCCGTTTATGTATAATATGTTTATGGCAAACATGTTATTCATTAACGCTGAGATACTTCCTGTAATAACATCCCCTGATTTTGCAACTGCTGGTTTTCGCATCTCATTGATTTTTGCTATGCGATTAGTCTTATCAAATTCTGGGGTGCCTATAACCAATGATCTTATTGATTGTCCATCATCAAATGTGTTATCACCCATTTCAAATTCTTCAATTATTGCAATTTTATCCCCTGGAAGGGTTGGTTTTTGAGACAATGCCTTGATTTGAAATTTGATGATTATAATTGTTTATAGCCAATGGGGAATTTGCAAGAATCCCTCTATGCCTTCTTTTTTTAATATTTTCAATAATGCGTTTGCTTGTGGAGTAGACAAGACTGGCTTGTGAAAATGATTGTCAGTTGATATTCTTGGACATGCTACCTGGATGAAAGCATCTATTCCTTTGAGATTACGTAATCTGTCATCTGAAATTTCTGTTATGGCAAATAACTGAACTTTTTTACCAATGCTTTCTAACTCTTTTTTGAACTTGAGTGCAGTAACTTTTGAAAATTGACCCTCTTTCAATCCTATGACTATTCCAAATGTTTCTGCTTCTGCAGCCTTGTAAACTGTCAATATGGCTTTTTTTTGCAATTTTTTTGCAAATTCTGTAACATCCCTGACCTCATTGAAATATGGATCAAGGACATATGTTGGAAGGTTGGTGGATAGCGCAATTCCTGCGGCATGAAAATTACTCTGTCCCAAAAATAGGTTGGCCTCTACAACATTCTTAGTTTCTGTAACTGGATAAAATTCACATCCAAACACCTGTCCATCATTTAGCTGACCCTTCCCCTTTCCAATTTTCACTGTAATGCCGTTTTCTTCAAGTATTTTCCTTACCTTCTCAATTTCATGTAGGTGCTGACTGTCTGTAACAAGCGAAACTGTTTTTTCTTTAATCTCTGCTGCACACTTTTTTGCAATATTTTCAAATGATATGTCATCAAATGCGTCAATGAGAATTATGTTGTCCCCAAAATTCATTGAATTAACCGTATGACCTATGTGAAACAGAATTTCTGCCCCAAGAACTTTGGCACCATTTGAATTGAGATCGCAAGTTCCAAAACAACTATCTGCCAACACATATGCGGGAATTCCAAATTTCTCCATCACCTTTGAGGCTGTTTCTTGGATCTTTGGTATTATCCCGTCTGGACCGTTTAACGCTACCGAGACTGGTTTTCTTTTTTCGATCTCTTCGAAAATCTTTTTCTCATCTATTACTATCAATCGCTATCAGCAATTATTTTTTTAATTTAAATCAAACGAACTGCCACAATATTTAATATTGTACATTTTTAAGACCAAATGAATGCCTATTGCCTTTGTTCTCATAAATGCTGAATTAGGAGCGGAGACTGAGCTTCTAAACCAGTTAAAAAACATGGCAAGTATAAAATACGTCTATGTCCTGTATGGCGCCTATGATCTGGTAGTAAAAGTAGAAGCGCCAGACAATGAGACACTAAAGAAAACCATCTCCAACAACATAAGGCAACTCAAAAATGTACGTTCTACCCTCACTATGACTGTAATCGAATGAAAGAAGCATCAGTTCTTCATATTGGCTTTGATGATACGGACTCTAGAAAAGGAATGTGCACTACTTTTCTTGCCTACCAAATAGTAGATTATCTAAAAAAAGAGAAAGTAAGGTTTCTTGATTATCCATATCTAATTAGATTTAATCCAAACGTACCATGGAAAACTAGAGGTAATGGTGCAGTCGCATTAAAAATTAAGACCAAAAAACCTCAACTGATCAAAAAAAATATCGTAAAATACATAAAAAAATATTCTGCCGTAAAAGATGGTGCAAATCCTGGACTAGTTTTTTATGAACAAAAGGATATTCCGGAAAATTTCGCAAAATTTGGAAGAATGGCATTACATCGTCTAGTAAGCAGAAACGAAGCAAAAAAATTCGTACAAGATAGTGGACTTGAAACATACTATCTTGGAAATGGTCAGGGTCTGATAGGCGCAATAGGTGCAATAGGGTATGATTTCCGAGATCATACTTTTGAATTAATCTCATATCGGAATAAGGCAAATTTGGGGAAAAAAAGAGAAATTTTCAAAAACAGCGTAGAAAAAATGCAGCAACTCACGTTTCCAAGAACATTTAACAGTTTTGATGAATCAAAGAAAAGAATTCTAATCGCACCACATGGTCCAGATCCGGTATTTTTTGGTGTGCGTGGAGAAGATCCTGATGCTGTAATAAAGGGAGCTTCTCTTGTAAAATCTAAAGAAAAATTCTATGGCTATATGGTGTTTCGCTCAAATCAAGGTACAGGGGATCATCTACAATATGAACTCGATGTAGCAAATCTAAAACCGTTTTCTTCAGGTTATGTTATTGGAAAAATATCTGGAAAACCTCAAACAATTTTGGGTGGGCATGTATTTTTTTCCATATTGACAAATGGAGTTACAATAAAATGTGCAGTGTACAAACCAACCAGGCTTACTACTGTTGCAGAAAAATTGATGGAAGGAGATCTGGTAAAAATTGGAGGAGGTATAAGAAAATCATCCAAGAAACACAAACAAGTTCTAAACGTAGAATTTCTTGAAGTACTTGATCTACAAAAGCATGTAGTTTTGGTAAATCCTATCTGTAAGAAATGCAACAAACACATGAAGTCAAAGGGCAAAAATCAAGGTTATCAATGCCCAAAATGTGGAAATACTGATTCGACTAAAATCAAGCAAGAAATTCCAAGGCAAATTCAAAAACAATACTATTTGCCAGCAGTCTCTGCACACAGGCATCTAACACGTCCAATGCAAAGGGCAGGCAAAATTAATAGTAAAATAGAATTTAATAATTCAAAAAGATGGTTTTCTAAAACGAGTTAAATTGTCTTAAGATAGCGGGGAGTAGATTTGAACTACTGACTTGCGGGTATCTCATCAATGTTGATTATGAGCCCGCCGGGATGACTTAGCCCCTTAGTCTGACTTCCCCACCCCGCTAAGTGAAGAAAAGCCTCAAGGGTGATATATACTCTTTAAAAGAATTTAGAAATAATTAATAGGATTTCTAAAGTCTCAGTCCTGTGGATAAAAAAACTAGAATATTGGCAATAATTGCTGCAGTTGCAGCTTCGATATTGATTATCACATCGCCATCAGGTTCTATTGTAATTCCAAAACCAAATACTAGTTCCACAGGAACAGATGCAGTACAAATTATTGCAACCCATCTACAAAAACCATGGGCCTTGACATTTGGTGATGGAAAAATCTTTTTTACTGAAAAAGTTGGAAAGCTTCGAGTTGTAGATAATGGTGTGCTCGTCAATGAGTCTGTTGCTGATTTTAGGGTAGCCGATATTTCAGATGCTGGTCTTCTTGGAGTAACGACACATCCTGATTTTGCAAAAAACCATTTCATCTATGTTTACTATACATACAAGGAGGGAGACAAACTGTGGAACAAAGTACTACGAATTACAGAATCTAGCGATAAGATCGTGGATGCAAAGGTTATACTGGATAAAATCCCAGGTGCGGAGTTTGATGATGGTGGTGTAATAAAATTTGGTCCAGATAAAAAACTGTACATAGGTACAGGAGATGCTACTGATGAAAATGCTGCTCAGGATCTAGCCTCACTTGCTGGAAAAATATTGCGATTAAACGATGATGGTTCAATTCCAAGTGACAATCCAAATCCAAATTCGCCGGTATATTCACTTGGTCATAGAAATCCTCAGGGTCTTGCATGGGATGATCAGGGAAATCTCTATGAGACTGAAGAAGGACCCACAAAAAATGATGAAATAAACCTCATCAAGGCAGACAAAAACTATGGTTGGCCCAATCAAGAGTGCTCTGGCTCAAAGGAATACCAATCTGCCCTTAACTGCTATAATATCAGCATAGAGCCTGCAGGAATTGCTTATTATGGATCAGGAAGTCTTGATTTTAAAAATAGTATGATACTTGCTACACTACGTGGTAATATCTTGTACCAACTTCCTATTTCTAATGGTAATGTTACATCACAGAAGATCATATTGGATGGATTGGGAAGAATTCGTGAGGTTGGAGTAGGACCTGATGACTATTTGTACATCCTTACAGGTAACACAGACGGACAAGGATTTCCAGACAAAAATGACGACAAGCTATTGAGGGTTGTTAAGTAGATTGAGTGATTCATCAATTCCAAAATTTCACGAAAAGACTAGGGAAGAAAAACTAAAGGCATTAGCAACATTCTCAAATCTTTCAAAAGAAGATGTACAAATTCTAAAGAGCGAAGGCGGTATCAATTTTGATCAAGCCAATAATATGGTTGAAAATGCTATTGGAATTGTATCATACCCACTTGGCATAGCAACAAATTTCAAAATAAATGGAAGAGATTATCTGATTCCGATGGTTATAGAAGAGCCATCTGTTATTGCTGCTGCATCAAAGGCAGCCAAGATTGCAAGAAAACATGGTGGATTTACCATGGAGGCTGATGAATCATATAGTATTGGTCAAGTTCAAGTTGTGGATGTTGACGTAAAGTCTGCCATCTCTAATGTAATGGAAAAATCTCAAGAAATTCTGGTTCTGGCAAATTCTAAAAGCAAGACCCTCTCAAAAATGGGAAAAGGGGCAAAAGAAGTTTCATGTAAAGAAGTCAAAACAGAATTAGGTTCAATGCTCATTGTTGAGATGCTAATAGATGTAGGTGATGCAATGGGTGCTAATGTAACTAACACAATGTGTGAAGCAGTAGCACCATTAATTGAAAAAATAACTGGAGGAAAAGTGATTTTGAAAATATTATCCAATTACTCGACAAAAAGATTGGTGAAGGGTTCAGCTATATTTGACAAAGATGAGCTAGGTGGGGAAGACATAGTAAATAACATAATTTCGGCTTATGAGTTTGCCGCAAATGATCCTTACAGAGCTGTTACTCACAATAAAGGAATAATGAATGGAATTATAGCAGTTGCAAATTCAACTGGGCAAGATACCCGGGCAATAGAGGCAGCAGCACATGCATACGCCTCAAGACATGGTAGTTATACTTCACTTACAAAATGGAAAAAGAACCAAGACGGAAATCTAGTTGGAGAAATTGAAGTACCAATGTCCGTAGGAATTGTTGGTGGAATCATAAACACACATCCTATGATAAAGACATGCGTGAAAATTCTCGGTGTCAAGTCTGCACGCGAATTGTCTTGCATCATGGGAGCTGCAGGTCTTGCCCAAAACTTTAGTGCCATTAGGGCATTGGCTTCCGAAGGAATACAGAAAGGACACATGAAACTTCATGCGCAAAATATAGCCGCAAGTGCTGGAGTTCCACAAGAAAGGATGGCTCATGTGATACAGCAAATGACCAGAGAGGGAAACATCTCGGTAACTAGGGCAAAGGAAATTCTAGAGAATCTTTAGGCGACTAAATATATATCCAAAGAAGTTTTCTAGGACTACATTGGCTTTGGTAAAATTTGCTGTTCCAAAAGGAAGCATAGAAGAAGCGACTTTTAAGATACTTGAAAGATCATGGACTAGAGTAGTTAGAAGAGAAAGAACCTATCGCGTAATATTGGACGATCCGCAGATTTCAGTCAAAATGCTACGACCTCAAGAAATCCCGAATTTAGTGTTTGCAGGTCTGTATGATGTTGGTATAACAGGAAGAGATTGGGTCAAGGAAACAAATTCTGATGTGGAGATACTTCTTGATTTAGAATATGGTAAGATAAAACTTGTAATTGCAATACCTGATTCTTATAATTTCAAATCACTAGATGATATGATACTGTCATATGCAAAGAAGAAAAAAATACTGAGAATTTCTTCTGAATATCTAAACACGACAGCCAAATTCATCATGCAGTGTAAAAACTACAAGAAACTTTATGGCTCAAAACAACCAGTTATCGTAACTCCATGGCTAAGTCAGGGTTCTAACAAAAATGTCCAAATCTTTCTTTCCTTTGGCGCGACTGAAGCAAAACCCCCAGAGGATGTTGATGCCATAATTGATGTCACAGAGACTGGTACTACACTTACACAAAACCAATTAAAAATAATTGAAACTGTGATGGAATCCTCCGCAGTGCTTATCGCAAATAAAACATCATTAAAAGACAAATCAAAACGAGAGAAAATTTATGATATAGTAACTATGCTGAGAGGTGCTGTTGAAGGAAAAAAATACCTTCACCTATTCCTCAATGTACAAGAAGAACATCTTGACAAATTGTTACATGATTTGCCTTCTCTTAAACGCCCAACCGTAAGTCCTTTGAGCGAAAAGGGATGGTATGGTATCAATACAGTAATTCCAAAATCTGAATTCCACAAAATGATTCCAAAGTTACGAAAGATTGCTCAAGGTTTAGTAGTGCATGAACCAAAACAAATACTGGCACTTGAGGAGATAAAACGTGATGAGGAAAGTTGATGCGAATCATCGATGTTCAAGACATGGATTCTATTATAGAATCTGTGAGACCAAAAACAAGTAATGACATACGACAGAAAGTACTGTCTATAATATCTGATGTAAAAAAACGAAAAGATGGTGCTCTCAAAGAATATGAGACAAAATTTAGTGGGGTACCAATTCGTTCGTTAAAAATTACTAGACAAGAAATCAAGTC
>JAJSDS010000021.1:7761-14815 GCA_028580875.1 Nitrosotalea sp.
TGCTCTCAAAGAGTATGAGACAAAATTTAGTGGGGTACCAATTCGTTCGTTAAAAATTACTAGACAAGAAATCAAGTCAGCATACTCAAAGGTAGAAAAGGAGCAAATCAATGGAATCAAGATTGCAAAAACAAGATTGGAAAAATCTGAGGGCGCAGTACGAAAAAAACTACAAGATGTATCTATAACATTAGATGGAGTTGTGATAAAAAAAGCATTTTTGCCAATTGATGTTGTGGGCTGCTACATCCCTGGAGGAAAGGCGCGATATCCTAGCACTGTAGTCATGTCTGTTATCCCTGCAAAAGTCGCAGGAGTCAAGAAAATAATAGCTGTGTCCCCTCCCAACGAAAAAGGAAAGATAGATCCACTGACGCTCGTAGCGGCAGATATTTGCGGAGTTGATGAATTCTACCGAATAGGGGGTGCACAGGCCATCGCAGCCTTGGCATACGGCACCGAATCCATACCACAAGTAGACAAGATAGTTGGGCCAGGAGGCGCTTTTGTAACCCTTGCAAAATCGCTGCTCAGCGAAATAGTCTCAATTGACATGGTTGCAGGTCCTACGGAGCTTGCTATTGTAGCAGATTCCACTGCTGACGCAGAACTTGTTGCACTTGATCTGATTTCTCAAGCAGAACACAGCCCTGATACAATGTGCTGTGTAATCACAAACTCTTCCAAACTAAAAAGCGCGGTACTAGTGTCATTACAGAAAAAAATAAAGAAAATCAAGAGATCCCAGATCGTAAAAGAGAGTCTACAAAAAAATGGATTCATTGCTATTTGTAATACTGAACAACAAATGATAGATTTTGCAAACAAACTTGCGCCTGAACACCTTGAAATAATCACAAAAAAGCCGAAACAAATGGCATCAAAAATAAAATCAGCTGGTTTGATATTGATAGGAAAAAATACGCCGTCATCAGCAAGTGATTATCTATTGGGATCAAACCACATACTTCCAACCAATAGGTTTGGGCGAACTCGTGGCTCATTGGGAGTGTTAGATTATCTGAAGTTGCAGACCCAAGTAGAGTCATCTGAATTTGCCTTGAAAAAAATCTCAAAATATATGAAAGCTCTAACGGAAGCAGAGGGATTGCCAAATCACTATGAAGCAGTACGGGGAAGGCTATCATGAAAAAAGACTGGTTTGAAAAGGAACTGGAAAAATATTCCAAACTCACTGGTTACAAAAAGCCTGAAAAACACTCTGATGTGATAAAACTTGATTCAAATGAAAATTATGCAGTGTCAAAAGAATTCCTTGAAAAAATAATGAATGACGCAAAAAAAACCATGGATGTGCGAGAATATCCGTTAGGCGGAACGGAAAGATTGGTTCAAAATATCTCAAAATACATTGGGATGCCAAAAGAAATGATTGGCGTTGGCAATGGATCTGATCAAATAATTGATCTTTTTTTGAGCAATTTTACTTCTAAAGATACTACAATCCTAACATCTGATCCAACCTTTGGGTTTTTTGAGGAACGATGTAAGCTATATTCTATCCCTACAATAAAAATTCCATTTGATAAGAATATGACACTTGATCTGGAAAAATTCCTGGCAAATTCCAAAAAAGCCAATGTTCTCTATCTTGATACACCAAACAATCCAACCGGATTCCAATTCCAGAAAAGAGATCTTGAAAGACTGATTCGAGAATTCAAGGGTCTTGTAATAATCGATGAAGCGTATGTGGAGTTTTCTGACTATTCTGTTGTAGAAATGACAAAGAAAGCCAGTAATTTGGTCGTACTCAGAACATTATCAAAATCATTTGGGCTGGCTGGGCTTAGAATAGGTTATCTTGTGGCCAGCGAAAAAATAATTGATACATTCACAAGGGTAATTCAATATCCATATCCACTGAATACTCTGGCAATAGAGGCTGGCATACTGACTTTACAACAATCAAAATATTTTACAGATGTTGCAAACCTAATCAAGACAGAACGTTCACGAATTATTACAAATCTTCGACAAATGAAAATATTTGAGGTCTTTGATTCCAAAGCAAATTTTGTTCTCTTTGCTGCTGGTGGCTCTGGTCAAAGAATCTACAAAGCACTAATTGAGCAAGGAATATCGATAAAAAATCTAGGTAAGATTGGTACACATGAGGGCTGTCTTCGGGTTACTGTAGGTTCACAAGATATGAATTCTAGATTTCTTACTGCCATACGGGATTTGCTGAATTGACTTTAAAGAAAATAGAAGAAGGGATCATAATAGATCCCACAAAAATTGAGATTATAAGAAAACTAGATTCTATAGTATTTGATTGTGATGGAGTTCTAATAGATGTATCCAACTCTTATGATTTGGCAATAAAAAAAACTGTAGATTTTATTATACAAGAAATGGCCCAAGTAAATGAATCTGGTCTCGTGACAACAAAACTAATAGAAGGTTTCAAAGCTAGTGGAGGTTTTAATGACGAGGTAGATGTGACATATGCATTAATACTTGCTATTGTTGCAGCAAAGAAAAAAAATGAAGAATTCTCCATATTCATTCTCAAAGTAATTGAAAATGCAGATCAAACTGGAATAAATTCGGTCGAGAAATATCTTGATACTATCAATGTTGATGTATCTGATATTCGAAAAAAACTATCATACCCAAGTAAAAAATTTCAAAATCCGCTCTCTTCAATATTTGATGAAATGTTTTATGGTTCTGAATTGTATCTACAACTCTATAATAAAAAACCACAATTTTTTGATGGTCCTGGATTGATTGAAAATGACATTGTGCTTTTGAATAAAGATCTTGTAAGAAAACTACATGAAAAGTTTGACAAGAAAATTGCTATTGTTACTGGCAGAGGTAATTTGTCTGCAAGACACTCTCTCAAAGATTTATTCAATGAATTTGATCTGAATAACTCAAAATTTCTTGAGGATGAGCCTCGTGAAATGGCAAAACCAAACCCCCAGTCTCTCATGTCTACAATAAAGGGTATGAATGGAAATAACTCGTTATATGTTGGTGATTCTATGGAAGACTATATCATGGCACGCAAGACCAATGAATCTGGAATACCAACAATATTTTGTGGTGTATATGGTACTAGTAAGGATCCTGAAGCAAAAAAATCTCTATTTGAGAACAACCATGCGGATATTATAGTCAGATCTATAGATCTAATTCCGAAGACATTAAATCTAGTTGAGGCATAAACCCCTTCTCTACTCGGGGATTTTAATGAAATCTAGAAAAGCACACATCAATAGGAAAACTAAGGAAACAGAGGTAACAGTTGAGGTAAATTTGGACGGAACTGGAAAAATTTCTGTCAAAACAGGCTTGCCGTTCCTAGATCACCTCATTACGTCCTTATCCAAACATGCCATGTTGGACCTGAAATTGAACGCAAAATCCATGGATGGAATTGACCACCACCTAATAGAAGACGCAGCTATAGCACTTGGGAATGCAATGGATCAATCTCTTGGTAACCGAGTCGGAATTGTAAGGTTTGGTCATGCTTCAATACCGATGGATGAATCTCTAGCAGATGCATCGCTAGATCTTATCAAAAGACAATATCAAAGAATCGACCTGTCTATCAAGAGAAATCAAATAGAAGAAATTTCAAAAGAAGATCTTGAACACTTTTTCAGATCACTGGCTCAAAACCTAAACATCTGCATGCACGTATCTGTAAAATATGGTGAAAATGATCACCACAAGATTGAAGCAGCAATAAAGGCATTTGCAGTAGCTTGGAGAACAGCCGCAGGTTATGATGTGAAACAGAAAGGAATTCCTAGTACAAAAGGTGCCATGTAATGGTCAAGGTAGCAATATTTGATTATGGTGCAGGAAACATATTCAGTCTCAAATCATCACTGGAAAAAAATGAAGCAGAAGTAGATATCATCACTGACCTGAAAAAAATAAAAAACTATTCTGGATTGCTTTTGCCTGGCGTAGGAAACTTTGATCCAGCTATAAAAAGTCTTGATACTTCAAAGAATGCATTTCATGATTTGGTAAAGAATCAGATTCCTGTATTGGGTATATGCCTAGGGATGGAAATGTTCTTTGAGCGAAGCGAAGAAGGAAAGTTGGGAGGACTTGGAATTTTGGATGGCGAAGTAATTCTTTTGCCAAATAAATTCAAGATCCCACATATGGGCTGGAACGATCTTCAGATAAAACAACCAAGTGTATTGTTAGAAGGAATTAAGGAAGGTTCATGGGTCTACTTTGTTCATTCCTATAGAGTAAAACCAAAAAATGATGATATCATCAAGGCAGATTCTGATTATGGGATAAATGTTCCTGCCGTAATTGAAAGTCAGACATTATTTGGAACACAATTTCATCCTGAAAAGTCTGGCAAAGTTGGTTCCCTCATGATTAAGAACTTTTTACGAGTGTGCAAAAAGTGAAAGTAATTCCCGCCATTGATATCATGGACAATAAAGTAGTGCGTCTGGTAAAGGGAGATCCTAAAAACAAGACCGTATACAGTTCTGATCCTATAGGTACGGCAAAAAAATGGGAAAAAGCAGGTGCAGATATGCTTCACGTGGTAGACTTGGATGCTACACTTGGAACAGGTTCAAATCTCCAAATAATTCAAAAAATCGCAGAATCCGTTTCTATACCTATTGAGGCTGCTGGAGGGCTACGCACAAGGGAAATAATAGAAGACGCTTTGCATTTTTCTTCCAAAGTGGTTCTTGGAACTCTTGCTTTTAAAAATAAAAAAATATTGGAAGAAGTATCACAAAAATTCGGTAAAGAAAGAATTGTGATATCTGCAGATCAACTAAATGGCAAAATTGTGATAAGTGGGTGGACAGAAAGCACTGGCATAGAACTCAACGAGGGAATTGAAAGTTTTGTAAGGCTTGGATATTCTCAGTTTTTGATAACTACGGTGGAAAGAGATGGAACACTGCACGGCCCTGATCTTGATTCCTTACAAAAATCCTGCAACATAAAAAATGTAAATGTAATTGCAAGTGGAGGTATATCTAATCTACAGGATATTGTAAATGTAAAAAGATGTGGTGCATCTGGTGTGATTCTTGGTAAGGCATTATATGATGGAAAAATATCGATAGAAGAGGTTAGGACACTAGCATGACTTTAACCAAGAGAGTAATTCCATGTCTTGATGTAGATAATGGACGAGTGGTAAAGGGAATGCATTTTAAATCAATAAAGGATGCAGGAGATCCTGTTTTGCTTGCAGAAAAATACAGTCAAGAGGGAGCTGATGAGCTAGTCTTTCTTGATATCACAGCTTCTGAGCAACAAAGAGAGACAATCAAAAGTCTTGTGCAAAAAGTAGCGCAAGTCATTGACATTCCATTTACTGTAGGTGGAGGTGTCAAGAATTTGCAGGATGCAAGAGATATTCTTCTTAGTGGTGCTGACAAGGTTGCTATTAACACGGGTGCTGTAAAGAATCCAGAAATAATAACAAAACTGATGGAAATCTTTGGTAAGCAATGTGTGGTGATAGCTATGGATGTGAGGCGCAATTACGAGATAAAAGATGATAGGCATATCTTTACATCTGATTCAAAAAAGTTTTGGTTTGAAGTCTACATTTATGGTGGAAAAACTCCTACAAATCTCGATGCCATAGAATGGGCAAAAGAAGTAGAAAGACGTGGTGCAGGTGAGATATTGTTAACAAGCATCGATATGGATGGAACAAAGGAAGGGTATGATGTTCAACTCATAAAAGAAATAGTGAATGCTGTGAATATACCTGTTGTAGCATCAGGGGGATGTGGTAAGCCAAAACATATGCTTGATGTTTTCCTACAAACTAATGTTGATGCTGCACTGGCTGCGTCAATATTTCATTATAAGACTCACTCTGTGGACAGGGTAAAAGAATATCTCAAAGAAAATGGAGTCCCTGTTAGACTATAACAGAAAAATAGGGCTCTCAAATACGGTGTATAAATGAATAAAAAGATAGAAGATATTGATTTTGCAAAAAGTGACGGTCTTGTACCAGTAATTGTTCAAGATGTTCACTCTAAAGAAGTTCTAACTCTTGCATATGCAAATAAAGAATCCCTTGAACTTACACAAAAAACTGTTAATTCGTGGTTTTGGAGTAGATCTCGAAACAAATTATGGATGAAAGGCGAGGAATCTGGTAACGTGCAAAAGGTCAAAGAAATCTTGGTTGATTGCGATTCGGATGCAGTTGTATATCTAGTAGAGCCAAGTGGACCTGCATGTCACACTGGAGAAAGAATGTGTTTTCACAATGTTCTGGAAAAATAATCTAACAGGGATCTAATCCCTTAGGCACAGGCGCCAAACCTTCACCCTTATCTTCTCCTGGAATATACTCATTTATTATTTCAAATGGTATTGATTTGTAAGGAACTCCTTTGAACAATATATTCCAATGGCCAACAAGTTGTGTGGCATTACATAACGCAAGTGTCCTTTCAGTTTGTGGTTTGAAAAACTGTTTAAAACTGGACTTCATGGTTCCATTGAATGGTATTTTACTATACGTATCTCCTTTTGGATCAACAATATCAATTTCTCCTACTTCTGTTGGTTGCAATCCACTTACTATCATGAAAATATTCTCTCCCAACTTGTACTGATTTTTATTGATTGAGAATGGACCTGAAGTAACCCATTTCCATTGCTGTGACTCTAATTCTTTTTGATGATAATATGAATAAGCTGCGGCTGCAACTATCCCTGCTATTATGATTAATCCAATTATTTTTCCAGTATGCTTCTTCTTTTTTGATCTCTCTTTTATTTTCAATTTTCGAGTTTTATTTTGATGATATCATTAATATTTCTTCTAATTGTAAAAAATTCATAAAATCTCTTAATTTACAAAATTTCCAAGTTATGATCACTTCTGTTGATGGATCTTTTTTAAAATTACAGCTAAATTTATATTAATTTTCACTTAATCTTATTGTTTTGTAAATTAAGTACCACTTAAATTAATATTAGGATTTTTTATGTACTATTTTACAAAGTCAGAATTGTCTTGGGAAAAATAAAGTTTCTACAGTGTAGG
>JAJSDS010000021.1:14913-20628 GCA_028580875.1 Nitrosotalea sp.
AATTAATATTAGGATTTTTTATGTACTATTTTACAAAGTCAGAATTGTCTTGGGAAAAATAAAGTTTCTACAGTGTAGGGAATGCAAAAAGGAGTATGAACCCACATTCAAGTATATTTGCGAAGAATGTTTTGGCCCTCTTGATGTATGTTATGATTTTCCGTCTGTAAACAAGAATACTTTCTCAAATAGGGAACATACCTATTGGAGATATCACGAGCTTTTACCAATTGAATCAAAATCCAATATAGTTAGTATAGGAGCCGGAATGACTCCGTTGATCAAGGCAGAAAAATTAGGCAAAGCGCTTGGCCTGAATAATCTATACATAAAAAATGACTCTGTAAATCCTACATTTTCATTTAAAGATAGGCCTGCAGGTGTAGCTGTGTCAAAAGCAAAAGAATTTGGATTATCTGCTGTAGGATGTGCATCAACAGGAAATCTAGCGTCTGCTACAGCAGCTCATGCTGCAAAAGGTGATTTTCCTTGCTATATCTTTGCACCAAGTGATATTGAACATGCAAAAATAACACAAGCACTTTCTTATGGTGCTAATTTTATCTCAGTTGATGGAACATATGATGATGCAAATCGAATTGCTGCACAGGTAGGTGACAGTAAAGGAATAGGAATAGTAAACATAAACATGCGCTCTTACTATGTTGAAGGATCTAAAACATTAGCTTATGAGGTAGCAGAACAACTTGAATGGAAAGTACCGGATCAACTTATTGTACCAGTTGGAAGTGGAGCTATGCTAAATGCTATTTGTAAGGGATTTGAAGAATTGGAACATGTCTCATTAATTAATCAAGTCTCTAACATGCACATGATTGCAGCTCAACCTCATGGATGCGCACCAATTGTTGATGCATTTAAGAAACATCTTTCAGAAGTAACTCCGGTGGAAACACCAGATACAATAGCTAAAAGTTTAGCGATAGGTGATCCTGGTGATGGTCAATATGTGTTGCGACGCCTAAAACAATACAATGGTTTTGCTGAAGAGTCAAACAACAAGGAAATCTTGGATGCTATATTGTTACTAGCCAGAACTGAGGGCATATTTACAGAACCCGCAGGAGGTGTCTCTGTAGCCGTATTGAAGAAAATGGTTGATGACGGAAAAATTGACAAGAATGATCTCACTGTATGCTATGTTACTGGTAATGGACTGAAGACAACAGAAGTTATGATGGAAGTACTTTCAAAGCCACAAGTAATGCAGGCTGATGTTGGTAAAATATTGGCATTGGTGAGATAAATGGCAAATATCAAATTTACAATTCCTTCTGTGCTAAACAAAGGTGGAGGAGAAAAAAAAGTAGACCTAGTGGTATCTACTCTCTCAGAGGCATTTGCTAAAATTGCAGAACAACTAGGTGATGAATTCAAAAGACGAGTTCTTAATCCTGATGGTTCTCCCAGATCACTTATCAACATATACATAAACGGAAAAAATATGCGATTTTCCGGAGGCATGGAAACGACGCTAAAAGACGGAGATGAAATCTATGTATTGCCAGCAGTAGCAGGCGGTTCTGAGCTTTCAAGTAAGGACCTTGAAAGATATTCTAGACAAGTAATGTTGGAAGAAATTGGTTATGAAGGTCAACTCAAGCTAAGAAAGTCAAAAGCATGTGTTGTGGGAGTAGGTGGACTAGGTAATCCAATAGTTACACGATTGGTTGCTATGGGAATAGGTACAATACGAATTGTTGATAGAGATGTAATAGAATTATCGAATCTACACAGACAGACAATGTTTGACGAATCCGATGTTGGTCAAATCAAAGTCGAGGTTGCTGCAAGAAAACTGAAAAAAATGAACTCTGATGTAATAATCGAGGCATTGCCTGTTTCTGTAAATGACTATACTGCATTAGATGTAGTAGAAGGATGTGATGTTGTAATTGACGCACTTGATAGTGTTAACGCTAGATATTCCCTTAACAAGGCTTGTATCAAAAAAAATATTCCATTTGTAACAGGAGCAGCAGTGGGAGTTTCAGGACAAGTGTTTACTATACTTCCACATCAAACCGCATGCTATCACTGCATATTTCCATCATTGGATGAAAATTCAATGCCAACCTGTAGTACAGAAGGTGTTCATCCATCAATACTCTCCATTGTTGGAGGAATTGAGGTTGCAGAAGCAGTGAAAGTTCTCATAGGACGAACCCCAACCTTGGCAAACAAATTACTCTACGTTGATCTTGATAACCTGGATTTCAATACGACAGTCTTCAGTAAAGTCGATGAATGCCCAGAATGTGGTTCAGGCAAGCATGAGGAATTGCCAACTCAGGAACTCATCATAGAGGAACTATGTGGACGAAACAGAGGGAAGCGTACCTTTTCTATTACACCTACGACTATGATTGAGATTGATGTTCCAAAGATAACTAGCATAGCATCGGAGAAGGGCTTCAAAGTACAAAATCAAGGCGAACTTGGATTGTCAATTTCCACCAATGATATCTATGTTAGTTTTCTAAAACGTGGCTCAGCTGTCATTGTAGGAGAAAAAGATGAAAGCTCTGCTATTTTACTATATAAAAAATTAGTTAACGCATAAACAATTTTTTTTTATAAATTATATATTTTCTTTATCACCTGAACTAGTTTCAAGTATGGATCCTCCATTGAATCAAGAACCATTCTTGCTTTTTTCCTATTTGCTTTATTCTCATTTGACATTTTTTTGATCAAGACGGAAATTTTCTTTGGGTTGACCTCTCTCTTTACAAGTCCTATTCGCACCAGATATTTTTCAATGTAATTTGGTGCTGCGTCATATGAAATAGTTGGAACTCCCATCAATGCGGATTCTGCAGTCATGGTACCACCTGAACCGATGAAAAGATCGGTGATAGTAAGCAGTGATTTTCCATCCACAACTTTATCCATTATGATGACTTTATTGCCAAATTTTTCTTTTAGTCTATTTTTTTGTGAAGCGTATCTTGCTAGCACTATGATATTGTAGGGATTATTTTCTTTGCTTGCCTCATAAATTATGTTATCACTTTCAGTCTTTCCCAAAATATATGCAGCCTCTGACTCTTCTGGTCTGATTACAATTGTCTTCTTGTTTTTATCAACATTTATCGTCTTGATTCTTGATTTTTCTCTTACTATTACAGAAGCATCAATGGCCTTGTAGTGGACGATGTTATCCTTTGAAATTCCATATCTGACAAATTCATTTTTAGGTATGACCCAAGGAATGAGAAGTTTTTGTACCAGTGGGACTGAAAGTCTCATTACAGCTTCTGCATGGGGAGAGTCTGAAAATGCAACATGTTTTATTCCTATTCCATAGGAAATTCGTGCAGCCTCTGGGGAACAAAAACTAACGGTCAGATCAGGAGAAAATTTTACTATTTCACCTAAAAGCAGTTCCATTCTTTTTATGCTTGAATGGAGTTTTCCCTCCTTGGTGGAACCTCCATGTTTTCCAATTAATTTGAGATTTATGTTTTTTATCTTGGATAATTCGACAACTTCGCGATAATTTCTTGAAGTACACAGTATTTTGTGATTTTTACTCAATTTGCTTACCATTGGCGCAAAGAAAAGTAGTTGCTTAGGCGTCAAAATGTCAAACCAGATTTTCAAACATTTCTGATATAATCTGAGGGTGGAAAAAGTTTTTCTTAGCCCGTACTCATAGTCCGGATGGTTTGGTTGCAACAAAAATTGTAGTGTATGGCTTGAGCACAGAAGGATATTCGATTGCTTGCCAAATGGCAATAAAAGGAGCTGATGTCTTCATTGTTGACGAGTCTGCACACATGGCAATTTCTCTTAAAGCTGAGATTGCAAAGACATACCCTAACGTGACATCACTAAAAGAAGATGAACCGCTTTTGGGTGTTGAACCAATAGATGTTGCAATATCTCATGCCGAGTATCTTTTCTTTGCTCCTCGTATAAGAAAGACAGGCCAAGAAGCTAAGATGGAAATTCATTCAAAATTCAAAGATGCCACATCCTCAATAAAGAAAGGTGGGTCGGTTATCTACAACCTTCCAACTGGTATAGGTGGAAATAATGAAACCATTTCTCTACTTGAACATGTTTCTGGTCTTGAAATGGGTAAGAGCATATCATATTTTTATTACCCACTTTCAAAAAATCACATTCCAGAAATTATTGGTTCTTTTAATGCAAAAAACGATGACAAACTTTCCAAACTATTGGAATCTGATAAAAAAACAAAAAAATTTGTGTCTATATCTTCGGCCGAAATTTTGCATGCAATTAAAACTCTTACTCAATTTGCAAGTCTATCTAGTGTTTTAGAAGTTTCCAAGTTTGCACAAGATTCGCAGACAAGAAATGATCTGGTTTTGACTGAATATAATGACCTATTTCTTGATGACATGACAAATGGACTCTATGATTTAAGATCGCTTGGCACATCTGTGGAAGGTGCAGGTACAATGATGTATCTAGTAAATGGCAGCATAAAAGGAATTGAAGGCTATGTCAAGAGATTAATTGACGAAATTCGTTCAACGTTGAAGAAAAATGAGCTAAAGGCAAGCAGAACGAAAGTAGTTTTGGTATGGACCCAGGATTCTTATGAAATGAGAGGAGATAAAGTAGATATGCTAAATTCTCTTGTCACAAAACTACGTGATTACATCGGTGATGTTGAGATACATCAAGGACCTGAATTAGATATTTTCCATAGCGACAAAACAACCATAATAGTAGCATGCTCAAAATTTGATTATGATAAAATAACTAAAAATGGAAAAGACTCTGATGTTATTATAATTAAAACAAATCCTCTTTGTGAGATATTATAATAAGGGTAATGTTTTAAAAATAATATAGAATTGTCTGACATGCATGATGTATCTCAAAATGATTTGGAAGAATCTCAAGAGCATCAACACCAAGATGATGAACTAGAATCTGAGCAAAAACTTGTTGAGACACTGAACGCTCAACTGGAACAAGAAAAAAATAAAGTCTCTTCTTGTGAAAAAAAAATTCAATATTTACTTGCAGATTTTGAAAATCTCAAAAAAAGATCAGAGATTGATATTCAGAATCGCGTAAACTCGATTACAGATGGTGTTATTCTTAAATTCCTTGGAATATATGATGATTTTATACGTGCAAGAGATGCTTTATCAAAACAAGATATAGACACCAAGGGCCTGGATGCAATTTTAAAAAATATGAATACATTTTTGCTAGAATTTGGGGTACAACCTATTGAAGCAGTGGGTGAGATCTTTGACCCTAAGTTACATGAGGCAATATCTGTAAAAGAAGATTCCACATTAGATGATAATACGATTATTACAGAACTTCGTAAAGGATATATTTTGAAGGACAGAGTTATTAGACCAAGCTTAGTGGAAATATCTAAGAGGGATATTAAAGAGATGAATGCAAATGGCTAAAATTATTGGTATTGATTTGGGAACGAGCAATTCTGCTGCTGCTGTCATGCTGGGCGGAAAACCTACTCTTATCCCTGCATCTGAGGGAACTACAGTGGGCGGAAAAGCATTTCCTTCCGTTGTCGGGCTTACAAAAGATGGTCAACTCATAGTTGGTGAACCTGCTAGAAGACAGGCAGTGACTAATCCTGAAGGCACAGTGGTAGCTGCAAAAAGAAAGATGGGAACAGACCACTTTTTTAAAATTTATGATAAGGAATACAAACCTCAGCAAATCTCTGCT
>JAJSDS010000220.1 GCA_028580875.1 Nitrosotalea sp.
GGTACAAAGCGTCTGCTGGTAGGTGGAGGAGACATGATGTCAACCTATGCAAAAAATGATACCACCACACCGCGTATCATAGATCACGTCATCCATGGATTAAAAGAAAAAATTCCGTCAATTCGGTCTCTTAGGTTTATTCAATATTGGCAGGGACGAATTGACATGACACGGGACCTTGTTCCAACTGTACTGGTTGACCCAGAGCATCCATGGACTCATTTTGTTCTTGGCTGTGTTGGACTTCCATGGGGAACGTTTTGTGGAAACTTTGCAGCCAAAAATATTCTTGATGAAAAAGACCTTGATAGTGAAAAGTATTACAGATATTTTTCACCGGATAGAAAATTTGCGATTCCGTTGTGGATGGAAAGCATTCTTGGAAAAAGACTTGTCTTTACAATAAACAACGCATGGGCAAAATACCGGCAAAAGGACGTTTCTTACAAATCATGACTACCTAGAGTGTGTTACTGCTACAAATCTTGATGTGAACTTGGCATTCTTTTTTGTCTATTCGGTTTGCAGTGCAAGCACACTCTGAACTGGTCTGAGGCCTAATATTTTCAGACGTATGGTCTCGTTTAACTCCTTTTCTGTTTTTGTTTCAATTTTTACAACGACATCATATACTCCATGTGTGGCTTGAACCTCCTTGACACCTTGTACTTTTTGCAAAGACTTGACAATTTGTTGCTCCTTTCCAAGATCACAGTTTATGAGCACAAATGTTTCTCTCACGTGTTGTTTTAGGAATTATCGTATTTGAATAGCAATGATTGCAGTGTGTACTAGCTAGAATTTAACCCAAGTTTTGGATATTATCCCATGATTCGGATCATTTCAAAAATAATGATAAACGCTTCTGTAAAAAAAGTCTGGAGCGTAATATCTGCAATTGAAAGGGATCCTTATTTTTGGAAAGGGATGGTACGCGTTCGAAACACATCTAGAAACGGAAATGTGTTTACGCGTGAAATAACGCTTAACACTTCAGACAAGTGCTACCAAAAAGTTGTCCTGTTTCCAATGGAGGGAATTCACATCAAGTGGACTAGGGGCGTTCTATCTGGAATAAAAGACATTTTGATAACATCAATTGGAAACCAGACCCTTCTTGAAGTTGAAATGAACTATGCGCTCAAGGGCATTGCACAGTTTCGTTCTAGACATATTTCCGAAGAACTACGAAACGAGTCTGAACTTGCTTTGCAGCTGATAAAAGAGGAGATTGAAAAGATCCAACCATTTCAAATCCAAAACAGGAAACTGTGGGCGGACATGATTCCATGAGCCGACGCAAGCAGATTCTTGCAAAGCAAGAACTTGACACTGTTCCAAATTTATCCTCAAAAACAAACGAAGTCTTTCACACCTGCATCACTGCTGGGTGCAAAAAGCTGTCTGTGATTACTGACAACGCTTTGGGAGAAATACTTTGTAGTTCATGTGGTCGGGTCTTGGAGGAAAGGTCGTCTGAAATCTCTCCGTCGTACGGGTATGATCCTGTGGATTACTCATCCAAGAAAAACACTGGCTCTGGCAATTCCTTGACGATGTATGATGTGAACATGACAACCGTAATATCTGATAGAGATGCTACGGGAAAATTTCTCTCTGGCACTGCAAAAAATGAATTTTATCGCCTAAAGATGCTCAATACTAGGAGTACTGTTGCCTCAAACAAGACACTACGGTCTGCTCTTTTGTTTCTGAATATGCTTCAGATGAAACTTGGAATCCCTGATTCTGTGGCAGAAAACTCTGCACATTTGTACAGAAAGGCCGTTCGGGAAAAATTGACCGTGGGAAGAAAATCAAAGAACATCATGTGCGCATGCATTTATGCATCTTGCAAACAAAATACAGTGCCCAGAACCATAAACGAGATATCTCTTGCAAGCAACATTAGTAAAAAAGAGATTGCACGGACCTATCGGAGCGTGGTTGAAAAACTGGGTTTGTCAGTAAATCCCTTTAACTCTAAAGAATTTTTGGCAAGAATTGCAAATGATGCGCAAATTGGTGAAAAAACAAGAAGACATGCACTAGAGATACTGTGTACTGCAGAAGATGCAGGTCTGACCCACGGAAAAAATCCAAAAGCGTTAGCTGCTGCATCGCTGTATCTAGCATGTGTCCTTGATGCAGAACACAAGTCACAAGCCGTAATAACGAAGGCTTCTGGTGTCACCTCTACTACTATACGGACAAG
>JAJSDS010000221.1 GCA_028580875.1 Nitrosotalea sp.
ATAGACACATCTTACCGCAACCGGTTTTATTGGAGGTCCAGACAACCCACCAATTTTATGACTCAGAATAGGCCTTGCAGTTTCAACATCAATTGCCATAGCTCGTAGTGTGTTTATTGCAGTTATACCATCAATACCGCTTTCACATGCAGTTTGTACAGTTTTCAGATAGTCAGAAGAACCAAGGCCAACTTTTGCAAGTACTGGCACCTTTGATTCTTTTTTTACAGATTTTATGATAGTGTGGACAAGTTCAGGATCATCACCTACTTCCAGTCCAACTTTTTCAACATGCGGACATGACAGATTGAGTTCATATCCTAGGATCTTTACGTTTTCAAATTGTTTTATCATAAATGTAAAGTCCTCAGGAATAGAGCCGACAAGGCTGACAATTATTGGAATGGTTTTATTTTCTGACAACATTTTTGCAAAGTATGGAGCTCCAGGATTTGAGAGTCCAACGGCATTAAGATATCCAGTTTTTAGACCGATTATGGTAGGGTTTGGATAACCATCCCAAGGTTCTTTGCTCAACGATTTTGTAACTAGTACTCCCGCTCCCTCCTTATATAGACGGCCAAAAACATCAAGCGATATACCAAGAATGCCCGATGCAAGCATTGTGGGTCTCTCAAGTGCAATCGGACCCACATTAGTTGAAATGTCAGGACTCACTTCTAGTAATAAAAAATAGTTGTCTTATAACGTTTGATGCAGTTCTACATTCCATAATGTTACATTTTTTAGTAAGCCATGGAAATGCACTCTATGCATTCTGTCATTTTAACAGAGTTAGGTATTGCAGTTTTTGACGATAACAAATGTGTAAAATCATTTCCATTTTCAAATCCTGCAATACAGTATGTCGAGGTAAAAAAAGAGCAAGCTAGTCTAAATGAACTAGAACATTTTCTTGCCAATCTTGGAAGTGTCGTTGTTGTAAATGACTCTTCACTATTGAAGATCCTTAGAAAAAGATCCATAGAGTCCGACCTAATGGAAGAAAAAAACATTGAAACAATCCAGTCTTCAAAATTGCGTGTACTAGTAGATTCAGGTTTTGCCACAAATGAAGGAGATGCTAGAGGAAAGTTACGAGACTTTGCACTTAGTCTTTCATCATCAAGAGTAACAGAGATTTCTGAAAGTCCAGATTTGCACATAATTCAGGCAATTAACACACTGGATGAAACTGACAAGATGATCAACTTGCTAAGTTCTAGAGTAAGAGAATGGTATGGCTTACACTTTCCAGAGCTTGACAATCTAATTGATACAATCAATGGATATTCAAAAATTGTAATGGCTGGGAGAAGAGATGGTTTTACCCAGAATACATACATTGATGCAGGTTTTCCAGAGGAAAAAGCCGAGATGTTATCCTTGTTACAAAAGAAGAGTAGAGGTGGACAAATATCAGATGAGAATCTTGCCATAGTTCAAAGCATTGCAAAACAGATCTTGGAACTTTTTGAGCTAAGACAATCACTTGAAAAACACATCGAGTCACAGATGCAGATCATTGCACCAAACATTTCAGTCATACTTGGTTCTGCAGTAGGAGCCAGAATTCTTGCCAAGGCAGGTAGTCTGAAGAGACTTGCATCAATGCCTGCAAGTACAATTCAAGTTCTTGGCGCTGAAAAGGCCTTGTTTAGAGCACTCAAGACAGGAGCACAGCCACCAAAGCACGGTTTACTATTTCAACATCAACTAGTTCATGCCGCCCCACGATGGCAAAGAGGCAAGATTGCAAGGGCAATAGCCGCAAAAGCTGCAATTGGTGCAAGAGTAGATGTCTTTGGAGCGGGAAGAAATGACACATTGCTTGAGAAACTCAACATACGAGTTACCGAGATAGGAGAAAAATACAAGGATCAACCTGAGAGGCCAGCTTTCCAGCCACGCAGAAATGATTAACAAAGAGACAGATGGTTTGGAGGCGGAGATAGAAGATACGGCGGTGGCGGAGGAAGGGGCGGCGGAGAAAAGAGACACGACTGGCAAAAGAGTAAGAGAAAAAAGTTTGGAAAACGAAGAAGATAATATTTTTTGGGTAAAAATTGAAGGGGAAAAGAGACTTGCAACCATAAATCTCGTACCCGGAAATCAAGTTTACAGAGAAAAACTAGTCAAGATAGGGGATGAGGAATTCAGGGCATGGGATCCCTATAGAAGCAAACTCGGTGCCGC
>JAJSDS010000222.1 GCA_028580875.1 Nitrosotalea sp.
GCACTAGGCAGATGCAAGTCATGCCGCGCTCTGCAGTTGGCTGCGCTGCCGATGTTCCCAAAAATACTAGTTTCATGATACCGCAATCACTCTTGTCAGGCTCTTATGCCTGTAAATCTCGTATTTCTTTGCTTTGCTGATTTCATCCACTTCAAGACCTTTCTTGTATACTATTACAAGTTTTTTTCTTTTTGGTATGATGGATAAAAAATCCTTGATCAATTTCTTTGGGGACACAGATGCCCTTGATGATATGCCATATGGTAGGTCAGTCACGATTGCATCTGACTTGATGTTTAACATCTCTTCGTATCCAGAATTTATCACCTTGGAATCAAACCCGTTTGCAGCAAGATTCTTTTTTGTTATTTTGCACATTATTTTATCAAAATCAATTCCTACAGATTTTATTCCCATGGATTCAGCTTCAAGCAAAATTGTGCCAGTGCCACAAAATGGATCGCAGAGTGTCTTTCCTTCCTTTAGCTGTGACAAATTAACAAGGCACCTGCTAAGCTTCATGTCAAGCTCATGGGGATGCTTGATTATCTTTATTGGAAGTTTTGGCTTAATCTGACGATCAGAATATCCAAGATACTTTTTCGAGTCCGTAATGATGAGGTAAACTGTGAGATGTGGGTCTGAGAGCGATACTTTAGAGCCCCATTTTCTTGAGAGTATTCCTCCGGCTTGCCTCTCAAGTGCAGACGAGCCAATATTTTTTGATGACAGGTTTATGGTTCTGCAGACAAATGATGCAGGTTTTGGTATTGTAAAGTCAATTTTTGTTATATCATCAAATGTTCCTGCAATCTTTCCTGAATATCTTGCAAATGCCGCCCTGTTTGCTATTTTATACCATGGAACTTTGGATGACACCATGACAAGCCTTGGCTCTGATTTTACATCCACCTTGGAATCATAGCTTTTAGATATTGAAATTATTTCGTCTCTTGCAAGGTCTTCGTATTGGCTTTGCAATACAAAAAAGCTTGACATTCAGGTTATTGCCTTTGCAATTATTGGCGATACGTCAACTACAGATGTCTTGCCAGGTATTGTATTTGCACTGATAATCTTTGTAACTCCAGCTTTTATGATGTTTTTTTCTGCATCTCCAATCAAAAGAGCATGTGTGCAACAAGCATAGACCTTGCCACTTTTTTGTTTTTTCAAAAATTCTGCAGCCTTGACAATGCTGCCACCAGTGCTTATCATGTCATCAACTAGAATGATGTCTCGTCCCTTGACTCCATCAAGTCCTTTTGATTTTATTTCTACATTTCCAGTTTTTCTATCTCGGTGCTTTTCTAAAGCAATATAGTCAACGCCAAGAAACTTTGCAAAGTTTTTTGCCCTTTCTACTCCTCCCTTGTCAGGTGATACCACAAGAGGATCTTGCAGGGTCATTTTCTTGAAATGTTTTGCAAGCTCTTCGACTGCGCTGATATTTTTTGCAGGAATTGCAAAGTGTTCTAATGCAGTAGTACTGTGTATGTCAACTATGAATACCTTTGATGCACCTGCAGCCTTGAACATCTTGGCAACAAGCTCCATTGTGATGATTTCACCTGGCAGGAACTGCCTGTCTTGTCTTGCGTACCCCATGTATGGTATTACCAAATACACTTTAGAGGAAAATGCCCTTGCCTGCGATATGATTGCAAGGCAACGAAGCAGATTAGAGTCAACTGGAGGATAGATTGATTGTACAACTAGTATCTTTCCACTAGGTTTTCCTTTTAGTGTAATCTTGCTTTCCCCATCTGGGAAGACACGTAATTCACATCCGATAAATTTTGATTTTAGTTTAGCGGCAATCTTTTTTGCCAGTTGTTCTGAAGATGGGCCCCCAATAACTGTAAAGTCAGTCATCAATCAAATCGAACCTTGGGCTATTCTTAAGTTTTGAGGGGAATGATCAGCATTATAGATCTTGAACAGATTTAAAAAATGGAATTGAATCAATAGTTCATGCAAATCAGGATAGTCTCATTTCTTCCAAGTGCCACTGAAATATTATACGAACTAGGTGTGGGGGATCAAGTCTTGGCAGTAACACATGAATGCAATTTTCCTGCAGAGGCCAAGACAAAACCAAGAGTGATTCATTCCTCCTTTGATCCACAAAAAATGTCAAGCCAAGAAATTGACAATAAAGTGGTAGAACTTGTAACCTC
>JAJSDS010000223.1 GCA_028580875.1 Nitrosotalea sp.
GGGAAGTCCAAAAATAGAATATGAGAATCCTAACGAGATAGTTGCAGAAAATCTTGTCTTGCTAGAGAAAGGACAGTACATGTGTACCACATGCGGATCAATTCTTGCAGAATATAGAAACTTTAGCAAGCCTGATGAAGCAGCATCAGTTGGGGCTGCAATACCTGTTTCCAGTACAAATACAGCATCACCACCCCCAGCTCAAAGTTTTCAAGTACAAGAGCAACCCAAATCTTCTGCCAGTGTAAAGACATTCAGTTCTATTACAGGTCTTGGAGTTTATGACGCTGAGGCAAAAAAGGTCGGAGTGGTCAAGGAGATGGGCATTCAACCAGATCAATCAAGCATAGTACTAGTTGTTACAAGAAACGATGGAACCGACGTTACAATAAAGTGGGATGAAATAAAAAAAATTGGAGAGATTGTGTTGCTTGGCGGTTCACTTGAAAACAATTTGAAATGCAAATGTGGTTATACTAATAGTCAGGGCTCTAAATTCTGTGAAAGCTGCGGTAACAAACTAAAGTAACTCTACATTGTTAAGCAAGATTTATCTTACGATTTTAGAAAGTGTAAGATAATTGAATAAACTTTCTCTAAAATCCGGCATAGTAAAGGACATTATAATTGTGGTAGTCGGCATTGCAATAATTTGGATTGGACTTCGAGTAGCTTTTGGTACAGAAAATCCATTTTACGTAGTATCAAGCGGGAGCATGATACCAAACCTGGAAATTTTTGACGTGATTGTAGTCCAAGGACATGTTAATTTTGATCAATTAAAAGTTGGAGATATCATAGTATTCAACAGACCAGATGGGCATGACAAGGTCATAGTTCACAGAGTTGCTGAGATACTAAACAAGGATCCTTTAGTAATTAGGACAAAAGGAGACGCAAATCCTGGATCCATACCAGGAACTGACTTTCCAATAACAAAGGCAGACTATATTGGAAAGGTAGTCTATGTCATCCCACAGATAGGCTATGTAACAAGAATACTTACACCGCCGATTAATTACATCATCATAGCTGTCATTGTAGGAATAATGCTGGTAAAACAATTTGGCAAGCCAAAGTCTGGTATCGAGAAATTATCAGATGATAGTTTAGATGAAACAAAGAATTCAAATGAAACTAGAAACAAATCTGACATTGACAAGTCATATCTTGAAGAAAATTCACACTCTACTGAAACCAAGGCAGATGATAAAACACATCCAAACAAGGATTCTGACTCTAAAACCTAGTAAATTTTTATTATTTTCTTATCTTGAATACACGTTGGAAATAATCTGATTGTTCAGATTCTGGTTCTGGATTTTCTTTGATGCTTGCAAGATTTTTAGCAAGTTTTTTCTTGTATCCAAGCTGCATCTGGCGTGCAATCTGTATTCTTTGTGCCTGTGGTGAACCTGCGCCATGCATTGATTCAGTAAGATATCCTACTGCGTTTCTGCCCAATGTCATATTTTCAATTAGTCTCAATATTCTGACTCTATTTTCAACATCAACACCCTTTCGTCCCCTGAGATATTTTTTCAATATTGGACCAGTGGTCGGATTCTTCAAATCTTTTTCAGATGGAAGTGTTACAACAAGACCACCTGCAATATCTTGAGCAAGTCTACCAATTTCATATGGGAATCTCGTTACATTATGTTTAGTGACATTTGCTAGCATGTCATCATTTAGCCATACACCAGATTTGGTGCGATGAGCCTGAGAAGATGACGCAATACCAGTAGCATATATCGTTTCATTAAGATGAGTCATCTCCACTAGCTTGTCCTTTATGTGAGAAACGTCAGGAACTCCATTGTAATCAGCAATTGCAGCAGCTGCACCAATTAGAACATCACCCAAGCCAGTCTTGCATACATAACTTCTTCTGTGATAACATGTGAATCGTTCTACAAGCATTGCAGCAAACTCATATTCGCCAAACATGAACACCTTGTCCCATGGAATGAAGACTTTATCGAAGACTATCAGTGCTTCTTGGCCTGCAAACTTGGCATTTCCTGCGTCAATATCTCCATCCTCCATGCTTCTCGTGTCACAAGATTGGCGTCCATAGATGTATGTAATTCCAGGAGCATCAGCAGGCATTGCACCAACCACTGCATAG
>JAJSDS010000224.1 GCA_028580875.1 Nitrosotalea sp.
GTAAAATCTACACAATATGCCATTGGATATGTGGAATTGGCATATGCATTTCAAAATAAAATGACATACGCATTTGTACAAAATGCTGATGGTAATTCCTTTGTAGAGCCAACTCTTGATACCGTTGCAGCAGATGCTGCAGCAGCTGGAACAAACTTACCAGCCGCAGATGGTGACTGGAGCCAAGTATCCATAGTAAACCAGCCTGGAAGCAATTCCTATCCTATATCCACATTGACTTATGTGATGGTATACAAGGACTTGAGTATCGTATCTGGAGAAACATCGGATAAATCCACTGAGGTGATCAATTTCCTCCATTGGATAATCAACGATGGCCAACAGTACGCTACAGGCTTGTTGTATGTACCGCTGCCTGATTCGATCAAAAAGATTGATGAGGATGGGCTTGCTCAAGTGGCATTTTCTGGAGGTGCAGTTCCAGAATTTGGGCCGATAGCAGCTCTTGTTCTTGCGATTGCAATTGTATCCATAATTGCGGTCTCAACAAAGACTAGACTTGGATTTAATCCAAAGATCTAAACTCTTTTTCTTTTTAATTATTTGAAAATTACTTTGATATAATTTATTTTTAAACCACTTGACACAAAATGATTTTTGTAATATATGATGATCTACAAGTGAATTTCATAAATCAATGTAGTGTATAGCTATTTACGTGATCTATGTCGATTATATGTAAATAAACAAATCATTCATACCAAACTGATGACAAAAAAAATCTTTTTAGGATTGACATTAATGTTAATCCTATTAGTACCGACAACTGTTCTTAGTGCACATGCAGACTCTGCACCTCCAGCAGCACCTGGTGATACGGACAAATACAATTTCAATGCAGGAGGATCAACTTTTGCATTTCCAATTGTTGATAAATGGCGCGTTGAATACAACAAGCTATATCCCGGAATCACATTGAATTACCAAGCTGTAGGTAGTGGAGCTGGCATTAAGCTGTTTACAACAAAGAAGGTAGAGTTTGCAGGAACTGATGCACCATTACTATCTGCCGATATTGCAAAGGCTCCAAAAGGAACACTTACAATTCCAGAGTCAATGGGAGCGATAGTTGTTACATACAATCTTCCAGGGGTACAACAAAATGGACTCAAGTTGACTGGAGATGTGATAGCAAAAATCTTCTCAGGCCAGATTGTTTATTGGCATGATCAAGCTATCATAAAGCTTCAAACTGACCCAAACATTGCAAAAGCATTGCAGAACGACAGGAACAAGATAATTGTTGTTCACAGATCTGATGGTTCTGGTACAACATTTGCCTTCACCGGTTATCTCTCTCAAGTAAGTTCTGACTGGAACGGCAAGGTAGGACATTCAACATCTGTTCCATGGCCAACCGGAATGGGAGGCTCTGGCAATGCTGGCGTAGCTGCAATAGTGAAGAAGGTACCTGAATCAATAGGCTATGTAGAATTGGCATATGCCAAGACAAACAAATTGGCATCTGGAATTCCAATGACATATGCATTTGTTCAGAACCATGACAAGACTGCATTTCTTGATGCTACCGTGGACACCACTGCGGCAGCAGCCGTAGGAGCAATCTCATCACTGCCTGCAGCTGATGGAGTTTGGAGCAAAGTCTCAATCAATGATGCACCAGGACCAAACGCGTATCCTATTGTTACATTCACCTATCTATTGGTGAATCCAAACCTTGAACAACTCAAAGGTATGGACAAACAAAAGGCACATGATCTAGTCCACATGCTCTACTGGTTTGTAACAGACGGCCAAAAATACGCTACAAAACTATTGTATGTCCCACTACCAAGTGCGGTACAAGAGTTAGACAAGAAGGGTATTTCAGAAATAAAATTCAATGGCCAACAGCTCTGGGCATATCCGTAAAGGATATCTTTCCTTTTCTTTTTATTTTCTCTAGAATTACATGTCAATACATCATATCATAACTCATATGCTGTGAAATATTTGTAATCCTCTCAAAATAGATTCTATGGTGAACTACTGGAACTATTTGCACTCTGCTAAAAGCAAAGGATCCATATTCATAGAATGTGGTCAACTGATGCCTGATGAAAGCTGTAGAAAATGCGGAGGAGATCTTGCAAAACATCTTTGGTGC
>JAJSDS010000225.1 GCA_028580875.1 Nitrosotalea sp.
GGTACATCGTTTGAAGACATTGACAGGGCTGAGAATCGCTCTACTTTCAGCAAGGTATTAGACGATCTAAACATCAGGCAACCTCCATGGCAAGCATTCTCAAGTCTTGTTGACGCCAAAAAATTTGCAACTACAGTTGGATATCCAGTACTTGTCAGACCTTCATACGTACTCAGCGGTGCTGCAATGAAGGTTGTTTGGTCTGAGACCCAACTCAAAAAATATCTTGCCGAGGCAACAAATGTTTCACCTGACTACCCTGTTGTCATAACAAAATTCATGCTCAATTCGCTAGAGGCCGAAGTTGATGGTGTAGGAGATGGAGAAAATGTGGTAATCGGTGCAGTCATTGAACACATCGAAGGTGCCGGAGTCCACTCTGGAGATTCTATGATGTGCATTCCGCCATGGACTCTGAACAACAAGGTGATTGATACCATACTGGATTATGCAAAAAAAGTGGCAATTGCCTTTAAGATCAAAGGACCGTTTAATCTGCAATTTTTGATAAACCAGGATCAGGTCTATGTCATAGAACTTAACATCAGGGCATCTCGCTCAATGCCATTTGTTTCAAAGTTTGTGCGGATGAATCTTATCAACTTGGCAGCACGAGCAGTGCTTGGAAAGCCGCTTCCAAATGTTGCAAAAGATAGATGGCGCAAGATCCCTCATTATGGAATCAAGGTTCCACAATTTTCCTTTATGCAACTTGATGGGGCTGATATTATTCTTGGAGTTGAGATGCAGTCTACTGGAGAAGCCGCATGCTTTGGCGATAGTTTCTATGATGCACTTGCAAAGGGTCTTACATCTGTGGGGTATTCTCTTCCAAAAGAAGGCTCGGTACTAATCAGTGCGGGAGGATCTGAGAACAAGGAAAAACTCCTCCAGACTGCACTCTTGCTCAAAGGTCTTGGATACAAACTACTTGCAACTGAACATACTGCAGAATTTTTGTCTGACAAAAGAATTGGCGATGTCGATGTTGTCTATAAAATAAGTGAGCCGCAAAGAAAACCAAACATTGCAGACTTGCTCTATGAAAGAAAAATTGACTTTATCATAAACGTGCCAAGTACGTCGACACTTGAAAAATATGTTGGAATGCTGTATGATGAATATCAGATAAGAAGAAAGGCAGTGGAGCTTGGAATTCCTGTATTGATAACAACTGAGCTTGCAGACTCTTTTGCAAAGACGCTAGAGTGGCTAAAACACAATGAAACTACCAAGAAACCGCTAGAGTCTTACGAAAACGTAGGATGATTTTTCATATTCAGATTATGTTTTTGAGTATTGACTCGTCTCCTATTATGGAGCCATCAAGTGTAACTACTTTTGCAGAGTGAGTATCTTTGACTCGCTCAAGTATAGGCGAGATTGATTTTTTGTGATACCGTTTGTGTGTTGCATAAAAATACTTGTTAAAAGATGGCATGATGATTATCTCAAGGTCTCCATTGCTTGATGAAAAGATGTTTCTCTTGTCTGTCTTGATTGACACCCAGAGTCGTTGTCCGTCAAGAACCGAACCCTCTTGAAAATATACTGGATGGAGATGACCCATTACTATTTTATTTACATGAGAAAAATTCTCAGATGGCATTACGTGGCCATGTGTAAGTAAAGTATCGCCTATGACTAGACCGGATGGGCCTGTCATGGTGATATAATCTGGAACAAGGTGTGCTAAATTCCCATCATGGTTTCCTGGAATGACTAACGTATTGATTTTTTTTCCAATCTCAAAAAACATTGGTACCATCTGCCACTCTATCTTTGAGATAGAGTCAATTCCTGACTTGATGTCTCCCAAGAGGATCAAATTATCAGGTTTTTCAGATTTTATCAATGCCTCCAAGGAAAGATGAATTTCTTCAACTATGCTCTCTGGTCTGACATTGATGTCGTTTGATATCATGCCGATCTCAAACCCAATGTGCAAGTCCGTAACAACAAGAAACCTTTGTGTATCCTCTAAAATCAATGCTGGCTGTGAAGGGACAATCCTGGTCTTTACCATCAAAGATATACCTGTGTTTTTTCAATTAAATTCTTGTGAAAAAAGAGGCAGGAAATGTAGAGACTGTCATATCATCAAGTGGCGTAAAACTA
>JAJSDS010000226.1 GCA_028580875.1 Nitrosotalea sp.
CTGCACAGCTTGTGGCACAATCTTGTGGCCTACAACTTAATGTGATAACCGTACATGTTGATGATCTGCTCTCTGCTGCAGAAGATGTAATCAAGATCCTCCAAGTGTTCAATCCAATTGAGATTAGAAACAATATCGTGATATACCTTACAATGAAATCTGCAAAAGAGTCTGGGTTTTCATCTATCATGACAGGAGATGGGGCAGATGAGCTCTTTGCAGGGTATAATTTTTTCAAGAGGCTGTCCGGTCAGGAACTTGAAAAAGATCTGGCAAGGATTTGGAATGTCATGCACTTTCCGTCTCGCGCTATATCGCAATCCCTTGGAATGGTACTGCATACTCCATTTTTGGATGATACCATGTCAGAGTATGCAAAAAAGATCCCAGTTGACTTGAAGATTCATGAAGAAAATGGTGTAAAATATGGTAAATGGATACTCCGCAAGGCATTTGAAAACGATCTCCCAGGTTCAATAATCTGGAGGGAAAAATCTGCCATGCAGGACGGCTCTGGCACAAGCGGTCTGACATCTTTTCTTGATGGCATTATTTCTGACTCGTATTATGCGGAAAAATCAAAGCATTATGAAGAAAAAGATCAAGTCAAGATCTTGTCAAAAGAGTCCTTGTACTATTATGAGATGTACCGAAAATACTTTGGTGCACCGTATACGTTGGGAATGTCTGATCTAAAATGTCCTAATTGTAATTATTCCCTAAAGCAGAGCTCTCATTTTTGTCGCATGTGTGGAAGTTATCCTATTTAGATTTCTTCCACTTGTTTGGTTTTTTGGAAAAAATTCTCTTGCATCCATGGCAGCAGAAATAATACTTTTTTCCTTCATATTCGTGAACAAGGGCAAGACTCTCATCTAGTTCGATTCCGCATACTGGATCAACTGGCATATTGAAGATTCGTCTTGCGTTTGTATTTAAAACTTACAATTCTGGTATGGAAAACCACACTGGGTGAATAATTTCCCGTCTTACAAAAATTGATTTGATCTGGAATGTGTAAAAATATGATTTGTCTTCTACAGCGACAATCTTTTTAACAGCATACACTATTGCTGATACAACATGTTAAACAGGTACATTACAATAATTATAATTGTGGCAGTCGCAATAACGGCATTCTTTGTTGGACAAAATGTCGGAGTCTCAATGGCCTCACCAAGTGTATCGTCCAACACTACGCCTTGGCCCAACATCCATCAGAATGTGGCAACTGATTTTAATCCGACAGTAAAATATCCACAAATTCAAAATGACACGTTCATTCATCCGTTTGCTATTGTCATAGGAGATTGTTATATTGGTAAAATGGTAATGATGGCTCCAACATCTGTCTGCAGAGGAGATGAAGGAACTCCAATAAAAATATCTGATTATTCCAATGTCCAAGATGGAGTAATTTTACATGCACTTGAAACTACATTGGATGGAAACAACATTGACGGAAGGAGATTCTCTGAAAGCGGTGACAGGCTGTTGGCAAATGATTCACGATTTGATCAAGGGTATGCAATCTTTGTGGGAAGTAAGGTAAGTCTTGCACATGATTCTATGGTGCATGGGCCTGCATGGATTGGAAATAACACATTTGTGGGAATGAAAAGCCTCATCTTTGATGCAAAGGTTGGAAACAATGTGGCAATTGGTGTCTCAAGTACCATAACAGGTGGTGTGGTTATAGCAGACAACAAGTTTGTTGCACCAGGAAGTGTAATTACCACACAGCAGCAAGCCGATGCCTTGCCTTCTCGCATAGGAAGCCCATATGAGAACATCAACTATGCAGTCATACACGTAAACGAAAATCTTGCAGATGCGTATAATCACCAAGATATCAAAAAAATCCAGTATTACAGAGAAGTGTTGATGGAAGAGGAAGGAATGTTGTCCACACAACCCTCCCCCTGAATTCTAAATGAAATTTTTCTGATGATTTTTTGTTGCAACATTTATTGATCTAGTTTCTAAAGATAGAACTGCTTTAATATTATACGGCGCAATAAATTCCAAGATTGAAAACAAAACCTGTTTTTGTGTTGCTTACTGTTATGATTGGTGCTATGATG
>JAJSDS010000227.1:0-1752 GCA_028580875.1 Nitrosotalea sp.
GATCTCCCCATATCTTCCGTCCATTTTTTAAATCATAGTAACGGCAAAGAAATCCCGTATCAAACAATTGGACAATCTACGTGAATGACTTTCTAGCCATTTTTAATTTATTATGAAGAAATAATCCCCCTAAGAGATTTAATCTAATCAGTTTAGTGCCCTCTCAAATAGCTTGTAATTCAGGTTTAGATCTAGTATGAATATGCCAACATGATGAAACTACTTTGGGCCCATATTGTATTGAAGTATAATTTTTGAACTTCATTTTGTATACAAGGCAGTGATAGATACATATTTGTAAAATTGTCTTTTCGCTAAATCCTGTTCGTACAGGTTCCTGCAAGTTTTCGGTTAACCGAATAATATGCCCAGATCAAAAGTCCTATCGAAACAAGACGCAGTGGAATCTGGTAATTGGTCAGAAATGCCGACGTAGCAACACCGGCTGCTCCAAAAACGCTGACAAGAATAAAGGCGAATGAGCTGCAACTTACACAAGCTCCTGAAACTATTCCAAGAGCAGGTCCTGAGAAAAGAGAGGCATCTATCTTTGACCTGTGTCTCAAAGCGTAGATATTCATGCTTATCACAATTCCAACAAGTATAGAGATCATGTCTGAAAGAATGAAACCAAATATTGCATAGGTTGGAAGATAAAATGTTACAATAGGTGAGAAAAATAAAATCTGATCAAATGTATTGAGAAAGATCCAGAATGTTATCGCAATTGCAGTTGCTATGGACAAATAGACTTTGCTTGAAAACACAGTCTTTGTTGCCAGTGAAAATTGCGACATCAATCTTGTCAAATTATCTTTTCTTTCCAACCGTTACCCCTACTTGTTCAGTTCAGATCTCATCCCAGAAATATTCTTGAATCCGCCCATCTTGTAGATCGAAAACAGTATTACTCCAATACCAATGGCTATGAAGCTATACGAATATTTTGTAAGAAAGAGTGTACCGCCAAGGGGTAGTACAAGCGCCAATATGGGAAAACAAGCTGGACACACTCCGATCAAAAATCCAAGGACGCTTCCCCCTATGCCGGTTCTAACTGCAGGTTTGCAGTCTATGCACTTGTTCTTTGAATAAAGGTAAAGAGATACAAAGAAGCCAAAAAGTGCAGAAAAGAAGACATAGAGCAAGGCGTTAAACGGATTTTCAACTAGCCCAAGATACCATGCCTTGAAGGCAAGCGGGGTAATTAACATCTGAATTAGCGGGGTTGCAAGAAATATTCCTATTGCTGCCAGTGCTGCAATTGTAGGCCTTTGCCTTGCTGCCTCAATGACTAGTCTCATCTATTCATGCACCCAAAGCCTGAGAGAGTACAGATTTCATGGTTGCATAGTCAGAAGCCAAACCTTCCCATCGTATTATTCCATTCTTGTCAAGAACATATTTTGTATCAAGATACTGGACATTGTCTTTCTTTGCCATCTCAGGACCCATTGCGATATACCACCCTGGTCGTCCAAACTCCTGCTGGAACGAAACAAGTTGGCTGTTTGATTCCTGGGAATCGACATCCACCATAAGTACATTGAATGATTTTCCTGTCTCATCATAATACTTGGCAATCTCCTGTGCACCTACCTGACACGAAGTGCACCATGCCGCAAAAAAGTAAACCACGACAGGTTTTCCCTCAAAGATCTGTCTTGTCACTATTCCCTTCTGCGGATCAGTGATTGAAAAATCAGGGAAAGTATTGCCAACCTGCAGGCCTCCCGTAGTTACAGATGCCGG
>JAJSDS010000227.1:1762-2036 GCA_028580875.1 Nitrosotalea sp.
CCGGTGCAAATTGTGTTGTTGATTCAGATTGCGGTGCTGCTGGTACAGGTTGATGAGTGTCAGAACTGTTGACTGCAAAAAATACAATAGCAGCAATTGCAACAGCTGCTGCAATCCCCGCTGCCACATATTTTGATTTAGATTTCTTTCCTGTCTTTAATTTTTTGTTGGCCTTCTCCATCTAGCAACATCCCTCAGATTTTCTTTTGTCAGATTCCTTTGATTCCTTCTTAATTTTTGACTGATTAACCAGCCACATTATAGCACACACGCC
>JAJSDS010000228.1 GCA_028580875.1 Nitrosotalea sp.
GAACAAGCCCTGCTACCACAGACTGTATCTGATATCAAAAAAAGAAACTCGATATTTGCAATATACAATGCAGTTGGAACATTTGCCATGTCTGCTGGGGTATTGGTCTCCGGGCTACCATCTGTTTTGCAAAACTATGGGTTTGACAAAATTGGAGCAATAAAAGAACTGTTTTTGATTTATGCAGCATGTGCAGTTGCGGTTCTTGGGATTTATTTGGTATTATCAAAAAATATCGAAGTCAAAGACAGCGTCCCAAAATCTGGACTGTCAATAAAAAATCTGTCTCCTAAATCCCGAGGCATAATTGCAAAAATGTCCACGCTATTTGCAGTGGACTCGTTTGGTGGGGGATTTGTGATACAAAGCATTGTCTCGTTTTGGTTTTACACAAAATTTGGCGCAGATCTGACTTCATTATCATATATTTTTGCAATAGCAGGTGTGCTCACTGCTATATCCTACATGGCATCTACAAAGATTGCGTCAAAGATAGGGCTTGTAAATACAATGGTCTTTACACACATTCCGTCAAATATTTTATTGATATTTCTTGCATTTGCCCCAACATTTTCAATTGCAATTTCTCTATTTTTTGCAAGGATGAGTCTGTCCCAAATGGATGTACCAACCAGACAGTCATATCTAATGGGCGTGGTAGGTGAGAATGAGAGGATCCCTGCTGCAGTCTTTACAAATACATCAAGAAACATATCACAAGCAGTCAGCCCATCACTTTCTGGGATAATAATATCGACACTCTCGCTTTCTGCACCTTTTGTGGTTGGAGGAATCTTGAAGATTGCCTATGATGTTGGAATATTTTTTAGTTTCAGAAAGATAAAGCCTCCTGAAGAATTATGACTTGGAAAGATATGCCAAAATTCCTGTATAGTCTATATCCCCAAAACCTTTCTTGATTGCCTTTTTGTAGATTTTATTTGCAAGCCTTGAGACTGGCATGTTTGCTCCAAACTCTTTTGCTGTGTGGGTTATCTCGTCAAGATCCTTTTGCATCATTTTCAAAAAAAAGCTTGGCTCAAAGTCTCCTTTTGCCATCTTTGGCCCCTTGTTTACACTCATTCCTGTCTTAAAGTAAGTAGAATTTAGCACATCAAGAAATGTCATCGGGTCTAGTCCAGATTTTTTTGCAAGGATGATTCCCTCTGATAGTGAAAGGGCAAGTATTGCTATCTGGGAATTCATTGCAAGCTTCATTGCATGTCCTGCACCGTTCTTTCCCAAGTGAAATGTTTTCTCGCCAATTTTATCCAAAACTTGTTTGCACTTTTGGTATGTCTCTTCTTTACCGCCTACCATTACAATCATCTGACCTTTTTCTGCAAGACTTGGACCACCCATCACTGGAGTATCAATCATTGAAATTTTCTTGTCTGCAAATTTTTTGGCAATCTTTTTTGATGATATAGGACTGATTGTACTCATGTCTGCAACTATCAGTCCATCGTGTTTTCCGTAAACCAATCCATTTTTGCCAAATGCCAGTTTTTCTATTACCGGGGCATCCTTTACTATTGTAATTATAAAATCACACTTTTCCGCAAGTGATTTTGGCGAGTCTTCTACGTGGACTCCTAATTTTTCTAGAGTCATTGCTTTTTTTCTTGTCCTGTTGTATGCATAAACCGTAAACCCTGATAAGACAAGACGCTTTGCAATGGCACTACCAAGAAGACCTGTGCCTATTATTCCAACAATCAACACTTGGGTATTTTTCTCATGGTATTTTTTTCTATTGGAAACTCAGGCTGTAAGTGACTTGAATCGTGGGTCATTGTATAGCAAATCAAAATCCTTGTCTTTTGAAGCCTTTTCTGCATATTGCCCGTCAACTAGTATTGCTTTTTCCAGCAATGATAATGATTGGTCAATGTCTTTTTGTAACGCCTTGGTGCAAGCCTTGTGGTATAGAACACTTGCATTCTCTGGGGTCTTTGATAGAATTTTATCATAACAGGTGACTGCCTGGTCATACCTTCCAAGGTAGTGGAGGGCAAGGCCTTTGTTG
>JAJSDS010000229.1 GCA_028580875.1 Nitrosotalea sp.
GAAACCAGTTCCAAAAATTCCGTCCACAACAACATCAGCTTTTTTTACCACATCCAAGGTTTTAGACAAACTTCGTGAGCCGTATGTGATAACCTGGATTCTTTTTGGGATCAATCTGAGATGAATTCTAGAAGGTTCTGAAATCCTGGTTTTAGGATATATCAGTACCAAAGTTGTTTTTGCACCATAATGATCAAGATGTCTCAAAGATGCAATAACTCCACCGCCATTATTTCCCTTGCCAGCTATGCAAACTATTTTCTTCCCAGTAATGTCCCCCAATCTTTGTCTCAGAGTATTAGCAAGTGCCTTTCCTGCACTTTCCATCATTAATTCTATTTTTATTCCACTACGTACTGCCTCTGAGTCAATTTTTCGCATCTCTGCTACTGAAACATATTCTGATTCCAAACTTATCACATGTTAATTAATTAGAAAAAAGTTTAGGCGCCAATTGCATCATGTATCATCTTCTCTAGTGATGCTTTTGACTGTGCCCCAACTGTAGATTTTACCTCTTTGCCTTTGTTAAATATCTTCAAAGTTGGAATGCTTTGCACACCATTTGACGAAGCCAGAGAAGAATTCTGATCTACGTTGACTTTGACTATTTTGATTCCAAATTTTTGTTCTTTGGCAATTTGCTCTATGGTAGGAGAAAGCATTCTACAAGGCCCGCACCATGAAGCCCAAAAATCAACAAGTACTGGCTCTTGCGATTTTAGAACTTCAGATTCCCATTCCTTTTCAGATATTTCTTTTACACTCTTGTTTTGTGTTTGCATGTAATAGAATTCAATTGATTTTATTTAGACTTGGTCTGAAACCATTAAATCAAAAATTGAATGGTTAAACGTAATAATTTGTGCTGTATTATACTTCATATACCTTTTAGCATGAACATATGTGATGACGGTTATTCCCACTCAGAATGTAATCAATTACAAGACTCTTTTAGATCAGTTCAAAAATACCCGGAGTCAGACATTAGAGTTAGTTCAACCTTTAGAAAAGGAAGACTATGTAGTACAAACTGCCTTTTTTATGAGTCCGCCAAAATGGCACCTAGGACATGTAAGTTGGTTTTATGAAGTAATAATGAGTAAGATTACCCCAAGTTATGAATTTCATTCCAAAGAATATTCAAAAATATTTAACTCGTATTATCAATCTCTCGGACAACCACATGATAAGGCCAAACGAGGAATACTGTCAAGGCCAACAGTTCAGGATACGTTGGACTATTTTTTTATTATCGATAAAAAAGTCGAAGACTTTCTTTTAAATATTAAAAATGATGAGGATTCCTCCCTCTTCCAACTTGCATTCAATCATGAGTACCAACACCAAGAGCTTCTGGTATATGACATACAGAATCTCTTGGCAGATTCGTATCATCCCGTGAAGCAAAACAATCCTCTAATTTCATCATCTGTAGAAAAGAGTGTAATAAAGATCTATGGAGGCTTGTTTGAAATGGGTTATTCTGGTCTTGATTTTTGTTATGATATTGAACTTCCAGAACATACTGTATACCTAAATTCTTACTTGATGGATACATTTCCTGTCACAAACGGTGATTATCTCAAATTCATAACAGATGGAGGATATGAGAATTTTAGATTTTGGCTTTCAGATGGATGGGAGAAAGTAAAGAAAGAAGGCTGGAACGCCCCAATGTACTGGGAAAAGGAGGGGGAACAATGGATTCGTCATGATTTTAGAGGAAAACATAAGATAAATCCCAACGAACCTGTTTGCAATGTAAGTTACTATGAAGCCGACGCATACAGTAAATGGGCAGGAAAGAGACTTCCTACAGAAGCAGAGTGGGAAAAAGCAGCTTCTTGGAATGAATCCAAGAAGATAAAGACAATATATCCTTGGGGCAATGAGCCTCCAAATACAAGACATGCCAATCTTTTAGAATCCCATATCTGGTCACCTTCTGCCATAGGATCTTATCCAGAAGGAAAAAGTCACTACGGATGCCATCAAATGATGG
>JAJSDS010000022.1 GCA_028580875.1 Nitrosotalea sp.
ATAGTAGCCAAGCCAGCAAAGAGTGTTACATTGATGCCAGTAAACGGCAATGTTACAGTTGACAAGGAATTTACAGATTTTGTAAAAAACAGACCAAGGGGCCTGCCCCTCTCAGAAGGCGATGAGATATCAGTAATGATTCTTGGAAATTCAATGGACTTTAAGATTCACAAGATTGCACCAAAGGCTGTTGTAAAAATAGAGCGAAGTACTGCCGTTACAATACTTACTGAAACATCAATTGACAAAAAAGTCAGAGTCACATTTGAGGAAATAGGCGGACTCAAGACACAGACAAAAAGAATGCGTGAAATAGTTGAGCTTCCACTAAAACATCCAGAGATTTTCACAAGACTCAACATTGAACCACACAGTGGCATACTATTGTACGGTCCACCAGGATGTGGAAAGACATTGATTGCAAAGGTATTAGCAAGTGAATCGGAGGCTAACTTTTATTCAATTAACGGTCCAGAAATAATGAACAAGTATTACGGAGAGACAGAGGCAAGACTGCGTGATATTTTCAAGGAGGCAAAAGAAAATTCTCCAAGTGTGATATTCATTGATGAAATTGATGCAATCGCTCCAAAAAGAGAAGAGGCATATGGTGACGTTGAAAAAAGAGTAGTGGCCCAGCTATTGGCTTTGATGGATGGACTCAACGATAGAGGAAATGTCATAGTTCTTGGTGCCACAAACAGACCAGAAAGCGTAGACCCTGCACTTCGAAGACCAGGCAGATTTGACAGAGAAATTGAAATCTCAGTTCCTAATGCAGACGGCAGACTGGAAATATTACAAATTCACACACGTGGCATGCCATTACAAGATGTAGATCTTAAGACACTTGCAGCAGAGTTACACGGGTACACTGGTGCAGACATTAAATCATTGTGCAGGGAGGCTGCCATGAAAGCTGTTAGAACATACCTACCTGAGATTGAAAACGAGACTGAAAAAATTGCACCGGACATTTTGCTAAAGTTAAAGATCACGTTACAGGATTTCTATGATGCAATGCATGAAATTGTACCAACTGCAATGCGTGAATTTTACGTTGAGAGTCCAAAAGTATGGTGGAAGGAAGTAGGTGGACTAGATGATGCAAAAAGAACGCTGGAAGACAATCTGATAACTGCAATAAAAGAGCCTGCAAAATTCCAGAAGATGGGAATCAAACCACCAAAGGGTGCACTCTTGTATGGCCCATCAGGATGTGGAAAGACATTGCTTGCACGAGCCCTTGCAACAGAGAGCGGTGCAAACATGATACTTGTGAGAGGGCCTGAGATTTTATCAAAATGGGTAGGCGAATCAGAAAAAGCAATAAGAGAGATATTTCGAAAGGCAAAGACTTCATCGCCGTGTATAATAATATTTGACGAACTTGACTCACTTGCCCGCTTCAAATCAAATGAAGAGGGTGGCGTTGGAGAGAGATTGCTAAGCCAACTTCTTACAGAAATGGAAGATGGAGGAGCTTCAAGAGTTGTAGTACTGGGAATTTCAAACAGGCCAGACCTTATTGACCCATCACTGATACGACCTGGCAGACTTGATCTAGTCATCTTTGTCCCACCGCCAGATGAGAAAGGAAGATTTGAGATAATCAGACTATTGACAAAACAAATGCCACTATCAGGAGACATTGACTTGAAAGAAATAGCAGTTGCAACAAAGGGATATAGTGGAGCAGATCTTGTTGCAGTGTGCAGAGAATCTGCAGTAAATGCAATGAGAAACAACAGTCCAAAAATTAGCAGCGGAGACTTTTCTGCCGCACTTAAAAATGTCAAGCCATCAATTACTAAAGGAGTAGAGGATTGGTATTCTACAGTTAAAGATAATATCACTTACGCGCTACCAAAACCAATGGACAAGGCATTTTACGGTTAGACATGGCAATTCCACTTAGAAATACAATATATGAAAAGATCAAGATGGCAGGATCTCTTACAGATTCAGAATTATCCAAGTCTTTGATAAAATCCGGCATCTCAATACCAGAAGACGAGTTTAACAAAACATTGCTCAATCTTGAGATTTATGGTTTGATCAAAGTTACTTGGTTAACTAAGGATGAACGCAGGATAGAGATATCTGAAAAAGAAGAGGACGGAGACGAGATAGAAAGACAGAACATGGAAAACTTGGAAAAAGAATACGAATCAGGATTTCCAGGTGTGGGCCAAGAAGAAGAAATTTCAGAATAATTATCTTATCACTGGAAAGTGAAACGCTGCATCAAGTGCAATTCCTACAAATATTATTGTAAGATAGGGTGCAGTTACCTTGTATGCCTTCCATGCAAAATCAGATGTTGGAGTCTTTGTAAGCTTGTAGTGATATACGAGCATCAAACCGCCTGACACCAGGGCAACTCCTAGATAGACATATCCCAGTCCAAATGCTACAAGCATGACAGAATATGGTAACAGTATTGCGGTATTGAGCAAAATATACTTTGAAGTTTTTTGCATACCAATCAAGACTGGCAGCATTGGCACCTTGGCCTCTGCATAATCATCTCGTATCTTCATTGCAAGACACCAAAAGTGTGAAGGTGTCCAGACAAAGACCAGTGTACCGACCAATGCTCCAAGAATATCCATTGAGCCAGTGGCTGCAGCCCATCCTGCCATGGATGCACAGCTTCCCGCAAATCCACCAATTACAATGTTGGACCAGTTGCTTCGCTTAAGCCAGACAGTGTAGATTATGACATAAAAGAATATTCCAAGTGCAATGAAAAATGTAGAGATAGGATTTAGAAAAATCCAAGCATAAATTACAGAAATGCAACTGACTCCAAGACCATATATCAGAACACTGCGTGCAGACATTCTTCCAGATGGAATTGGTCTTGTGCTTGTACGCTTCATCAATGGATCGATATCCCTGTCATAGAAATGATTCAGGGCACTAGAACCTGCAGATGACAATGCTCCTGCAACTATAAGATGTAAGAGCACCATGTTGTCAAGAGGCTTGTGTGCGATCAATATACTTGCAGCATACATGGAAGTGATTGCAGTAATGACAAGTAAAACTATGATTCGAGGTTTTGATACTTCTAGTACTTCCTTTAATCCCACGATCTTTAGCCGATTCACAGGGAATTTAATTTCTTCGAAGATTATCCCAGTGTTCAAAAGAATTAAGTATGTCACTTCATGGAACAACCACAAATGAGTGACTGGGACCTCATGATGCCAGGAATGGGACTAACAGCAATTGGTCTTGCAGGAGTAATTTTATCATATTTGGGCATTGCAAATACGTTCCTCACAGGAATGCAGGCTCTTTCAGGTTTAACGATGTTTGTCGGCATGATCTTCTTATCCGCAGGAATTCTAAGTGGCGGAGTCTCCACAAGCCCACGAGCCAAGGCAACTACACTTGTAATCTTTGGCATAGCAGGCTCTGTAGGTGTCTACGCCATTGGCTTGAACAAGGTAATCACATCATTGCCAGCATTTGTGGGTCTTCTTATCATAATCCTCATACCAACAATAGTTCTAGCGTTCTTTTCAATGAAGTCGCCAAAGCACTTCAAGCCAATAGCAACAATATTTGTCGCAGCAATGATAGTAGGCATTGGCTCTTACACAGCATTTGGTTTCATTGGACCTGGTGCACAGTTCCATTTCCAGCCAATGGTTCAAAACTCTACAAACTCTACTACACCAGCAGCTGCATCAAAGGTACCAGTCATATCAATTGAAATTCCGGCAAACGCATCAATGCAAGGACATCAAAGTTTCAATCCAGATACAATATCAGTCCCCAAGGGAGACATAATAGAATGGAAGAACAATGACAAAGTCGCACACACCGTGACTAGTCAAGATGGAACCATATGGGATTCTGGCATAATCAAACCAGGAAAGACATTCAGACTTGATACATCAAAACTCAATGATACAACATACCAGTATCTATGCACGGTTCATCCATTCATGTCAGGAAACATAACCATAACAGCTCCTATCAAGCCAGTATTTGCAAATGTAACCATCACAAGTGGTGCAGGATCAGGTGCAAGTACAGCATGTGTTGGAACAAACAACTGTTTTGCTCCAAATCCAACTATCATCAAAGTCGGAACTACGGTAACTTGGACAAACGGTGACAGTGTAGCACATACCGTGACAAGTGGCAATCCAAGTGATAGTGTTTCAGGAGACGTGTTTGATTCTGGCATGATCAAACCAGGAAAGACATTCCAGTTCACATTTACAAAAGCAGGCACACAGAATTACTTCTGTTCAGTCCACCCATGGATGGTTGGAAAAGTAACAGTAGGATGACTGGACCCAAATCAGTAATTTTATCCAAGCCCCAAGTCCAGATTCTTGTAAATCATGCACGAGATATCGCACCAAACGAATCATGTGCAGTATTATTTGGTAATACAGTTGATGGGAACGTATTGGTGGAAGATATTTTCATTACAAAAAATATCGAAAACTCTCCGGTAAACTTTACCATTGCCCCAGAGGAATTAATATCGGCATACAATGCAGCAGAAAAGAAAAAACTCGAAGTCATAGGAATATTTCATTCACATCCTGATTCTGTTGCATATCCGTCATCAACTGATAAAAAATACATGGAGATCAATCCAGTACCATGGATTATTTTTTCAAATCAAAATAATGAATTCAAGGCATACATCTACGATTCAGGTCTAGTCCCAGTCCCAGTAAAGATTTCGTGATTCTACTTTTTGTGAACGTGTTTGTGTCGTTCTAGGTGATCCTTGTCTGTAAAAGTGGTATCACAATCTTTACATTTGAATTCTGATTTAGCGCCCCACATCGCCAAGTTATATCCAAACTAACGTAAAAGGCTTTAGCAAGATGATCTGGAAATTATACCTAGGTCATCACAATTTATTGGAATTCCTACATATTTTGATATAATTTTTCCAATTAATGCGTATTTGTAAAAATAACACCTATTCTGTCTTCCAGTGTCCATCATAGAACCAATTTAGATCGCATCATGGCTTTGTGAATTCTACGTTGATAGTATATCTGCACCAATTCACCTACAAACTCTAAATATCCCTATTCTAGAACAACAATTATGGAAATTCACGTATACGATACATATGTAGAGGCAAAAGACGGCCATACAATGCATTTTGACGTCATCACTAGCCAGAAGGATCACCAAAAGGCAATCCAGTATGCAAAAGAATGGCTCAAGACCATTGGAGAGGGCGAGTCAAAGGTTTCAACGGAAGAATGCCAGTTCTGCCACTCACAAGGTGCACCAGAGCCCATTGCCAATGAAATCCAAAAGAAAGGCTACTTCATCCAAAAGATGGAAGGCTGCCCGTAAATATATCGTCTCAATTTTTTAATTTAATCATTATTTTTAAGAAACTCTAATAGCGTCATGCTTGGTACATGATTTCATGGCAAAGAAAAGTGACTATAACAGGCTATCAGTAGAAGGCGACATACAAACAAGATGGATATGCGGTTGTTTTGAGACAGTCGATGGTTTTTTCAAGTTTTGTTCCCAACACAACGAAACCATGAAGCAGACAATTGAATCACAGATAGACAAGCTTGACATGACTACAGTGGTAGAAGAAAAACAAACCTAAGAGAATTCAATAAAACCAATCAACTTCTTTTAGCATATGGCTTGAATGTCCAGCCAGCCAGTCCCCGTCGCACCATTTTGTTAAATCTCCTTCCATGACTCAGATACGGAAAACGCATGTGAATTAATTCATGCACAATGGTATTTTCAAGCATCTTCTCATCAGGAATTTTTCTTACATTTATGAAGACTACATTATCCTGAATATATGATACTCCAAGATACTTGTAGGCAGATGTCCTTCTTCCTTCTGTTACCTCTTTAGGCATCTCTAGGACTTCTTTTGTTGTCAACAATATTTTTGGCTCAGAGATACTAAATCTTGCACAGTAGATTCCCACTTTCTCAAGTATTTTAAAACGCAGATCAGAGTCTAACTTCACAAAATCAATGACTGCAAATCCCAAGTTTAATGCATATTGTCAAAATTCGTATTGGTACTAGTGGATTTTTTTATTTCAACTACTAAAGTGGTTAAGTGGGGTCAGAAATTTCGTTAGGTTAATCATAAATCATACAGCCACCGTCTCCTCATTCCCCATTAACTCATAGAATCCATTATGGATTTAGCCCTATTTCTTACCTCGTCTGTCAGGTGCACCAAAACAAGTCCCTCATTTGGTTGACCATACAAGATTACAGAATTATCGGGTGCATACACTGCAACTGGCAGAACAAGCAAGTCTTCTTCCCCATTCACTACAATCCGTACTGGTGCAGTCATCTTCAATGCCTGGCAAATTACAGAGATGCTTTCGTCAGTTATTTCTGCAGGCGGATTTGTGCATGTAAGCACAGTCTCTGTTTTTCCAGCAGGCAAGTTTCGCTTGATTCTTTTTTCAAGGGAATCAACTATCTGAAGCGATGGATTAAAGCCAAGAGATATCATCTTTTCAGTAGTAGCATCACCCACCGTAATTACAAATGCACCTTTAGGGATATTATCAGAAATACTGGATTTTGTTACATCAGAGTCTCGTATAAGAAGTCCAAGTGGTTTTTTTAACTGAGGTCGTAGGTTTTCAGGTAGGTGCACAAGTTAATCTTTGTTCTCAACTATTTTTAGTTAGCTGCAGCATCTTTCATCTCATCGCCTAATTGAGATGCAAGGACGCTGCATCTTGCGGCGACGTTTTTTGCCACAGTCATAAATGACTGCGACATTGTGGAATTTGGATCAGATACAAGCACTGGTCGTCCACTGTCAGAGCCCTCCATTATACCAGGGTTCAGAGGAATTCCTCCAAGGAATTGCAGATTGTGTTTTTCACTCATTCGCTTGGCTCCGTCTTTTCCAAAGATATAATGTATTTTACCGCATTTCTTTTTTGTTTTCCCCCATAGACGCTTTGGTACCTCAATTTCATTTGTACATGTAAAATAACTCATGTTTTCTATCACACCCATGATTGGAATGTTCAGTTTCTGGAACATTCCAAATGCCTTGACTGCAATATTGCTTGCAACATCTTGCGGAGTTGTGACAACAACAATCCCAGTAATCGGTATTGTCTGTGCAAGTGTAAGAGGTATATCACCTGTTCCAGGTGGAAGATCAACTATAAGGTAATCAAGATCAGACCAGTTTGTGTCAACAAGAAATTGTTTTAAAATTCCAGAAATTATTGGTCCCCTGTAAATTGCGGCCTGGTGAGCTTGTTCTGCAAAGAAACCAAATGACACAACTTTGATCCCGTGTGATTCTACTGGTTGCAATTTATTATTGTCAACTTCCATTGCAGCCTTGTCCATTCCAAGCATCAATGGAACACTTGGTCCATAGATATCAGCATCAAGCAATCCTACTTTAGCACCAGTCTTTGCCAACGCAAGCGCCAAGTTTACAGATACAGTTGTCTTTCCCACACCACCTTTTCCACTTGCAACACCAATGATGTTTTTGACAGTGGGGAGCATCTGGTCAACGCTAAGAGATCTTCCTTCCATGACTTTGGCAGTTACTTTGAGATCAAGTTTTGATATCTCCTTGATCGAAGCGATTGCTTTTCTTACGTCCTGCTCTATTTCGTCATTGAATGGGCAAGCAGGAGTAGTAAGTTCAAGTGTAAATTTTAATTCGCTTCCGTTTATCTCAAGATCTTTTATCATACCCATTGAGACAATGCTTTTTTTCAGATCTGGATCAATTACCGTACTCAGGGTAGAAAGTACTTGATCAACTGAGACCATAAAGTAAAAAACTCTGTGTACGATATTTAAACATAGGCAAAAATAATATCCAAGTCATCCAAAGATTCATAAATTCAAATTTTCTGACTTTTCTTAGGTTCATGTTTTCTATATCGACCCTTACTGATGTAGTTAGAATACCGCCTAAACTATTTGGAGAATCTCTCAAAAAGGCAGCAATTACAATTCTTCGAGAAAAATATGAGAGTATGATAAATCCAGAGCTTGGCTACGTCATCATGATACTTGAAACCAAAGTGGAAAAAATGGGCAAAGTCATTGCAGGAGATGGCGGTACATATCACAGAGTAGAATTTACAGCGTTAACATTTTCACCAAAGCTCCAGGAAATTGTCCGTGGAGAGATTGTTGAAATTACAGACTTTGGAGCATTTGTCAGAATTGGTGCAACAGATGCATTGTTACACTTGTCACAAATTATGGATGACTATCTCAAAAGCGATGTCAAGTCTGGCATGATCCTTGCAAACCAAAGTGGAAGAACAATGAAGATTGGAACAACACTTCGCGCAAGAATTACAGCTGTATCAATTGGCAAGACTGCAGCAATGAAGGTTGGAATCACATGCAGACAACCATTCTTGGGTGCAGACGAATGGATTGAAGAGGAAATCAAAAAATCCAAGACCCCAGCAGCTGCAACAACACCAGACAAGGCAAAAAAACCAGAAGCAGAGAAAGGAAAGAAGTCAGACAAGTGATGACATATGGTTAGAGAACTGGCTTGTCGTAAATGCAAATTTGTCACAGTGGGAAAAGTATGTCCAATATGCAAATCATCTGATTTGAGTCCAGACTGGAGTAGTTCAGTTCTTGTTGTAGACCCAACAAATTCTCTTGTTGCCAAATCTCTTGGAATAAAAGAGAAAGGCAAGTATGCACTCAAGGTAACATAGGTTGCAATCAAGTGCAAAAAAACAACTAGAAAGATTTCTTGCCGAAGATATCAAGAGCGGAGATATTACAAGTAGATTACTTTCAAGGAAAAAAATTACTGCAAATATAATATCTCGTGAAAGTAGTATCATCGCAGGAGTCTTGTATGCAAAAGAGATTTTTACATCACGAAAATGCAGAGTTACCATACACAAAAAAGACGGTCAAATAGTATCTCCCAACCAAAAGATAATGACAATCCATGGAGATGCCTATGACGTATTGTCATGTGAGAGAACAGCTTTGAATTTAATGTCAAGAATGAGCGGCATTGCAAACCAGACAAATTCATATGTAAAAAAAATCCACGCTGCTAACCCCAGAGTAGGATTGTACTCTACAAGAAAGACAGCACCCGGCCTTAGAATTTTTGACAAGGATGCAGTAGCCATAGGTGGCGGACACAGACACAGGATGTCACTTGATGAGATGGTGATGATAAAAGATAACCACATTGCAGCATCAGATTCACTTTTTGATCTAGTCAAGCGAGCCAAATTAAAACATAAAAAATTCGAGGTAGAAGTAGAAAACCTCGATGATGCAATTACTGCTGCAAGAGAGGGAGCATACATCATCATGCTAGACAATATGCCACCACCAAAAATTAGCAAAATAATAAAAAAACTAGAACAACTAAACTTGAGAAATAAAGTAAAGATAGAAGCATCAGGCGGAATAAACCACTCAAATGTTGCACAGTATGCAAAATCAGGTGTAGATATGATATCTATTGGCAGACTGACAAGTTCAGTACAAGGCCTTGATCTTAGCCTAGAAGTTAATTGATTGCAAGCATGCGCTCTATTGCAACCTGAGCCTTTTCTGCAATATTTTTTGGAACCTTTACTTGATACTTGTTTTCTTTCAATGATGCGTATACTTTCTCAAGTGTTATCATCTTCATGTACTTGCATATTGCGTTTTCAGACATGGGGATGAATTTTTTGTCAGGATTTTGTTGTTGCATTCTGTACAATATACCAGTCTCGGTTGCTACAACAAATTGCTTTGATTTAGAACTTTGTGCGTAATTCATCATTCCTTCTGTTGACAAGATCTGGACTTGTCTTGATCCATAATCTCCTGATGCAACATCATACATCACTGAAGAGGTGCAACTGCATTCAGGATGAACTAGAAATTCAGCATTGGCATGCTCTCTGAGTTTTTCCTGCACATCTTGCGATCGTATGCCTGCGTGCACATGACACTCACCTGCCCAGATGAACATGTTGTTTCTGTTTGTCATCTTTGCAACATAAGAACCCAAAAACATGTCAGGCAGAAAAAGAACTTCCCGGTCTTCTGGAATTGATTTTACAACATTTACAGCATTAGATGAAGTGCAGCAATAATCAAGTTCTGCTTTTACTTCAGCAGATGTGTTGACATATCCCACAGTGATTGCTTTTGGGTGCTCAGACTTCCATTTTCTAAGTTCATCAGCGTTAATGGTATCAGCAAGCGAGCATCCTGCTCCAAGGTCAGGAATCAGCACAGTTTTGTCAGGACAAGTTATTGCAGCAGTCTCTGCCATAAAGTGGACACCACAGAAAAGTATGGTCTTTTGTTTAGTCTTGGCAGCTTGCCTTGAGAGCCCTAACGAGTCTCCAACATAATCTGCCACATCTTGCACATCAGGAAGTTGGTAATTATGAGCAAGAATGAGTACATCATTTTCTTTTTTGAGTTTTAATATCTCAGACTTGATGTTCATATACAGAGTATCATAGTATTGCTTCATCTTTAAAGCGTCATGATGTTGACAAATTTATTGCCGCAATCGATCCCAATGGCAAAATTTACCATTCAAGTACCTATGTTAAGAGGAGTGCCACAGATTTTTTTAAGACATTCTATTGCAGCAAGTATTGCAAGCCTACTTGTCTTTGGATTACTAGTGCTTGGTACATTTTCCACCTTGATTGAGAATTTACCAAATTTCCCTTCGGCGTGAATTTCATGAGTGTTCTTGTCAGTGCCAGGATCTGCAACTATCTTTACCCTGGTTTTTTCACTGCCAATTCCTGCAAGACTAAGAAGTGCTGCAACATTGATGTTTGCAGGAAATAACCTTACTGCTTCTTGTGCGCTTCCTTCATAGATTATTGTAGATGTCGTAATTTTATCAGGGTCAATCGTTGATGTCTCAAAGAATTTTGCGCCCTTCAATGCTTTTGGATTTTTTGTTGTTACAAGGGTTACCAAGTCAAGTTCGTCCTTTACGGCACGGATTCCATCAAGTCCGATTATTGCGCCAGATGGAAGATAGACGCGTTTGTTAAAGTCGCGACATCCATCCATGACAATATCAAATATAGACTCGTCCAAGAGTGCACCCACACTCATTATCATTACATCTTTTCTATTTTGCAATATGCTCAGTACGTCATCTCGTACTGCATCTTGGGAAGCAGCCTCGATTATCATGTCAACAGGAGATGCTGCAAGTAGACCGACATTTTCTGTTATGACAGGCTTGTTCTGTAGCTTGTCAGATAGATTTTGTGAATTTTCCTTGGAGAAATCGTAGATATGAGTCAGTTTGGCGGATATTTTCCCAGAGTCTATTGCAAGTGCTATCTCAGACCCTATAGCACCACACCCAAGTAATCCCACTCGTTTCAAACTAGAATTTCTAAAGATTTGGCCTTGTTAAATCTGTTACAGATACGACAAGACTCATGGCATCTAAAAATAAACAACATGTGTGTTGGATATTTTTAAAAAAGACATCACCCACTTCCCAATTTTAGCAAACACATGATTGTAGTACATTTTTCTATTACGCATAAAAGTAAAGGACTGTTAATAGACTTGAAGCCATTTGGGGACAATTCAGAGGCAGTAATTTTATGAAAAATATGCCACACCGTAAAAAAATAATGGTCGTGGAAGAAGAGCGCAACATGGCCACATCGATAAAACTTGCATTAGAGACAAATGATTTTCCAGTAGAAATGTTTACAGATCCTATTTTGGCATTAAAAGAATTCGACAAAAATCCACATGACTATAGCCTGATAATCATAGATTTGAAGATGACTCGCATGTCAGCATTTGAACTTATGAGAGAGACAAAAGTAAAAAATCCAGATCTCAAAGTGCTTTTAATCACAACATTTGAGATAAAACCACTAGAATTCAGCATGGTATTGCCATCAGTAAAGATAGAGGGATTGATTGAAAAACCATCTTTATTAAATAAAATCATACCGTCGGTAAACAATATACTTGGTTTTTCAGCAGACAGAATTTGAACATAGAAAAATGCATGCTCAAACAAATGCACGCTTGACACTAATGGATTAATATCTTTAAAATCAATATAGTGATAGAGAGAAGTTGAAAAAACAAGAATCTACGCTAATTGAAAAAGTTCTATTCAAGATAGCAAAGCAGTGGATAGCAGGTGACACCATGGATGATGCCCTTAAATCTGCACGTCAGGCAAATGAGAACGGCATGAGTGCCATATTGAATAAACTTGGTGAACACATGACGTCAAAACAAAAAGTAGACCAAACAGTCTCAGACTATCTCACACTTGTTTCAAACTTGCGCAAATCAAAAATCACTGGAGGACTGTCAATAAAACCTACACAGGTCGGACTTGCAATCAGTTCCAAAGAATGTCTTGGAAATTTGGATACCATAATAGAAAAAGCATTACAGTTCCAGTCTTTTGTTTGGATAGACATGGAATCATCAGAATTTACAGATGACACGTTGAAGATATACTTGAGCCTCTTTGAAAAATACGAAAGGCTCGGAGTGGTAATACAGGCAAATCTCAAGCGTACCCAGAGTGACCTTGATATGCTTTTAAAAAAAGGTGCAAAGATTCGCCTAGTCAAGGGAGCATACCACGAGAACTCAAAGAACGCACATAGGACAAGGCATGCAGTAGACGAGAACTATAGAAAATTGATGAGTGTTTTGTTTGAGCAAGGAAATGAATTTGCAATTGCAACACATGATTCCAAGTTGATTGATCTTGCAATCAATTTATCAAAAAAACATGAGCGAAAATTTGAGTTTCAGATGCTAAAAGGGATACGCGATGAGCTAAAACCAATTCTTGTAAAAAGTGGATTTGCAGTATCAGAATACATCCCATACGGCACAAATTGGCTTCCGTATTCAATCAGGAGATTAAAGGAGAGAAAACGCAACATATTGCTTCTTGGCAGTTCATTTATTCACTCGCATCGTGTCTGAGTCTGTTCCCTTAGGAACTGTAAAAGATAGTATGTACCACCTGCGCCCTTGCCAGATATTCCAGAATCTTTCCATCCAACAAATGGTTGTGCGCCAACCATCGCACCAGTAGTTGCACTTGCAGCCCTGTTGGCATATGTTACACCCGCTTCAATTTTTTCAAAGAATTTTTCAATCTCATTTTTGTCCTGGCTGAAGACTCCGGCCGTTAATCCATAATTGCTCTTGTTTGCCAAGGCAAGTGCTTCGTCAAAGTTTTCAAATTCCTCAATGCAGAGAAATGGTAAGAACAACTCGTCTCGAATCAATTCATGATCTTTTGGAAGGTTTGTGACAATTGTGGGCATTACAAAATTTCCATTTACATGATTTTCATCAGATATAATCAAGCCGCCACAAAGTACCTTGCCATCTTTTTTTGCAACATCAGATGCTTTTTGGAATTTTTTTACAGCTTCTCCATTTATGACAGGTCCGATGTAAGTATCTTTTTCCCAAGGTTTTCCTATCTTTAATGCCATGGTCTTTGCGACAAGTCTTTCCAAGAATTTGTTTGCAATTGATTTTTGAACATAGACTCGAGAGCATGCACTGCATTTTTGTCCGCTAAAGCCAAATGCTGCGCGCATTACGCCATCAGTTGCTTTTTCAATGTCAGACGATGCTGAAACTATAGCCGGATTTTTCCCACCCATCTCAGAGATAAATGGCCTTGGCCTGCTTGTTACAAATCCAGAATATCCTGCCATTCCCACCTCTTTTGAGCCGGTAAATGCAATACCGTCAACGAATTGACTTTCAAGTATTGTTTTTCCAACTATGCTTCCTGCACCAGTTACAAAGTTTACTGCGGCTGGAGTAAGTTTGTGATAAACGGACTCAATAAACTTGTACCCAGAGATTGGTGCATCACTTGATGGTTTCAGTATGGCAGTGTTTCCAGTGATCAAGGCACCAGATGTCATTCCTATTGCTATTGCAGACGGAAAATTAAACGGTGAAATTATTCCCCATACACCATATGGCTTTAGGACACTTTTTGTCTTTTCATTCGGAGAAGCACTTTTTGTCTCCTTTGAAAAGCCCTCATTTACCTCAAGTTGCTCGGCATAAAATCTCATAAAGTCTATTGACTCGTCCAAATCCCCTATTGCCTCAAGCCTATTCTTTCCATTTTCAAAGCTCATGATGGCAGCAAGACTGAATTTATTTTGAGAGAAGACATCAGCAACCTCTCGAAATATTTGGACTCTTTTTTGATATGGTACAAGAGACCATTTATGAAATGATTCTCGTGCAGTCTCAATAGCATGCAGCGTGTCATCTCTTGTGGCCAAAGGAAAACTTCCAAGTATCAGATTTTTGTCTGCAGGAGATCTAACTTGAAACTCGTTATTAGAAAAGATCTCTTTTCCGCCAATTATCATAGGATATCTTTTGCCAAAGTCCTTTTGTACTTGGACTATGGCGTCATCGAATTTTTTATGAAAATCATCAGTAGAATTATTTTCTGCAAATCTTCCCCAGGTTCGCTCGTTCTCAAACATGATATCATTATGGCATGCTTCATTATTTAGTCCTACTAGTGTTGATTTTCTGTTAACTTTAGGACAAATTCCTTTCAAACGAGAAACATTTTATCTCTGCAGGCAAAGGTGTTTTATGCTCAATACGGTTTATCGAGATGCCATAAAGAAACGAGACGAGGCACGATCCATCTTCAAGGGAGAAAAATTTGATCAGATAATCAAGACTGCCAAGGAAAACTGGGTAGAATACATCCCACAGAAAAAAGATGCCGAGATTGCAGGAATAGACAGTAGTTACAACAGTACAAAGTTTCAAGGATTAGAATTATGGGTAGTCACAGGCGTCTCTGTCAAATCAGACGGTCAGATAATAACTGAGAGTCATAACCAAGGATTGGGACAGCCTACACCCGAACTTGAGACACAGGCAAGCAAGATGGAAGTTGATGCATGCATAAATTCAATTGACAAGGCAGACCTTGTGGTATTGGACGGCTCGCTTTATTCGCAATTTCTTACAAGGCAGGCATCGCTTGGAAATTCCATCACGTCTGCGATAAAAAAGAGAAACAATGTAATTTTCATATCAAAGACATCATCAGCAAGAAAACAATTTGAAAAACTTGGTTCCATGGCAGGCGATATTTTCTATTATAATCACGCAGTCAAGACACCAGGCTTTAGCAGGATATTTGTTGATAACAGTCTAGGGCCAGGCAAAGTAGTGTCCTATGTGTATGCAAGGCTCAGAGATTCCACCCCTCTAATCAAGATAGAACTCTTAGGCTCAGGTCACAATGAAGATGAAATAAAATCGCTGTTAAACATGATAACAAAAAATAGTGTCGGAGGATATCCGTATTCACTAAAGCTTGCTCATGAAAACTGCAAGATATCAAATTCAGATCTTGCAAGACTTGTTAGTCTATATGGACTAGGAAATGAAATTGGATCAAGAGAGGTATTGAGTTGACAATAGGCGTAGTAATAGGAGAATCAAGACCAACTGATGTCACTGCACAATCATCAAAACCACTTTCAGTTGGAGAGTATGTAATAATTGATTCACAAGATGGACAGATTTTGGGCCTTGTTGAAAAATCAATCATATCAAGTGAGGCGCTGACTGATGTCAGAAATTTTGATGAAGCCGTAGAGAGCAAGGAAGTTGCAGACATTAATTCACGAGATAAGAATTACAAGGTAAAGATTGGCATATTGGGCTTTTTAGACAAACTGCAAAAAGGCCAGATGATCTTGCCTGCAGTCCCTCCACTTCCTGGCACTTCGATCCTAGAAGCCACACAAAAAGACCTCGGAGTGATATTTGGGCCAACAACAGAAGAATGGGTCAGGATTGGTTCGCTCTTGAGAAATTCAAGCATCGAGGCCAAGATAAACGTCAACAAAATCGTATCAAGACACTTAGCAATACTTGCAATGACTGGCATGGGAAAAAGTAATCTAGTATCGCTAATTGCAAGACATGTTGCATCACTGAACGGTACACTGATTATTTTTGATTACCACAATGATTATGAAAATCTAGATGTTGCAAAGATGAATTACATGTTGGCAAAAATAAATCCAAGACTATTACCTGCAGACAAGCTTGCCGAAGTAATTGAGCTCAGAGAGAATGCAGACAAGCAACAAAGAGCACTACGAGAGTCATTTACAGAGTCAGTCAAACAGTCAAAGGACTTTTGGCAGGCCCTCGAAGAGAGTGCAGCATCGTTTGGTCGTACCACCAAGGGATATGCAGACAGTGCAAGCAGGGTATTGGATAAGATAGATGATGCAAAGCACAGATTCTCTGACATACTAGACCCAGATTGCGGAGATCCAGTAGACCTCATCAAAGAAGGCAGGGTTAACGTACTGAACATATCAGAGCTCAGTGAAAGACAGGCAAATGCAGGACTGGCATACTATTTACAAGAATTATTACAGCACAGAAAAGATGCAGTCTGGGAAAGAAAAGGAAAGTCATCAGGCAAGAGAAGCAACAAGTTTCTTGCGCCAATATTTGTCATAATAGAAGAAGCGCATGTCTTTATTCCAAAAGGCGAACACACAGACACAAAGTACTGGGCATCAAAAGTAGCACGAGAGGGCCGCAAATTTGGAATCGGCCTTGGAGTTGTTTCACAGAGACCAAGAAATATCGATCCCAACGTATTGAGCCAGATGGGTTCCCTTGCAATAATGAAGATAGTGCAAGACGATGACCAGCAACAGATTGCATCTGCGGCAGAATCACTAAGCAAGGATCTGCTCTCACAACTTTCGTCACTTAACATTGGTGACGCAGTCTTGATTGGTCAGTGGGTAAACCTCCCATCGATTGTTCATGTGGATGAAGTCAAGAGCAAAAAATCAGGCTCTGACCTCAACGCAGTATCAGAATGGAATCAGACAGACAAATTCAAAGAAGTTGCAAAAGAGTCAACAAAATCAATGATTCAAAAAGACTTGCTGCTTGATTGAGATGATCTTTTCACATATTTCTGACACTCATTTAGGTTTTGTACAATACCATTCAGAGGAACGTGAAAATGATGTTTACGCTGCATTTGATCAAGCAGTTGACATATCCATAAAAGACCATGTTGATTTTGTAATACATTCTGGTGACATATTTCATGTTCCAAATCCTAGCGGAAAAGCAATTGTCGTTTTGGCAAATGCGTTAAAACGCCTAAAGCAAAATAATATTGATTCTTTTTTCATTCTAGGAGACCATGACATCAGTAGGATGAGGGCAACTCCTGTTCCATTTGTGTATAACAACCTAGAATTTTCAAAATACATTGGAAACGGCAATCCATTTGTTTACAAAGATGTCCTTATCACAGGATTTGACAAACGCAGAAAGGCAGAGATTGAATCGTTTGAAGAAGACTTTGCAAGAGTAGATGCAGAGGCCAAGAAACACCAAGGTCATAAGATACTAGTCTTACACCAGGGAATTACTGAAATCAACAAGTTTGCAGGAGAGCTAAACTCAGTTGATCTTCCAAAGAATTTCACGTATTATGCCATGGGCCATTTACACGAGCAAGAGTTGAAGCGGTTCTCACACCTAGGAGGACCACTTGCATACCCTGGCTCAATTGAACTTACATCAAGTGAGGGAATAAAGGAAACTCAAAAAGGGTTTTACCAAGTAGACATTTCGGGACAAGAGCCATCCCCCACATGGGCAAAACTTGATACACGACCCCAATTTTCTTTCAAGACTTCAATTGACAACATTTCAAATGAGGTAGATGCAATATACGAAAAAATAAAATCACTTGCAAAAAAACCTGTAGTTGAAATAAAAATTACAGGAGATATTGCAGAGCCAGGATTTGTCCAATCACAGGTTTCCAGATTATCAGACATTTCACTGCGTTGTTTTTGGAGACACTTGTCAACTGAGCAGTCAAACGGATCTGTCTTCATAGATAGGCCATTGAAGATAGAAGACGAGATGCATCGAATAGCAAAGGAAATACTTGGCTCTACAGACATGGCAAATTTTGCAATAAACGAGCTCTTACCACTATTGACCAAAGGCAATACAGTCGAAGCAAGTCAAGCAGTTGTGGACAATTTTACAAGATTCAAAAGAGGAGTAGAACATGCTGCAATCAATTGAGCTTGAAAATTTCCTATCGCACAAGAGTACAAGACTAACATTTGACAGAGGAGTCACGGTATTTGTAGGACAGAACGGTTCTGGAAAATCAAGCATCATAGATGCCATAACATTTGCATTGTTTGGAGAGCACCTAAGAAAATCAACAAAAGGACTTGTTCGCAGGGGGAGCAATCAGTCATATGCCAAAGTAGAATTTTCCATAGGAAATAGACAGTTTGAGGCAGTACGCAAGATAGACTCCAAGGGAACAGTTGCAGCAGTGCTGCATGAAAAGATCAATGGAGAACTAGTTCCACTTGCGGCAGGAGAGAGAAAGCAGTTTGGTGAGTCCATGACAAAAACAATAGAATCACTCATAGGGCTAGACTTTGAGAAACTCAAAGTTGCATCAATTGTACAGCAGGGCGAACTGCAGACAATAATTGAGGCAGACCCAAAAAAATTCAAGGAACTGGTCAATGCAATAATTGGCATAGACAGACTTGACATTGCCTACGAGTACATGAAAAAAACAATAGACGATTTCAGGGTTACAATCAGATCAAGGCTTGGCCATGATGACACCAGTATTGAAACATTACAAAACAGAATGAATGTATTGTCAAAAGAAATTTCAATACTAGAGCCACAAAAAAAGAAGCTTGAATCAGACAAGATATCACAAGAGCAAGAATTTATTTTATTGCAGCAAAATATTGAATCAGAGATACCAAAGGAAGTAAAGATAAAAGAACTAGAAAACAAAAAAGAAGACCTTCTAAGATACCTGAGAAATTCTATAGTTTCAATGAAGCGAGAACTTGCAGAAAAGGAGAGAAGGTTTGCAGAGTGCTCAAATAGTTTATCCATCTTATCTTTCAAGTCACAAGTCGAGTCAGAGATAAAACAGGTCCAGTCAGAAATTGACAGGATCAATGACGAATCAAAACAGACAGGAGAAAAGATAGCAACTATACGTGGTCAGCAAGACATTGCAAACAAGATACATCTAGTAGATGGCAAGTGTCCTGTATGTGACTCCAAAGTAGACAGGCTAAATCCATTGTTTGATGAAAACCACATCACATCAGAACTGGATTTACTACGAAAAAAGACTGAGCATTTGACAAAAGATGGCAATACAATTCAAAACAAGAAAAAAGAACTAGACATGAAACTGCAACAGATCACAAAGGCAGAAGGAGTCTTGTCTTTGAACAACATCAAAAGCCAAGACGACTTGGCAAAGCTTGGCAACGAGATATCAAAACTTCAGGTAAACACAAGAGAGATTCCCCTTGAGATAAGCACTGGAAACCTGGTCCAGTATGCAATTGACGACTATTCCACAGACGTAATAAAATCAATATCCACTCTGGTTCAAGAGACAGAAGGTTTTGATGTCAACAATTTTAGAAACCTAAAATCAAAACTAGAGCAGCAAAGAAGGGTCCTCAGTACACTAGACCAAGACATTGGCGCAGTAAATACAAAACTAGAATTACACAAAGATGAATTAAAGAAAATTTCAGAAATATCATTGGAACTACAAGATGTAAAACAATATGTTGCAAGCCTTGAGACAATACGCAGTCAAATTTACAATAGGGACGGACCAGTTGCCACAAGCCTTCGCTCATGGGCATTGGGAATGATATCACAAAAGGCCTCAGATTATCTTTCAACATTTAATGTCAAGATTCAAAGAATAATGCTAGAAGACAAGTCAAGAGACATTGGAATTACGTGCTATTCTGGAAACCTAGAACTTGATCTAGAATCACTGAGTGGCGGAGAAAAGGTAAGTGTTGCACTAGCATTGCGTCTTGGAATGGCTCATCTAATGGGATCTTCAAACTTGAATTTCATAATTCTTGACGAGCCCACTACACATCTTGACCAGGAAAGAAGAAAATCTCTTGTAAATGTGTTAACGCAGGCGTTTGAGTCAAACATTGATGCAATCTCCCAGTTCATCATAATCACACATGACTCTGAAATATTTGAAAATTCAAACATTGATGCAATCTATGATTTTAAATCAACACCAGAC
>JAJSDS010000230.1 GCA_028580875.1 Nitrosotalea sp.
TTTTTAGTGTATCAAGAGTTGCAAGACTAGTACTCATGGAACCAATTTGCGAGTTTATCGAATCAACTTGTGATTTTAGTGAATCAAGTTCTGCAGTATAGTCCGGTATTTTGACCTGTTCAGGTTTTGCCTGAATCTGTGTATTGATTGTTAAAATTCCATATACAGCTGCAGATGTTGCAAGCAAAGTCAGTACGCCAAGTGTTATAGTTGCATAATCTCTTAGCATGGGCCTATATCGACTCCGAAATATATAGGGCATGCTACTCTTTTATCAGATTCAAAGTAACAGAATATTGTTAGTATTATTTTCCAAGAGATTGTTTGTAGATGTTATTAAATTTGGCTCACTGTGGCAACATGTAATAATTTAAGATAAAATTTTTCGATCACAAATAATAGCAAGATTGTAGAAAAGTTTCAATGGTACTAACAGATGCGATAAATGATAAGAAAACTGAAAGTACGTCATACTCCAGGCACCAATATAGAACCACGTTGGGCATAACATTGGACATTTTGCAGACATGTATGGACGCAGGAGTTAATGGCATATTGGTATCCAGAGTATCTCAAAAGGCAAACTTGTCACACAATGCAGTGGTCAATAATTGCCAAAGGCTAGTGGATGCAGGAATGGTAAGTACAAGTAGAATCAAAAGAAAATACATCTTTACAATCACAGAAAAAGGGATAAGGTTCTTTTACGAACTTGAAAAATTCCAAGATACTATCAAGGAAATAAACATTAGATATTAGAGATCATCCGGTTTGTAATGTATCAACTATGTTTTCGATAAATGGCTCTTCAATGTCCGATTCCAATTCTTCAAAACCTTTCCACCACGGAATCAATCCTTTTGATACATTGTAATTATGGTTTATAGATCTGTCGATCTCTTTCTATGAAAAGACGATTTCACATATTATGAAATTTAATCATAGATATATGATATAGAAAAATTATTCTAGAACTTTGTACCAACAGCTTAAGATGGATCCATTACATAGAAATTATCATTGCCAAGAAAAGAGTACAAGACCATAACAGTAAAAGTAGAATCACATACAAAATTCCTAAAAGCAATCAAGGAAGCAAAAAAAGCATATCCTGGAATTGATAACAGTGAATTTCTGAATTTGCTCATAGACATGTACAAAAAATCAAGAGCATAATAATACAATTAGTTTATTACAAAATTAGACAAATAAATATTTGATCAAGTCCAATATTATTTTCTTATAATATTTCGCAAATCCAGAATTTCAAGACATTTTTTGCACAGCTGGCTTTTGAACAAGTCATCCATACCAGCAATTTTCATGTGTCTCATATCATCAGCAGTAAATGTATGGAGATGACATAATGACTGGTTTGTATTTGGCAGCAAGAAATGACTCTTTCCTGTCAAATGCTTGTGCCTTCCATAATATGTCCAACCAGAATCAAGCTCTGTGCTGTTCATCGACCCAAGACAGGGCCTGAAAGATAAAATATTTTGCGTAGAAATTATTTGTCAAGGATATATAGTTGGCACTGATAAAACAAGAGCACAAAAAAGTTTCATTCTAGTTTGATCTTTTTCCAGAGGCGGACTTTGGTCCAGACCTTACATGGAAATTAAGACAGCACTTGCATTCCTTTTGGATACATTCCTGTTCTGTATAATGACCACATATGCCACAGTCACAGTGCATGTGGATTCGTTCTACGCTACTCAATTTCTTACTATATTAGTGCAAACCAAGATAAAAATGATCGCTCTATAGTTTTAGTATGAATTTGAAGTACTAGATCATACTAGAAGTAATCATGAGAACTGACTGAGTCATGAGCATTTGTTCAATTTTGAATTTTTCTGTCATTTAGTTATTAAATATTTTGAAAAATACTTATGCCAAGATGTCGGGATTCGATATTTTGAAACTCTCGTGTTCAATTTCAGGATTTATTATTTTGTTAATTTGTCTATTGCCTGTCCAGCTAATCTCTTCAGCC
>JAJSDS010000231.1 GCA_028580875.1 Nitrosotalea sp.
TTCAAGCACCATAAGAACATCATAGACTCCATACACAGGATATACTTCTTTTACATGCGGGATTTTTTTTATCTCATTGACAATGTGGAGTTCCTTTCCAAGTTCTGCATTCATCAAAACAAATGCGCTGTGCATGCAGAAACTGCATTTGTCTAGAATAAAAACAAATTGGATTTGTCCAAAAAAGCTAGTGCCAAGCTCAAAAATTTCACCCAGCTAGAATTAATAAGGTATATTACGGTACCAATACCGTAACATGAAGACAAGAATGACATACATATCAGTGGAAGTGGCAGATCACTTTGCAGATTTCATCATAAAGCGAGATGAACAGGTTCTTGATGCAGTAAAAACACGGGCAAGGGACTTTAGTACAATATCTATCCTAAAATTGCTCTATCAACTCAAGTGCAGTCCAATGACATTCTCAGATCTGTATGTAAAATCAAACATACGAATGAAGAGATCTTTTCTCAACTATCTTCACTTGTGTGTATCATACAATTTCATACAAAAAGAGCCCAAAGGTGCAAACATGGTCTACACCATAACAGACAAGGGAAGAACTATGCTAGATTTGTTCATGCAAAAGAACAACTGATTACATAATTCTTTTATTCCAATCAAATAGAGCAGATCCATTGGCAATCACATACAAGGATGCTGGCATTGACATCAGAAAGATAAAGCAGAGTCAACAAAGCATTGGTAATCTTATTGCCTCAACCCACAAGTTACAAAAAAAAGTAAAGACAATGTCAGGGTTTGGCCATTATGCAGGAATTGTAGAAATTCCAGGAGGAACATTGCTTGCAACCCATACAGATGGAGTTGGCACAAAGGTAATGATTGCACAGATGATGAAAAAATATGATACTGTTGGAATTGACTGTGTTGCAATGAATGTCAATGACATAATATGCACTGGTGCAGTTCCCATATCTTTTGTAGACTACATAGCAGCAAACAGAAATGACCAAAAAATATTCAACCAAATAGTTCGCGGATTAGTAAAGGGTGCAACACTAGCACAGGTGCCAATAGTTGGCGGAGAAACAGCAATACTGCCAGACTTGATAGCTGGAAAAAGTTTTTCTTTTGACTTGGCAGGAATGGTGGTGGGCATACTCAGCAAAAAAGAGATGATTTTAGGAAACAAGATAAGAACTGGAGACGTAATAATTGGAGTAAACAGCAGCGGGTTGCACTCTAACGGATATTCACTTGCACGCAAGGCCCTTCTTTCAAGATATTCCATACGAGAAAAAATAAAGGGCATTGGAATTTTAGGAGATGCACTTTTAGCACCAACTGAGATCTATGTCAGGCCAGTTCTGCAGGCAATCAAAGAGTCAAACATACACGGGCTAGCGCACATAACAGGCGGTGCATTCACCAAGCTTTTGAGGCTGAAAAAGACTGGATTTGTTTTAGACAATTTACCTGACACGCCCCCAATATTTCAGGCAATTGAGGACCAAGGCGTAGAAAAGGACGAGATGTACAAGACGTTTAACATGGGAATAGGGTTTTGCATTATTGCTCCAAAAGAGGAGGCAGAAAAAATAAGTAAAATCTTCAAAAAGTACAAGTTTTCAAGCAGACAGATTGGTAAGATTTCAGAGAGAAAAGGTGTCTACATCAACAAGACAAGAATAGCATAGACTAAGATACAGATCAATATCCAGATTAGGATTTAATACCCAAATCAGTCAAGACAAGACGTGCAAAGAGCTCAAGTCACATTTGAAGATGCATGTAAGGAAATTTGCAATAGGCTGCTTGCAATTTCAAACCCTACTGACAAGGATGTAAAAAAGGAAGTTAAACGTATTTGTACAAAATATGCTCTAGAAAGAATTCCAAGAAATTATGAAATACTTGCATCAGTTGCAGGTCCAGAATACATAAGACTGCAAAAAGCATTGATAAGAAAACCTGTCAAGACAGCATCAGGGGTGGCAGTCATTGCACTTATGCCGAAACCTTATG
>JAJSDS010000232.1 GCA_028580875.1 Nitrosotalea sp.
ATACTACTTTCTAACGAAGTGTTTCCATCTAGAATGGATTTTCTTAAAGATCTGGCAATCTGCACAGCTTCATCAATCTCTGATACGGGATTACTTTCTAAATTCAATCTAGATATTCTGTAATGCCCTTAATTCTAAAGTTTTACGACAACAGCATATTCCCACGAACAAATCGGGGGTAAACCATTTTTACTCGCTGTCGACGTATTCGTCTGGTGTTGGCACTTCTGGTGACAATCCCTTTCTCTTTCTGATATCAGCAATTACTTTTGTCAAAATCGAGTTTGGAACTGGAGTCCATGCCTTAAAGTGGGTGTTCCACATGGCACGTCCTGCAGTCTGGCCTCTCATAATTTCTGACAAGTCAAACGTTTCAGATGCCGGAATCTCACCTGATATGATATGTATGACACCTTTTTGTTCCATGTTTAGCACTTTGCCTCTCTTGCCAGATATTACACCTGCAACGTTACCAATCATTTCTTGTGGTACACGTACTTCAATTCCAAGTGTTGGCTCTAGCAATACTGGATTAGACAAAAGCATAACACCAGTACATGCTCTTCGCGCAGCAGGTCCCAACTGGGACAAGCCTCTGTGTGCTGGATCCTCGTGAGGAACGAAATGATGGAATGTAAACTTGCATCCTCTTACCTGTTCTCTTGCAAGCGGACCTTCTTTTACAGAATCTTCAAAACCTGAAAGTATAGAATCGGTAGATTCTCCTACAAACTGGACACCTTTTGTTCCATCTACCATGACATTACCTCTAATATCAAATCTCATTACACGCTTTGCCTCATCTCCATCCCATCCGGCATCCTTGAGAATCTTGGCAACTTCCTTCTTGTCCTTGTATTCGTTTAGTGTACCGTTTCTTATCATTTCAGCAATTTTTTCATCCAATGGCTCAACCTTCATGAATATCTTGTTGTGTCTGTTTGGTGATTTTGACATGATAGGTCCTGCAGAACCTCTGATTGTTTCTCTATAGTTGATCAATGGTTGTGATGTTACGATATCGACCTTGGCATCTGCGATTAGTGCAGTTGCAATTTCAAGGTGTAACACACCCATGCCAGCAATTACAGTCTCACCTGATTCTTCATTTATTTTTACAACCAAGTTAGGGTCTTCAATTGTGATACGGTTTAATGCTTCAACAAGTCTTGGCAAGTCTTTTGGATGTTTTGGTTCTACTGCAATTTGCACGACAGGTTCTGATACATACTGGATTCCTTCAAATGCTGGAATACCTGCGACTGATGATAAAGTCTGACCTGCTCTTGCATGCTCTAGTCCAAGCAAAGCAGGAATGTTTCCTGCTGCAAGTTGTCCCACCATTTCTCTTTGGTTGCCCATGAAAAAGTTGACAGATTGTACCCTGCCTTCTCGTTTAGTATCAATCAAATGTATTCTATCACCGTCTTTTATCCTACCAGAGAACAGACGACCAATTGCAACAGGGCCTGCTGCAGGGTCTACTGTCATGTTTACAATCATCATTACAGTTGGACCATTGTCATCACAGTTCATGAGTGCCTTACCAATATCAGAATCTAAATCACCTTTCCAGATCTTTGGAATTCTATACCTTTGTGCAACATCAGGAGATGGGTGATGTTTTACAACCATTCCAAGTACTGCATCATACAACGGAGCTTTTTCTGCCAATTTCTTGACATCACCGCCCTCAGAATATGCTTCGTAGATATCCTTGAATGAGATTCCCTTCTTCTTCATTACGTCTGCATTAAATCCCCACTTGTCTTTTGCAGAACCAAATGAGACACTACCGTCCTGAATGCTTACCTTCCACTTTTCCTTGTATTCAGGTTCTGCATAGATATCGATTAGTCTGTTAAAGTTTGTAATAATTTCAAGCAGCCATTCTTGCATCTTCTCTGGGGGTAATCTTAGCTCCTTTATGAGACGGTCAATCTTGTTAATGTAAAGGACAGGTCGTACTCTTTCTTCTAATGCC
>JAJSDS010000233.1 GCA_028580875.1 Nitrosotalea sp.
CAATGTTGCACCAGACGGTTTCTTGCAACAGGTTAGAAAATTATGTGATGAAAAGGGAGTTGTTCTAGTATTTGATGAGATCCAGGCAGGCCTTGGAAGGACTGGAAAAATGTGGGCAAGCCAACATTGGGATACAGTACCAGATATCATGTGTCTTGCAAAAGGTATTGCAGGAGGCGTACCGATGGGTGCAACCCTAGTAAGGCCGGACATCCTGGCTTCAATCAACAAAGGGGAACAGTCATCAACATTTGGAGGCAATCCATTATCATGTGCAGCAGGGATTGGAGCCATTGATGCACTAACAGAAGACAGGTTGGTTGAAAATGCAGACAAGAATGGAAAACTATTCAGGGAAGGATTAGAACGATTAAAAGAAAAACACAAGATAATTCGAGAGATAAGAGGTAAAGGATTGATGATTGGAGTAGAGATGAAGTTTGAAGTAAAAGACATATTGTTTGATGGAATTGCAAATAACCTACTGCTACTTTATTCAGGCAAGAACATATTACGATTATTACCGCCCTTGGTGATTTCAGAGTCTGACATAAACAAAGCTTTAGAAACTCTAGATGCAATACTAACAAAAGAGGAGCAGAGAAGAAGTGTCTAGAGATAAGACAGATGAAACAATAATCGAGATGCTCAAAAAAGATTCAAGACAATCTTTTGTAGAGATTGGAGAAAAATTAGGTTTATCAGAATCAGCAGTAAGGCGAAGAGTAAAAAATCTTACAGATGGAGGCACAATCAAGAAATTTACAATAGAAACAGGAGATGCAAATTCTACCAGTGCAATAATTTTGATTTCAGTTGACTCATCAACTGATACATCAAAAGTATCTGCAAAACTTTCCAAGCTACGCGGTGTGCACACAGTATTTGAGATAACAGGACAGTATGACATTGCCACAATAATTAAGGCGCCAACAATTACTGACATCAATGTATGCATTGACGAGTTGCGAAAGGTTCCAGGCGTGTTTGATACAAATACTGTCATCATACTACGTACAGTCACGTAAAACGAATTTCGTCATACAATTCTGAAAATCGCCTAAAAACGTTTCAAAAACATCAAAACTAGACGATTTCTGTACGAATATGTTTATATTCGCAAAACCTAAATAAAAAATCTAGAAATGGACGATGCAAACTATCACGCATACCAATACAACGAGATGGGTGTAAAGCCAAAGAAAATTAAGATACTTGACAGTACACTGAGGGAAGGTGAACAACACCCAGGTGTTACTTTTTCAAACAAGCAAAGAATACAGATTGCATGGATGCTAGATTATTTTGGAGTTGACCAAATTGAGATATCACCAGTGGTATCCCCTGATCACAAGGAAGCAACAAAGACAATTATCAAACAAGGGTTAAAGGCAGATATTGTTGCACATGTTCGCGCATTAAAAGAAGATGTGGATGTCGCAATTGATTGTGATGCCACATGGATGGCAACTTATCTTGGAATTTCTGAAATACATATGAAAGACAAGCTAAGAATTACAAGAGAAGAGGCATTACGAAGATCAGTTGAAACGGTAGAGTACGCAAAAGCACATGGTCTTAAGATGAGATTCACAGTAGAAGATGGTAGTAGGGCAGACCCAGAATTTCTCATGCAAGTGTGCAAGGCAATCTCAGACGCAGGTGTTGACCGCATTAGTTTACCAGATACTGTTGGAATAATGAGACCAAATGGAATGTACAACTTTGTAAAATCAGTTCGAGAAGAGATAAAGACTCCACTTGATGTGCACTGCCACAACGATATTGGGCTTGCACTTGCAAATGCATTAGCAGGATGCGATGGCGGTGCAGACCAAATTCATACTACAATTGATGGAATAGGAGAAAGAACTGGAATACCAGCATTAGCTGAAACGGCAGTTGCCTTGACATATCTATACAAATCACCAAATAATTTCAGGCTAGATATGCTCATGGATCTC
>JAJSDS010000234.1 GCA_028580875.1 Nitrosotalea sp.
TTTTCTGGAGTTTTTAGAATAATTGCTTCGATACAGTAAGGCATCTCTGCTGGTTTTACATCTTTTATCTTTGTCCTGATCTCTGATAAAGTTGGAATATTTTGATCATCAATTTTTCTTACAAAAGAATCTCCTTCTAACATGATTGATTTTCCATAAACCTTTGATGGCATGCATTCGATTACATCTCCCAAGGAAAGATCCTTTGTAACAAGTGCAGTATCTGTAATGGATACAAGCTTCTTGTCTTGTGTAGTGCCAAGGATCAACGAGTTTCCGGAATCACTTTTTGTAATTGATAAAATCCTGATTGTAATTGGTTGAATTTCAGTTGCACCTTCTATCTCTAGTACAGTTCCTTCGTCACCATGGAGCTCAAGACCCATCTGACCGACCTTTGTCTTTACTCCAATCAATCTAGTCTTTGCACCGGATGTTACAACCTTTGGTATTTTGCTTTCATCCTTGTTCCACAATACAACTCGTACAATGTTTCCATCCTTTCCCTTGAGTCTTAATTGTAATGACTTTCCTGGCTCTCCTTTGAAGTTTGTAAATTCGGTTGTCCTGAGGTTTCCATCTAAAATTCCTGTAACCACTAGGTTCTGCTGGTTCTCTTTTACATTGCTTACATCATCTGTTATTGCATCCAAAGATGGTATGGTACTTGTGGTACCGTTTGGTTCGATATTGGAACCAGAGCCTACATTGATTATTGGATTTCCTTTCATATCTGATTTTACATAGGCCTTGATTATCTTCACTAGGTCTCCTGGTTTTAGATTCTCAATTCCTGGCAGATTTGCTTTCTCGTCCCATAACTTTACCTGCGCTCTAGAATCTCCATCATAAACTGTCATTGTACGCAAGAGAAACTGGGAGCCGTCCTTGCGCGAAAATTGTTTTACTGGATAAACGTTCATCACCCTTGTTGCAAGTGTAATCTCCTTTGCGCCTACATAGAGATCCTTGAGGCCCATCTCTACCTTCAGTGGTTCACTTAGAGAAACTCCAAGATCGGATGCTATCAAAAATAGTGCACCCTGGTCTGTTAGGTAACCAGCACCGATCTTTTCCTTCTTTCTTTGTATCATCTCGTCGATCTGTTCTTTTGTGAGATCAGGCTTTTGTTCTAATAATTTACTCATCAATGAATTAAATTCTGACAACGGAAACCTGATGGAAAGTGTATGATATAAAAATTGTTTTACTCAAGCGATCTTTTTTGATCGTGTCATACTATGATTTTATGATGTGTTTTGATTTTATCTTTGGTAACTGTGTTGTACTAGAATCAATATTTGCTAGATCCGACAATCTAAACACTGAACATTGGTTGTCTTCATCCAAAGTTATTATAAATCAAAGTTCATTGGAAAATGAAAATATTTGGAAATCAAATATGTTGAACGTTCTCTTATAATTGAACTTAACAAGAAAATAACCCATGAATGGAATGTAAGACACCCTGAATCGTCAGAATTTACAAGTGCATCTGAATCAAGGCTGGATGAAGTTTTACGCATGGTACAAGTGGTAGGAAATAAACTTGAGATTAAAGATCAGATTATGACAAAGGCAGCTCATATTTTAGGCGGCTTGTCATGGACTCAAGCATTCAGTAGTGGAAATAAAAGAACTGCAATATTGTCTACAACCATATTCTTACGCAGAAACGGACTGAATATTACATTTCCAAAAGAAGAACAACGTGAATTGAGGCGATTGTTATTTGAGATACAAGAAGAAGAGGACATTTACAACAAGAGATAATTGATAAATTAGTCTTATATATATAAGAAAAAATACAAAATCATTATGACCCAAGACGAATCTCAATTTGTAGAAAGTTTCATGAAAGAATATGAGCAACTGTTCGAAGATCTTGGAAATGAAAAAAAAGACTTTTAGTTTTTGTGTGTTATTATAATATTGAATTAGAATCCTATTCTGAATCTGT
>JAJSDS010000235.1 GCA_028580875.1 Nitrosotalea sp.
TATGTTTTAGAACCAGAAGTTCTAGATTACATAAAAGGAGATTCTACAGTGTGGGAAAAAGAACCTTTAGAGAAACTTGCTAAAGAAGAACAATTATCAGCATACAAGCACGATGGTTTCTATAGACCATTTGATACCATGAAGGACAAAAAATTTTTAGAAAATGCATGGTCTTCTGGAAAAGCTCACTGGAAAACTTGGAAATGAATTGCAGATTTTGTAATTCAGAGTTGACCAGAAAATTTGTTGATCTAGGAATGTCTCCTTTAGCTAATTCATACCTTAGATCAGATCAGATTAACCAGATGGAACCATATTATCCACTACATGCATTTGTCTGCAATAAGTGCTTACTTGTTCAGCTTGAAGAATTTGAAACCCCAGAGCACATATTTACAAATTACGCATATTTTTCTTCATATTCGCAGACATGGGTAAAACACGCCGAGGAGTATGCCAATACAGCAATCAATCGATTCAATCTCGATAAAAATAGTCAAGTTATTGAAATAGCAAGTAATGATGGTTATTTATTACAAAATTTTCAAAAGAGAAATATTCCAATTTTAGGCATAGAACCTGCTGCAAACGTAGCTAAAGTTGCAAAAGAGAAAGGAATTCCCACATTGATAAAATTTTTCGGAGCAGAGACTGCAAACAAGGTATCATCAGAGGGAAAACAGGCAGATCTATTAATTGTCATAAATGTGATGCCACATGTTCCAAATTTGATTGATTTTGTCAAAGGTATGAAGATCATACTAAAACCAGGAGGCATCATAACAATACAATTTTCAGCATATTTGTTACAATTAATTCAGCAGAATGAGTTTGATACTGTTTATCATGAACATTTCTCTTATTTTTCATTAATTACAATACAAAAAATTCTTTCTGCAAATGGCTTGGAAATTTTTGATGTCGAAGAATTATCAATTCATGGTGGATCTTTGCGTATCTATGTAAAACATATGGAAAATAATGTCTTGGCAACAAGTGAGAGTGTAAATCAAATAATTCAAAAGGAGAAACAATTTGGATTAGATAATATTCTCACTTATGAGAAATTTCAAGAACAGGTTATTAAATCAAAACAAAAAACGTGGGAATTTTTTATCATGGCAAAGAACTCTAATAAAAAAATAGTGTGCTACGGAGCACCAGCAAAGGGTAACACTTTTTTAAATTATTGTGGCATAGGCACAGATTTTATAGATTACACAGTAGACATCAATCCACATAAACAAGGATTGTTTCTTCCTGGAACACATATTCCCATCAAAAAACCAGAAGACATTCAAAGAACAAAACCAGATTATCTTTTAATTTTGGCGTGGAATTTAAAAGATGAAATCATGAATCAGATGGGATACATTCGTGATTGGGGAGGCAAATTTGTGGTTTTAGTTCCAGAAGTGAAAATTTATACATGATTTTTACCAAAGGCAAATGCAAAGGTGTCTTTGTAATAGAGCCTGAGAAAATTGAGGATGAACGAGGTTTTTTTGCACGTACATGGGATCAGAAAAAATTTGAAGAGTTCGGATTAGATTCAAGATTAGTTCAGTGCAATATATCATACAATAAAAAAAGTGGAACTATACGAGGCATGCATTATCAAATTTCACCATATGAAGAAGCAAAATTAGTACGATGTACAAAAGGGAAGGTATTTGAGGTAATGATAGACTTGCGTCCAGAATCTGATACTTTTAGAAAATGGGAATCAGTGGAATTAAGTTCTGAGAATTATAAAATGCTATATGTTCCAAAAGGATTTGCTCTTGGTTTTCAAACACTAGAGGATAACACAGAGTTATTTTATCAGATGTCTGAAGAATTTAAACCAGAATATGCACGAGGCATACTATGGAATGATCCAGTATTTCAAATTTCATGGCCACTTAAACCAACAATTATTTCGCAAAAAGATTTGTCGTACAAGGCATTA
>JAJSDS010000236.1 GCA_028580875.1 Nitrosotalea sp.
AGACCAGATGGGCATGACAAGGTCATAGTTCACAGAGTTGCCGAGATACTAAACAAAGATCCTTTAGTAATTAGGACAAAAGGAGATGCAAATCCAGGATCCATACCAGGAACTGACTTTCCAATAACAAAAGGAGATTATATTGGAAAGGTGGTCTATGTCATCCCACAGATAGGCTATGTAACAAGAATACTTACACCTCCTATTAATTACATCATCATAGCAGTCATTGTTGGAATAATGTTAGTAAAACAATTTGGCAAGCCAAAGTCAGGTATTGAGAAATTGTCTGATGATAATTCAGGTGAGACCACAAACAAATCCGACATAGATTCAAGTCTAACAAGCGACAAGTCGTATCTTACAGAAAATGCAGATTCTACTGAAACCAAGGCAGACGATAAGACACAATCAAGTACAGACAAAGATCCTGACTCTAAAATTTAGTAGATTCTATTACTTTCTCATCTTGAATACACGTTGGAAATAGTCTGATTGTTCAGACTCTGGCTCTGGATTTTCTTTGATACTTGCAAGATTTTTGGCAAGTTTTTTCTTGTATCCAAGCTGCATTTGACGTGCAATCTGTATTCTTTGTGCCTGTGGTGAACCTGCACCATGCATTGATTCAGTCAGATATCCAACTGCATTTCTTCCCAACGTCATGTTTTCGATTAATCTCAATATTCTGATTCTGTTTTCAACATCAATGCCTTTTCGTCCCTTGAGATATTTTTTCAGTATTGGACCTGTAGTAGGATTTTTCAAATCTTTTTCAGATGGAAGTGTTACAACAAGACCACCTGCAATATCTTGAGCAAGTCTGCCAATTTCATATGGGAATCTAGTTACGTTATGTTTAGTGACATTTGCTAGCATGTCATCATTTAGCCACACACCAGACTTGGTGCGATGAGCCTGAGAAGAAGAAGCAATTCCCGTCGCATATATTGTTTCATTGAGATGAGTCATCTCCACCAACTTGTCCTTTATGTGAGATACATCAGGAACTCCATTGTAATCAGCAATTGCAGCAGCTGCACCAATCAAGACATCACCCAATCCGGTCTTGCATACATAGCTTCTTCTATGATAACATGTGAATCGTTCCACTAACATTGCAGCAAACTCATATTCGCCAAACATGAACACCTTGTCCCATGGAATGAAGACCCTGTCAAATATCATGAGTGCCTCTTGGCCTGCAAACTTGGCATTTCCTGCATCAATATCTCCATCTTCCATGCTTCTTGTGTCACAAGACTGACGTCCGTAGATGTATGTAATTCCAGGAGCATCGGCAGGCATTGCACCAACCACTGCATAGTCCTTGTCACCTTCTAACAATCTCATTGTGGGCATGACAATAATCCAATGCGAGTTAATACATCCAGTTTGGTGAGCCTTGGCTCCAGTAACAAATATTCCCTTGTCATTTTTTTCTACCACATGTAAAAATACATCAGGATCTTCTTGTTGGTGTGGTGCTTTGCTTCTATCTCCCTTTGGATCAGTCATTGCACCCCCAATAACAAAATTCTCCTGCTGGATCATTTTGATAAAATCAATTAGGCGTTTATGATAATTGGTCTTGTGTTTTTCATCGATTTCAAAAGTAACAGAGTATAATGAGTTTAATGCATCCATTCCAACACATCTTTGAAAACATGTTCCTGTTAGTTGGCCAAGTTTTCTCTGCATTTTATTTTGATTTACAAGATCATCTGCGCTTTCTGCAATGTGCAAAAATCTGTTAACTTGCAAACCTGTTATTGATGATTTTGCAGTTGCCATCTCAGATTCTTTTTCTGCCAGATCATATGTTTCTGCCACGGCATTTATCGAAGGCCTTATCATTGGATGATCTACTGGCTCTTTTACAAGTTCGCCAAAAAGATAGACCTTCATG
>JAJSDS010000237.1 GCA_028580875.1 Nitrosotalea sp.
CGCTCGTGAAATTATTGACATTGATCCAATACATGAACCAATAGAATATGAAATGACAGGCAAGGGCAAGATAGTCATTGGCCCACCGACCCTTACAAGATTTGAAAAAGCAAGAATACTTGGAGCAAGGGCATTGCAGTTATCACTTGGTGCACCGCCTTTCATACCCGTTCCAAAAGATGTTGCAACATCACTTGATCTTGCATATGCAGAACTTGAAAAGCGTGTTATACCAATTACAATTAGGAGAGTTTTACCAAACGGTGACTTTCAGAACATTCCAATAGATCTTTTCGATTGATGGATGATTGGTCGATAAGACTTTAATAGAATGCATAAATGGTGGTGGTAGAGTTTTGTTGAGTGGGGTAGAAAAAGTCCAGCTGGATGGCAATCCTGAAGGAAAGACAGTTACAATTTACCAACAGGATATCGTACCGTGCGCACTAGACCTATTGACTGACTTGGTAAAATTCAAGACAGTTACACTTTTTGCACGTGGTCAGGCAATTCCAACTGCAGTTGCAGTTGCAAATATTGTAACTGAAAACATGATGAAGGGAAATTCAAAGATTGTTAACATTACAGTTGACAGCGAAGAAGAAGCAAACCGACCACTTGTATCTTTGATTAGAATTACTGTAACAAAAACAAACTAGTAAGAACTGCCTGGACCTTTTAGGAGCATGTTTTCACATTCCTTGCATACTGCTTCATCTATGTTTGATTCAAGCTTGTGGTGAATGTCGCAAATCAACAGGCTTGACTTGATGTAGTTGCAAAGGCCGATGAACTTGGATAGGCTTGCAGGAGTGTATGCCATTTTTGAGGCCAGGTTGTTTGAAATATCGTTTATCATGTCAGAGACTTCTTTTACTGAAAGCAACTTGTTTATCAAGACTGGATCGCCTCTAGTCCCTCGAACATAATTGCTTATGGCGGCTTGTGTCACGCCCAATAGCTTTGAAACTTCTTCTTCTCGTATCTTGTGCTCTTCTATGAGTTTTTTTGCAAGTATTGCCCGCAATGCAGGTATGAGTGTTTTAGTTTCAATCTCTGACGGAAGAAGCATGTACAAAATGACTCTATAAAATATTTAAACCTAGTCATCTTTTTCGTGATGACTTTTTTTAGAGGGTGTGAAATGATCCATTAATTGCAAGAAATAATATCTCATATCCGAGAACTGTTGACAAAATCTGTACTGGAACACGACTCTGACTCAATTGCCCTCTCAGGCGGTCTTGACTCGTCAATTCTTGCATCATGTATCAAAAACAAGAAAACTGCAGCACTTGCCATGGTTGCAAAAGATTTTCCATCTCCCGATCTTATACCTGCACAGCTTGTGGCAAGATCATGTGGCCTACAACTTGATATAATCACTGTACACGTTGACGATCTGCTCTCCGCTGCAGAAGATGTAATCAAGATCCTTCAAGTGTTCAATCCAATTGAGATTAGAAACAATATCGTGGTATATCTTACAATGAAATCTGCAAAAGAGTCTGGGTTTTCATCCATCATGACAGGAGATGGAGCCGATGAGCTCTTTGCAGGGTATAATTTTTTCAAGAGGCTGTCAGGTCATGAACTTGAAAAAGATCTGGCAAGAATTTGGAATGTCATGCACTTTCCGTCTCGCTCCATATCGCAATCCATTGGAATCGTACTACACACCCCATTTTTGGATGATGCCATGTCCGAGTATACAAAAAAGATTCCAGTTGACTTGAAGATTCACGAAGAAAATGGTACAAAATATGGCAAGTGGATACTCCGCAAGGCATTTGAAAACGATCTCCCCGGTTCAATAATCTGGAGGGAAAAATCTGCCATGCAGGACGGCTCTGGCACAAGTGGTCTGACATCTTTTCTTGATGGCATTATTTCTGACTCGTATT
>JAJSDS010000238.1 GCA_028580875.1 Nitrosotalea sp.
AATCGTTGACAAGTAGTGGATATAAAAAATATTACTAATTGGATTTTTTATTGAATTGTTATGCTGATTACTGCTTTACCTGTAATAGATGATGCCTGTACTGTGTATATGCCTGGGTTGACATTGCGAGGAACTTGCCAATCTGTTACATAGTCGCCTCTGTTTGTAGCTGATGTTGGTAGAGTATCAACAACTGTACTGTTGCTATTGATGGTGATCTTCACCGATGCAGTAACACCAGCATCAGATCCAGATATCACTACAATATCTCCTCGCGTGTATACACCAGAAGATCTATCCAGCTGAACTGTAATTGCTTGTTTGGATGATTTTACAATTATTGGTACAGATACGTGATTTACTCCACTAATGCCATCAAGTTTCCACGTTCCTGGAACTGAAATAGATGGTATGCTAAAATCAAATGAAGAAAAGTGACCGGTCTTGTCTGTGAATGTCTGCACTGATTTTACTACCTGTCCATTTGGATCAGTTAGGGTGATCTGAAGAAGACTGTTTGCATTGGCAGTTCCAATAATTATGATGTTGTCTCCTGGTAGGTATGAATCCTTTACTGTCTTAAGTGTAATTGTTCCTGTGTTAGTTGAAAGTCCTACAGCAAATGATTTTTCAACTTTTTCTTCTGCATGTGATACTACGGCAGAATAAATTCCTGGTGTATATGATGTTAAATTAAATGAGTATGATGCTTGTCCATCTGAACCCAAATTAATAATATCTGCAAACTTTTGTTTATCTGATGGATCCACTATGATGAGGTTGATAGTTGAGGATGAAGGACCTGTGACACTGACAACTGGGTTGTCTGTATTTTGATAACTGAGTTTGTCTAGTGTTGCTGTTATGGGTGGAGACATATCCTCCCCTACTCCAAAGAAAGCAACTACATGGTCAGTACCCTGTGTTACATCTACTGAATAGGTTCCTTTCATGGCTGAATCATCTATCTTGTATGACATAGAGACTGTACCGTTAGATGTCACATTTGCATCCTGTGCATAAATCTGTTGACTCGTAGGATCCTTGATAACAAAATGCACAAGCTGATTTGAAATTGATGTGCCATTTATGGAAACTGTTTGTCCAGGTTCATACCTTGTTGCAGACGGAGTCACTGAAATATTATGAGTGCTAACAATGCTATATTGCTTGGTTACCTGAGTTTTTCCATCTGAAGCTGTTACAGTATATTTACCCAATTCTCTGTCAATTGGTACTACGTCCGTCATGGAATACTTGCCATCTTTGTCCGTATCTGCTGTAGAAGTTGTTATTGGATTTCCTTTTGAATCAAGAAGTGTAATTGTAACAGTACTTTGAGGATCAGCTGTACCGGAAATTATTTTTGTATCTCCTTGGTGGTATATGGGGTCAACATTTAGTGTTAGAGGTATGCTTACTTGTGAAACCAGATGATCTTTTGATTGTGGCTTGATATTTGTAGAAAATGATTTCTGGTTACCTTGTAGATCCTTTAGAATAAAGTTGACACTTCCAGGTTGTTCAGAGTCTGGTAGGACTACAGTTGCAACAAAGTTTCCCTTATCATTAGATGAAAATGAACCAATCTTATCATTGCCTACATACAGATCAAGATTAGCTAGTGCTGAAAAACTTAGGCCGACTACACGTATGTGAGAACCTGGTGATGGAGATGAAGGAATTATTCTAAATACTGATGTATCAAGTATGCCACGAGGAGTTGGCGGCGGTGAAGTGGTATTGTCACTACCTGGTGGTGATTTGCCTGGATTATTGCTGCCAGGCTGCTGCTGTGTTGTGATATTTGACTGAACTCCGATCTCTCCTGTTTCTCTATCTATATTATTTGCATCTGATGTCTTCCAGGTAAAAGTTGGTGACTGCTGATCTGTTTTTATTT
>JAJSDS010000239.1 GCA_028580875.1 Nitrosotalea sp.
GCTGTAGATTTCTGCTTGTTGTGTATTCTTTGTCCGATGTGTTCATGATATCATTACTTCATTCAAAAATATAATGAACGCGTACTCAATGTAAGACAACGTATGACGTAAACCAGTTCATGTATTCATATTGTGTTGCATTGATGTGTAAAGTGTGATTACCTTATCCTAATTTCTATATGGCTGCCCTCTGTGGTATAGTAAAGATTTCGATATGGGTAGTGGGATGTGTCATATTTTGATAGGCTTCCATCAAACGTTGCAATTGTATGCGTAGAGTTGTAAAGATCAACAAGCTGTTTTCCAAGATTCAAATCAAAATGAAAATGCGGGTCTGACACAAACATGGTCTTTTGGTAAAGCGGTACAAAGAGTGCATAATAATACACCCAGACATTCTTTTTGTGATAGACATCATCAAGTATCCATGAATATGTAGGTCCAGCAAGAATCAGTGCGTTGTTGGTATATTTTGTATCATTTACAACATATGATATTGATGCATATTGTGCAGATGCCATGTCTGTGGTGATAAGATGAACAAGGTTTATCATTCCAAAGGTGCCAATTCCCAAAATTGTAATTATCATACATGTCTTTGCAATTTGTTTTTGTGATATTTTTTCCGCCAGTTTTACTATCATGACTCCTACTGCAATGCACATCACTGGTATTACTGGAACCCAGTAGAAATACTGGTTATAACCTATCAAATAAAGAAAAATCACAAAAGGTACAAACCATACAATGATGAATTTGTCTTTTCTAATTGCGGCAAAAATCAAAGCGGCAACTGCAAGCCAAAATAACACGGGGTCAAGCTGTGAAAACGTTTTGGATATAGCATACAGGTCAGAACCTCCAGTCCTATGGGTCTGGTAATAAAAGACATCGTGTATCCAGTTAGTAAGGTGTCCTGATTCTACACTTTGGATGGGCCACGCAAGTGGAATCAGAATTACTGGTATTAGCCACAATCCTAGCATCTTGAACCGCTTGCGGCTGTAGAAAAAAACAAGGCTACCAATCAGAGGCATTGCTGTAAACGCAGGTATTTTTGTAAATATTGCGAGTCCAAGACATGCTCCGGATAACAAAATTAGCAGAGTACTATATTTGGAATCTTTTGCTTGAAGAGCCACCAATATGGATAGCAAAAGAAATGGAAGTAAAATAGAGTCTAACAATATTCTTCTTGTAATCCATGTGATGGGCATTACAGAAAACAATACTGCCGAGATTAACGCTACATTTTTGCCATAACGTTTGTCTGCTATTTTGTATATGAGAAAAGTATCAATTATTGCAAGTATTCCCATGATGATCCTGGGTATCAAGTATAGAGTAGAAATCGAGTCTGCACTGTTTGATAAACTCAGGGAATAGGGATACCCAATAGATGCAAAAATGCTAGCAAGAAAGATTTGTCCAAAAAATGGATGATCATAAAGTGTACCTTCCTCTGGACCTAGGCCTTTTAGAACATGCATTGTCCTATGCATGTATGCTCCTTCATCAAAGAAAACATCTGGAAATCCTGAAGCATTCCAAAGATGTGTGAAAGCAGAAATTGCCAATATGATAATGATGAAAATATGATGGTAATTGTTAGAACTGAGTTTTACACTCAATACTACACAAAGTCTAGTTGACAAATTAAACTTATTTTCACTATTGTGAAATTATGAAAAATATCAGATTCAAGTGCGGTTGTTCTGAGGGGATTTACCCTAAGAACTTCCGCTTGTAGAGAATCTGCAATAGTATTTGTCAATATAGATACAAAAGAGTGTGTTTGTTTATTGTAAAATAAATCTGGTTTCTAATACAAAGTATGTTTGAACTAAACACACTGATTGATATATTGACCTACTACGCAAAAACTACAAGTAGAA
>JAJSDS010000023.1:0-14010 GCA_028580875.1 Nitrosotalea sp.
GTATGAAGAAACTTGATAGACTGTCAACTGAAATCTTGAATGAATTAATCGCAAAGAATCCAAATCTTAAGAAATATTCCTAGTAGCATCATGAGCTCTCATAATCCAAATGATGATAGAAATCCAAGCGATGCCGAAGTTTCTGCTTTAAAGGAAAATGCACTAAAAACTCTTTTGACAGCTGAGGCCAGATTGAGATTAAACAATGTTAGATTGGTTAAACCTGATCTTGCCGCCATGGTTGAAAATTATCTCTTGGGATTAGCATCTCAGGGTAGGTTGAATTCACAGATTTCTGATGATCAGCTAAAGCAAATTCTATTGTCAACACAGCAGCCTAAGCGAGATTTTAAGATAAACCGAAAGTAGCTCTCTAGGGAAAATATATTAGGGGTAAATTGAACGGTTACAAATATGAAAGCAGTTGTTTATGACAAGTATGCTCCAAATGACGATTACAAATCAATCCTAAGTGTAAAAGAAATACCTGATCCAAAACCAAAGCCAAATGAAGTTGTTTTTCGTGTCAAGGCAGCAGCCTTAAACTATAATGATATCTGGGGAATGCGAGGGCAACCAGTTGCCGTACCATTACCACATGTCTCAGGCTCAGACGCAGCAGGAGAAGTTATTGCAATAGGAGAAGATGTTACAAATTTCAAAGTTGGTGACAGAGTTGTCTCACATTCGAACATGTCATGTAGAGTATGTGAAGCATGTACTGATGGGCGTGAATATGATTGTCAAAAGAGAACTATCTGGGGATTCCAGACAGGACCTACTTGGGGTGCATTCTCAGAAATTACACACTTGCCTGAAGTTAATGTTGCTAAAATTCCTGAAGGCGTAAGCTTTGACGAAGCTGCAGCAGCTTCTATGACATTGCTTACCTCATGGCACATGCTTGTAGGAAGAGCAAGAATTCACCCTGGTCAAACAGTCCTTATCATGGGTGGAGGTTCTGGTGTGGGAAGCTTTGGAATTCAGATCGCAAAATTATACAACTGTAATGTTATTGCTACTGGAAGTCCAGACAAACTGGACAAACTAAAAGAGATTGGAGCAGATTTTGCAGTTGATCATAGAAAACCAGATTGGGCAAAAGAAGTAAGACAAATTGCAAAACCACTAGGTGGCATTGATGTATCCTTTGATCACATTGGTCAAACACACTGGAATGATCAACTTACATTACTGAAATATGGTGGAACACTAGTAACATGTGGAGCAACAACAGGATATGATGCAAAAACCGATTTGAGACACATCTTCTTCAAAGGAACTAATATCTTGGGTTCTACACAAGGAACAAAGGCAGAACTAGAACAGGGACTATACTGGATGGGTAAAAAGAAAATTAAAGCTACAATAGATTCAGTATATAGTTTTGAAAATGCTGCAGAAGCACATACAAAGATGCTCACTGGTAAAGGACTGGTAGGCAAAATCTTACTCAAACCATAAACTCTTTCTATTTATGGCAAGACTCTTACGTAGTCTTTTGTTTGTTCCAGGAAATAATGGTCGTTTCCTAGAAAAAGCAAAATCTCTCCACGCAGACATTGTATGTTTTGATCTGGAAGATTCTGTCCCGTTGGAAGAAAAAAAATCTGCAAGAAGTCTAATAAAAAATGCACTGAAAGATAGATCTGAATATCACTCAGAAATTTACGTACGAACTAATTCTCCTGTATCTGGAATAATACCTGATGATCTATTGGAAATTGTTCAGAAAGGTGTTGATGGTATAGTGATTCCAAAAGTAAACACCGCCAGTGAAATAAAAAAAATTGAAAAAACTATGGCTGGATTGGAAAGAAAACGTAAACTAAAACCTATAGAACTCATGGCATCAATAGAATCTACACAAGGTGTTGTAAATGCATATTCTATTGCATCTTGCAGTAAAAGAATCTCAGCCTTGGTCTTTGGTGTATTTGATCTGTTAAATGATCTTGGTGTAGAATATACCAAAAATCCAGAAGGTGCTACATACTCTCGGGCAAAAATACCAATTGATGCAAGAGCGGCAGGAAAATATGCAATCGATGCAATATGGCAAGATCTTGACGATATCTCAGGATTAAAACAAGATTCTCTTTCTGCTAGAAATCTCGGCTATGCAGGCAAAAGCATTATTCATCCAAATCAAGTAGATGTCGTACATGGTGTATTCTATCCCACTTCTGCAGAAATAGAATGGGCAAAAAAAGTTATGAGTGCGTATGATCTGGCCAAAAAAAGTAAGAAAGGAGCTACTACGGTTGATGGTAAAATGATTGATGAAGTACACTACAAACGTGCTGCAGCCTTATTGAATTCAGTAAAAAAATGACTAAATTGTATAATGTTATCAGTTATTTGATAAACATAAATCATCTTGACATGAATAGGAATTGTTAATCATGTTTACTGGTATAATTGAAGGACTTGGAAATATTGTATCATTTGATAAAAAAACAAATAATCGTAGTGCAGCAAAAATGAAAATCAATATTGGTAAAATTGCAAAGGGTCTAAAAATAGGAGATAGTGTGGCAATAAATGGTGTGTGTCTTACTGCTGTAAGTATCTCAAAGGGAATTACAGAGTTTGAGATGGTTGGTGAAACAATAAAGAAAACTAATTTAGGATCTCTAGAACGTGGTGATAAAGTCAATATTGAAAGAAGTCTCAAAATTGGTGAACGACTTGAAGGACACTTTGTACTGGGACATGTAGATGGTATTGGTATTATTTCCAAGATTGAAAAACAATCCAACCAAATACAAATTTGGATAACACTTCCAAAGGAATTATCAAAACATGTAATCAAGAAAGGTTCGATAACAGTTGATGGTATCAGTCTGACAGTTGTTGATGTGTTAAAGGATAAATTTTCAGTTTCAATAATACCACATACTATGCAAATAACTAATCTAAACTACAAAAAAGTTGGCGACAAAGTTAATATTGAAACTGACATTCTTGGAAAATATATTTTATCTGAAGATTAATCCATTACTACTTTTTTGGTAGTTACCAATTTTCTAGTAAGATTTATAACAATAATGAAAAGCTGATCAATCATGTCCTTAGATGAAGCACTCTCATCTCTTAGGAGAGGCGATTTTATTCTACTTCATGATGAAGGTAAACGCGAAAATGAGGTAGATATGGTAATTGCAGCAGAATTTGTGACTCCGAAACATATAGCACGCATGCGTATGGATGCTGGAGGGCTTATTTGCATGTCAATTAATCATGCACTTGCATCAAACATAGGATTAGACTATATGCATGAAATTCTTTCCAGTTCTCAAAATTTTGATGCGGGTTTGAAAAAGATGATAATTGGCACTGCACCTTATGGAGATCGACCATCATTTTCGATCTCAATTAATCATAAAAATACTTTCACTGGAATAACAGATAAAGAAAGAGCATTCACTATTTCTGAAATGGCTCAATTATACAAAAACAAGAATACTGACAAAAAAATTCTTTTCAATTCTAATTTCAAAACACCTGGTCATGTTCCACTGCTTATTGCTTCTGAAGGATTGTTATCAAGTAGACTTGGACATACTGAAATGTCTATTTATTTAATGAAACTTGCAGGACTTTCACCAGTTACTGCAATATGTGAAATGTTAGACTCCCAAACATATACTGCATTATCTACAGACAAGGCAAAAAAATATGCCAAAGATAATGCAATACCGTATTTCGATGGCGCTGAACTTGTCAAATTCTCCAAGGAGCATTGATTTTGAATATAGCAATTGTTACAGCAGAGTTTAACAGTGAAATAACTTCCAAGATGCTTGATCTGGCAATAGAGAAGGCAAATGCATTGAAGATGAATATCAAGTATACCGCCCAAGTACCAGGAGTATTTGATATGCCTCTGATGATTGATACCCTGTTACAAAGAAAGGATGTTGATGCTGTGATAACACTTGGAGCCGTAATCAAGGGACAAACAAAACATGATGAACTTATCTCACATGTTACTGCAAAAACAATAGCTGATCTTTCGATAAAGCATCAAAAACCAGTTACATTGGGAATAACTGGACCTGGAATGAGTGACAGGCAGGCACATCAGCGAATACGACCTGTTGCTGAGAGAGCAGTTGAGGCTGCAAAGAAGTTATTTGATGAATTGGAAAAAATTAGAAAATGATTCAACTAACTATTATTAAGATTACTGGATATGGGCCATGGACTTTGACATTGGGTAGTGATAGGGAACATAGACTACAAATGCTTCAAGCATCATTGTATAAAGAAATACAAAATTTATTTTCACAAAAAAATTGTCTTGCATTTCCTAATAGATTTGATGAAATTTTTGTAATAAGTAATGGTCTTTCAGTTGATGATCACATTGAGATTCAAAAACAACTGGTAAAATTATTTGAACTAGGATTGTCAATGTCTATTGGACAAGGAAATACTCCATTTGAGGCAAGTTCCAATGCTGACAAGGCACGACGATCTAATACAAGTTTGAGCAAGGATCATAATATCTTTGGACTGCAACTGGAAAAAGACACTGATCTAGTTCAGATTATACATATGGATGTAGATGGCTCTACTTCAGTCTCTGCCAAAAAATCGCCATATGAAGTATCTTCACTTCTTATAAAATTATATTCTGAAATGTCCGAATTTTTTCTCCAAAGAAACTCACTTGCATTTTTCATGGGTGGAGATAACTTTATGATAATAAGCTCTGACTTTAACAAGGATGAAATAACAAAGTTTCTTGAAATTGTGAAACAAAAATATGACATTTCCTTTAACTGTGGGATTGGAACAGCAAAAACAGGAAGGGATGCTGCAAAATTGGCTACTCAATCATTAGATAAGATCCGTGAACTTAGAGATTCTGGAAAAAAAGATACACGAATACTTGAGACAACATGCTGATAAAAAACATCAGCCTTTTCTATGGAAGGGAACTAGATTATGTTCAAAATACCAGTGTACGAATTTCTGGAAAATATGTTGGACAAATAGGACCCAAACTTTCGCCTCTCAAAGATGAACCAGTACTTGATGGTGAAGGCTTATTGATGATGCCTGGATTAATTAATTCGCACACACATATTGGAGATTCAATAGCAAAAGACATAGGAATAGATTCTGATGTTGAGGAAAAGATACACCCAGTTAGTGGATTCAAACAAAAAATTCTCAAAAATTCTGATAAATCTCATTTAACAAGTTTTATTAAAAATTCATGCATTTCAATGATGAAAAAAGGAATAACATCATTCATTGATTTTCGGGAGGGGGATATTGAAGGAATCAACCTGTTAAAAAATGCCGCATCGGGTATTTCGATACGACCAGTTATTTTGGGACGAATTGAATATTATCAAAATTCTAATTCTATCAAAAATAATATGCCTATTCCAAAATCACACAAATTAGATCTTCAAAATCTTCTAATGAATTGTGATGGAGTTGGTATTAGCGGTCCAAATGAATTTAGTGATTCAGCATTACGATACTTTGCAAAGGTGCCAAATATTCGTGCTATACATTCCGCTGAAACTGAAGAGAGCAATGACATATCAAAAAAGATATCAAAAAAGACTGAGACTCAAAGAGCCCTGATTGCAAAACCCAATTTCTTAGTGCATATGACTTATGCATCAAAAAAAGATCTTGCGATGGTAACCAGAAATAAAACAAGTATTGTTGTTTGCCCCAGAGCAAATGGATCTCTTGCAGAAGGTGTTCCAAATGTGGATCTAATGCTTGATGCTGGTTGTAATGTGGCAATTGGAACTGATAATGTGATGATAAACTCGCCTGATATGTTCAGGGAAATGGATTACCTTTGGAAAGTTTCAATGGGTATTAAGAAAAAAAGATTATTGCCAAAAGATATACTCAAAATGGCTACCACTAACGCTTCAAGTCTCCTAGGTGGTAACGTAGGAATTATTCAAAATAAAAAAATTGCAGACTGTGTATTTATTGAAAAACATTCAATTGATCTGGAACCGATGCATAATCCACATGCTTCAGTTGTACAGCGTGCTTCAGAAAATACAATAAAAGCAGTAATGTACGAAGGAAAACTAGTGCATGGAAAAATCTAGACCATACGTGATACTTAGTGCGGCTATTAGCATTGATGGAAAGATAGCTACTCGTACAGGGAGATCTAACTTATCATCTAGAAAAGATCTGATAAGGGTTCATAATCTTAGAAAAAGTGCTGATGCTGTACTGGTAGGAAAAAATACCGTAAATGTTGACGATCCATTACTTACTGTTAGGTATGTAAAAGGAAAAAATCCTATTCGTATTATTCTTGATCCTGCAGGTAGCTTGTCTATAAGATCAAACGTGATCAAAACTGCACAAAAAACTCCTACAATGCTAGTTGTATCTGAAAATATCTCCAAAGATGTTATTGAAAAATTTACTTCAAAAGGAGTCCAAGTAATCAAATGTGGAAAGAAAAAAATCAATATACGAAAACTATTGAAAATTCTTGGGAAAAAAGGAATTAAGAAAATTATTGTTGAAGGGGGAGGCATAACCAACTGGTATTTCTTCAAAGAAAAACTGGTAGATGAAATTATAATTGCTATCACTCCGTATGTACTGGGAGGAAGTACTGCAATTTCACTAGTTGAGGGAGTAGGATTTGAAAAGATATCTAATTCATTTAAATTGAAAAAGATTGAGAAAATACAAAATGAAGTAGTTTTACACTATGTGTCTTAATGTTTTAGATCATCACGTAGTTGATCTATCTTTCCCTGTAATGCCTTTTTCAGTTTTTCATTTTTTGAAAGATTTACCAACTTTCCACAAGTAGGACATTTGAATGATAAATCAAGAGCTTTTTCAAAGGTTAATTTTTGACAATCTTCATTTCCACAATGGTAAAAGTCTGCAGAGTTTTCATAATCGATTCTTTGTTGTAATCTTTCTACAATCTTCTTTTTTTGGTTTTCAATGAAGTTATCTACCTCATCTTTTCTTGCTCTCCATCTGTAAACAAACCATCCTTTCTTTTCGTCCTTTACTCTTATTCCTGTTATCAAAGCTTTACCAAAAAGATCATACAATACTTTTCTGACTATGTTAATTCTCAGTCCAGTCGAACTTGCTATTTCTTCATCTGTAGCATCCTCTGTGTTGAGAAGGGATCTGGCAACTTTTAGATACTCATCACCGCCAATCAAGGCAGCAATTTTTACAAAAGGATCTTCATGTTCAACTGACATCGTACATTTTCCTTCTCAATCTCTATATTTAATCAATGGTTTTAAACTTGTTTTTATATAATTAGTTCAATTATCCGTTTTATCTATCACGTTTTTCCCTTTTTTTGTAGGGATTATTTCTCGCTCTCCGCCAGGATACTTTTTCTGGAGATGTTGTCCTTGCAAAATTCTATCAAGCAATATGGCAAGCGCAGAGATCTCTGAATGAGGTTGGTTTCCAATTGCTATGTTGTAATCTGCCATGTCATATGCTTCTCTTGGAACTTTTTCTGCTCCTACGACAATCAAAATGTTTTCTTCTTTTCTTATTTGATCCTGTACATCATTAATGTTTTCACCATACATCGTCAAATGAACTATTTTGAACAAATCTTTCTTTTTTGATTTTATAACATCCTTCCAATTCTCAATAATTTCTACTGCAAAATCACTGCCCCACATCTTATTTACTTTGGAAATAGTCTCTTTGATCTCTGGATTTGCATCATACATGTATATTTTTGATGCACCAAATGCTCTTGATACAAGCGTAACATGTGTAGTCACTCTATCATCTCTTACAAGTCGCGTACCTATACGCAAAACTTCGATCTTCATCTTTGTAATTTTCTCTGCTTTTTTGGTTTTGATATTACGGATTTTCTTCCTGTTATGGGTATTGTATCTATTGCCTCAAAAACTAGTGTCTTTAATTGATTGATGTTGTATCTAGTTGTGGAAGATACTGGTAACCATTTTTTATAATTGTCCATACCTAATTCTTTGGCTCTCTCTACAACTTCTTCTTTTGAGATCAAGTCTGATTTGTTTAGAACAAAAATCATTTTATCTTTACTTACTCCAATTTCATCCAAAGTAGAAATACAACTCCTGAATTTTTTTCTTAGTTCTAAAATATCATCACTAACATCAATCACAACTATTACAACATCTGTATACACAAGTTCTTCAAGAGTTGATTTGAATGCTGCTACCATGTATGACGGGAGCTTGCTTATGAAACCTACAGTATCAGAAATTAAAACTTCAGAGTTTTTGAGAGTGATCTTTCGTGTAGTTGTGGATAGAGTAGTGAAAAGTTTTGGACTTTCTTCTTTTTCCTCTCCTGTTAATATGTTGAAAAGCGTAGTCTTTCCTGCTGATGTATACCCTGCAAGAGAAATAGTTTTGAATCCAAATCTCTCTCTTGCTTGTCTATGAAGAGCACGCTGAGTTGATGCCTTTGCTAATTTTGTTTTTACACCGTTCATTCTATTTTTGATATCATTAAAGTAGACATCAACTTCGAACTTTCCTATTCCCATGAATCCTGGCTGTTCTCCCATCTTTGCTAGTCTAACTTTTTCTCTGGCTCTTGACATCTCATATCTTAACTGTGCCATTTTTACTTGTAATGTTGATTCTGAACTCTTTGCTCTACGTTCAAAGATCTGAAGAATTAGAGCTTCTCTATCCAGAATGTTCATTTTAAGAGTAGAAGCTAAATTATAATTTTGACTTGGTTTGAGAATTTCATCAAAGATTATCACATCAGGTTTTACAGTGTTCAACATTTCTTTGAGTTCCTCTACCTTTCCTTCTCCAAGACCATACTTTGACTTGTTTAGAAACCTATGCTGTATAATTCTACGAACTTCATATCCTGCAGCATCACATAGTCCTAGTGCCTCTTTTAGAGAATCTGCATTATCATATGTTATGAGTATGGCAGAATCTTTCAACAATTTACTGTCTTCCCTCACTATCTTATTGCTTTCGCAGAGTTTTTTCTATGGTGACATCCAATACTATTTCAGCTATGTCACTTGCATATTCTGATATTCTTCGTATGTTTTCACTCATTCTTCTCACTCTGTAGATTTCTTCAGTATCCTTCAATGTCTTCATACTGTCTTGGACCTTTCTCTCATATTTTGAAATTTCAGATGTTTTTTGCACAGTTCGTTCTGCTTGATTGGAATCCTTTTTGAATAGAGATAAACATGCTTCATCTAACACTGATAAGGTAAATGTATTCATTTCATGTATAGGCTCAAGTACTAATTTCTTGATAGGTTTCTTGTATTCAAGCAAGTCTTTAGCTATTTCAGTTGCATGATCTCCAAGACGTTCAATATTTTTTACTATTAGCCTATAGCCCAAACAGTGGTAAGGACTTTCTATTCCCATTTCATTTAACATATGTTCATTTTGTATGGCAATTTTGAGTTGTCTCATTATGTAAAAGCTAAATCTGTCTACTTCATCATCGCTGTTTACAACCTCTTTTGCCAATTCAAAATTTGCTTCCTCTTGTGCAAGCAAAGCATCATTTTGCATTGATTTTGCAATTATTAGCATTCTTTTTAGTGCTCCATCAACTGAAAGTTCAAACAAATTGATGAGTACTTGTATAGTTATGCCCTCAACAGAATCTGCAGTAATCTCAGTTCCCATTAGAATACTCTTTACTGCATCTTTAATGGAATTTCTCTGAGATGGTTTTAATCTTCCAACTTTTGATTTTACATTGATAATGGTAAATCCAAGAAGATAAAGTGAGATCAGTTTTCTAACGATTGTAGAATCTTCATCTTCTGGTTTGATTTCAATCGTTGCCTCTTCAGTACCGACGGGTTTGTTGTGATGTTTTAGTGGTACAATTTGTAAATTGGAAACTCCTTGTCTTACTACTGCTACTTGATCTCCTTGTTTGAGACCCATGTCTGTTATCCATTGTTTTGGCAGCGAAACAATGTATGAAGACTTGCCTGTAAACTGTATCTTTCGCATTTCTTCATTTGTTCCCATGTTGCATCATTGGGAAATTATTCTATATAGTTGTTAGGACTTACTATATAGGTCACTTCTATTGCAAAAATAATTAATATGGTAAATCTAACATAATTTGTTGGACTCTATTCTTAAAATCAAACATACCTTGGATGCACTTTTTGGTCATGGAGTATCAAAATATCTCCCAAAGGATGTGAAGATTACCTATTCTAAAAATACTGGGCGAATAAAACATGTACACCAAAATGATACACTACTTTGTACGCTAAGAACAGATGGAGGTCTTGCTATTACTCCCTTCTTTGCACAAATTCTATTGAAAAGTAAAAAATTCAGAGAAAACTGCCTTGAAATTGATGATGAATCAAAGACATTTGTTCAAGAGGGTAGCTCAGTCTTTTGCAAGCATGTAACTTGGTGCGGGAAAAACATACTGATCGGAGGAGATGTACCAGTTCTATATGATAATAAAGTAATTGCGGTTGGCAAGGCAGTATTATCTACAAGAATGATAAGGTCATTTAAAAAAGGTGTAGCAGTAAAGATCAGAGATAGTTTAAAAAGTACAAACAGCGGAGTATGAGTATATCATGATGCGTGGCGGAAACCGCGAAATGCGAAGAATGCTGGACAAGATGGGTCTGGAAATGAAAGATGTACAAAATGTCCAAGAAGTCATAATTAAGACCGATACCAAAGAAATCATTATAGCAAAACCCTCTGTCACAGAAATGAAAGCAAAAGACAATTCTATTTTTCAAATCATTGCTGAAAGTTACGAAGAAAGAGAACTTGAAGTGCCTGTCTTTAAACAAGAGGATATACTACTTGTAGCCCAACAGGCAAATGTATCTCCGGAGAAGGCAACACAGGCCTTGATTGAGGCAAAAGGAGACTTGGCAATGGCCATATTGCAATTGACAACTAATTGAAATTTGCTGATCAAAAATAACACACAAACAATCTTTAAATTTTCTAACAATTATTATTATTCATATCATACCCACCACAAAATAACATAGCAGTGGCAACGGTATCTGGCAGATCATATTTTAAATTCATAAATATCTTAAGACGGCTTCAATTAAATTACGATTCTGTATTGCCAGAAGAAATTACAAGTTCAGATCGAAGATTGATTCTCACTACAATGTCTGAATCTTCTAAAATGCCTACTAGTCTAGTTCTCTTAGACGATGAATTCAATTATCATCCTACTATTGTACAAGCAAAAATTATTGAAAAACTTCAATCAGGAATTAATGATAATTCGTTGGTGATAGGAATTGATCCTGGTAATAGAATAGGATTATCAGTTTTTTACTATGAAAAAGAAATCGAAAGTTCGATTTACACAGCTACTGATGACTTGATCTCTCATATTGTTCAAATTTTAGTAGGGATAAACGCTCGAAGAAAAATTGTAAAAGTAGGAGATGGTAACATGAAAATTGCTTTACATATAGTAAACTCTCTAAACCTTCGATTCTGCTCACATTTTGAACTAGAATTTGTAGATGAACGTAAAACATCGCTGAAAATAAAAAATTACAACAAGAAAGGAGAGCGTGATAAGATATCAGCTAGATACATAACGCAAAGAGAAGGCTATAGGCATCTTATCCTACCTCTGTCAAGAATTGGATGAAAATATCGAAATCGATCAAAAACCTTGTGCAGTACAATTTAAGGATGATCTTTTGAGTTAGATGTGAAAGGACGATAGATATTTATAGTGTTTTTCATTTTTTTCTTGAAAACTGTTCAATCAAGAATATGGATCTAAAATAATTATTTCATAAAAAACGCTTTAAAATTATAGAATTTTTTGATCCATGCTTAAATAATTACTATTACTATATGATAAACAGGTAACAACATATGACATGTAAAGGAATATGCACAAGATACAAAGCACAGAAGCCAGTAGGAACTGGTCGTTACGCATCAGGACAAAAAAGATGCCAGATTTGTGAAATTTTCATAAAATGGGAAGGTCTTTGGTGTCCTTGCTGTGGATACAGACTAAGAACTAAACCACGAAACCTCAAGTACAAAGCAAAACTACGAGCTAGAGTCGAAGCTGATCAACTAGAAGCTGTTGCTGTAAAAGCTGCAGAAGTAGAAGAGATTGAGCTAGAGCCAATAGCAGTAAAAAAGTCCGTAAAAAAGACTAAAACTGCAAAAGCAAAAACGACAAAAGCTAAGACAGTAAAAGCTACAATAAAGAAAGTAGCAGTTACGCCGGTAGCAATATAGGTCTAGTAAGCTGAAGTAAGCTGTTGATATCACAAGTCGGTTATACAAAAAAAACCGTCAAAGTGAATCATAGGGACTTCTTGGTACAGATTGTTCCGTACGATAATGGAAATTTTATTTCTATTTCTGAAGGAAAAGAAAGAATAGGAACACTTGTTGTTTCTATTAGTTCAGGTGGTCGTGTAAGTACAGCTGCTGTTATACCATCAAAATCTGATACGCTTTTTCTTAAGATGGTTTCAGAACGTGTAGCTTCTACAATAAATGGAATTTGTATTTTTTCACTAAATGTTGAAAAAGATTTAGATCTTGACAGTATGAAAATACTGATGAATGAATTAATGGAGATTATAAAACAATGACTTCTGATATGCGAAGCTATTTGGATCTTGTTTCCAAAAATGGCGAGTTGACTATAATAAAAAAGAAAGTTTCCACAAAATTTGAGATTGCCGCAATAACTTCCAAGATGGATGGCTCAAAAGCACTTTTGTTTGAAAATGTTAAAGATAGCAAGTTTCGTGTGGTCTCTAATCTGGTTGGTACGCGAAAAAGATTTGCGTATGCAGTTGGTGCCACTGAAGGCAAGATACACGAAAAAGTAATTTCTGCTATCAAACATGCATCAAAACCAAAAATAACTACAAAGGCTAAATTCATGGAAAATCAATCAAAAGATCTTTTTACTTTACCCATAGTTACTCATTTTGATAAAGAACCAGGACCTTTCATTACCTCCTCGATTGTATATACTAAAAACCAAGAAATGGGTACACAAAATTCATCATTTAACAGATTGTTGAGAATTGATGAGAAACATTTCTCGATTAGAATGGTAGAAGGAAGGCATCTTCATAGAACTTTTGTTTATGCAAAGGAGCATGGTGAAGACCTAAAAGTTGCTATTTCAGTAGGTGTTCATCCAGCTGTTTCCATTGCTGGAGCATATCAAGCAGATTGGGGGAAAGATGAACTTGAGATTGCAAATGAATTGTTAAACAAAAAACTTACTCTTTCCATGTCACCTTATTCCAAGATGCTTGTCCCATCAGAATCAGAAATAATTATCGAGGGAAGAATTCTCAAGGATAAGACACACAAAGAATGGATGGTAGAAATGCTTCGTACATATGATTTCAAAAGAGCACAACCCGTTTTCGAACTTGACAGAATATACTTTAGAAATAATCCTATTTTTCATGATGTATTGGCTGGTTTTGGCGAGCACCAACTGCTTATGGGTATGCCAATTGAAGCTAAGATAAGCAAAGACCTAAGAAAAGTTCTGCCACAAACTAGGAATGTTGTACTTACTGAAGGTGGTTGTAAATGGTTACATGCTGTGGTCCAGATATCGAAAAAACGAGACTCTGATCCAAAAAAAGCAATCGAAGCCGCCTTCTCTGCCCATCGATCCCTTAAAAATGTGGTAATAGTGGATGATGACATTGATCCATCAGATCCTGTAGCAGTTGAATATGCAATGGCTACTAGGTTTCAAGCTGATAAGGATCTAGTGATAATATCCAAAGTGAGAGGTTCTAGTCTTGACCCCTCCAGTGATCAAAAAAATCTTCTCACTGCCAAGATGGGAATGGATGCAACCAAATCTTTTTCAAAACGAGCTGATGGATTTGAAATTGCTAAAATCCCCGGTGCAGAAAAAATGTCACTAAAAAAATATCTTGATTAAAAATTAGTGTACTGAATCAATCATTAGCGCAATGAACAATAT